>JAMJQL010000067.1 GCA_023554245.1 Gemmatimonadota bacterium
CGGATCTTCTCTTCGGCGATCATCTCCGGTTGCAGCCTCATAATCTCCGAAAAGTGTTCGCGAGCGCTGGCCAATTGGGCGGAGGCCAACTCTGACTCGGCCATGATTCTCAGCGCCGCCAGTTCTTCGTCCAGGTCCGTCGCTGTGCTGCGTGCCAGGCCAGCCATCACGGCCGCCTCTGCGTGTCCTCCGGACTCACTGGCGGTTCGCGCTGCTTCCATCGCATACCGGTACGCCCGCGAACGGTCATCGCCAAGGTGAAAATGTCGTGCGAGGATTCCAGGATTCGGATTGGGCTCGAGCTCGAGCTGCTTCCCCGCTCGATAGTGGAGCGACGTCCGACGCAGCCCGCTCATTTCGCCGTAGACGTAGTCGCGCATGACATCGTTGACGAAATCGAGGCGCTCCTCGTCGTCGTGAAGTAGTCCGCGGGCGTAGAGCTCTCCGCTCTCGTCGGCGGCGGCGTCCAGTTCCATACCTGACACTGCCGCGACCATTCTCGGGGTGGCGTTGCGCTCCAGGACGGCTACGCACTGCAGGAGTCTCGTCGCCTCTTTGGGGAGCCCCTTGAATCGTACCGCAAGCACGTGTCGAAGCCGCTCATCGTTGAGCGGATCCCAGTCCACCAGAGTCTGGGCCCATTCCGCAGCTGCTTCCGCGGCCATGAAGACTTCCAGCGCGTAAAACGGATTCCCTGCCGAAAGGCGCTGAGCGATTGCGACGGCAGGGTGCTCGGCAGCCTCAGGACGACCGTGCAGCACGAGCTCGCGAATCTCGACATCGGTCAGCGGCGGCAGACGTATCTCCCGGGTAAAGCCGCTTCCGTCGGGAGGCGTGACGGGCAACTTCGCCGGTAGCCGGCCGATTCGTGGAGCGCGAACGGTGACCACGAGCAGGAACCGGGTGCCCTCGAGTCGCCGGGACACGTAGTGCAAAAGACCGGCCGACGTCGCGTCGATCCATTGGGCATCATCGATGATCCACACGATGGGCCGGCGCTCGGTGGCCAGACGGAGCAGCGAGGCGATTTCCTCGTAGAGGCGCCTGCGCCATGCCGCAGGATCGACTCCTTCGTCTTCGGGAACCGGACGCTTTGGAAAATCCGGAAGCAGGTAGCCGAGGCGAGCGAAACGATGACTGGAGGGCACGGCCGCGAGAACCTCCTTCGCGATTGGCGAGATCGCGTCCACGATCGGCCCGTAGGGCAACTCCTCCTCGGCTGGATAGCAACGGCTCTCGATCAGGCGCACATCTTCGAGCGCAACCATCCTTCCGAATTCCCTGACGATCCGTGATTTTCCGATTCCGGCCTCGCCAGCTATCAGCACGGCGGTGGTCCGCGATGTGCCCATTCCATGAAGGGCCGACCTGAGCAGATCGAATTCCCGATCCCGGCCCAGGAATGGTGTCTCTCGCTCGGCAACCCGATTCTCGATCGGGTTCGCGGATGGGGCGGACCGAATGCGATCAGCCAGATCGCTGAGCCGATCCGATGGGCCATCGGGCAGCTCTCGAGCCAGATACTCAATCGCCGTGCCGTAGTGTCGAAGTGCCGCAGCTGCATCGCCGTGCAACCAGAGTCCGCGCATCAAGCACATGTGCGCGTCCTCGTCCAGGGGCGTCATCTCCGTGAGCCGCATCGCGGCCACGCACATCTCACCCCAGCGTCCCTTCGATTCGCATTCACCGGTGTACCGGCGGAATGCGACTTCTGCGAGGCGCTGTAGACGCAGCCGCTCCGACTCCACCCACCGGTCGAACTCCCGGGTACCGGCTCCCGCCAGATTCTGCGCGAACGGGCCTCGATAGAGATCGATTGCTTCTGCGAGTCGTCCCTCCTTCACCGCCGCTTCAAACTCCAGGGCGTCGAACGACAGCCCGCGGCCCTCGATGGAAAGCTGCTCGCCGGGGCCCCGGATGAGAACTCCGTCGAGATGAGTTCTGAGATCGTAGACGGCCTGGCTCAGTGAATGGCGCGCGCGATCCGGTGGCGTGGTCCAGAATAGAGACGTCAGGTGCTCTCGCCGGAACAGGCGGTGGCGAGACATCGCCAGATAAAGCAGGAGTCCTGTGTGCTTGCGCGATCGCAGCCGCACCTGCTCACCGTCGCCGGTCTTGAGGGCTATTCCCCCGAGGCTCTGAATCTCGATCATGGGCCAGTCAGCCGGAAGCGGAAAACACGTCGTGGCGAAAGCCGCCGCCAAAAGGGACGCTCAGGATGCGGAGTGATCTCAACAGATTATCATCAAACTGTCAACCAGGCGCGAGTCGGTCAGATGAGACCCCTGAGATGGCAACCCCAAGATCGGACTGCGAGAAGATGCCGGCGCTGAGGGCTTGGAGAGCGAGGCATCCGGCTGTAGAATCCCGCTCGCCGGGAACCGGTGCCCACCGCCTGGCGCGGCCTTCGCTCAAATCTGTGTCGGGAGAATCGAAAGAATGCGCGTGAAATCTGCTACTTCGCACAGGTCTGTTGTTCGTGTCGTTCGTGGCAGCACCCTGCTGGTGGCTGTCCTGGCGTTCGGCGCGGCTGCATGCACCGAACCGGAATCGCCCGTGCTCGAGTTCGCACCATTCGCCGAAGCCGTTCTTCGCTTCGAACAACCCGATTCCACTCCGCTCCGTGCCTACGGCCCGAATGACTTGAAGGCTGAATCCCCCGACGTGGCATGGATCGCCGACCCGGGTACGGGCGCGGTGTTTCGCTTCGATCCTCTGCGGGCCGATTACAGGCAGATGGGAGTTCTCGACGAGCCACCGGCCGAGATCGAGCAGCCAGCAAAGGTCGCCGTATCGCGGCAATTCGGCATCTTCACCTTCGACGTGAGATCCAGCCAGGTTCACCTGTTCAGCCCGGATGGCGAGCACCTTCGGGCGTTCGAGACGGGCTTCGTTCCGGCGCGCCTCGAAATCACGCGGCGTCCGATCGGGCTCGTCTTCGGGACGATCGACCGGCGGGACGAGCAGTCTCCCAGGCTCACAGTGATTCGAACCGATGCGCTGGGCAGCCAGCGCGACACCCTTCTCCATGTCGGAACTCATGGTCCGCCTGCCATGTGGGAGGCGATCGCTTCCTCGGGTGAGCTTTCGCTCGACGGAGGCGAGTCCGGTTTGTGGGCCTGGGCGCAGGCCGTACCGGACACCGTCTTCGAGATCACGGACTCGCCGCAGGCGAGAAAGCGCGTACTTCGACCGGAAGATCGCAACGCTCGCGGCGTCCTCGTCGACCAGGAGCGTGGTGTCCTGTGGATCGTCCGGGAGGGCGAACAACCCGACGAGCTCCGCTACTCAGCCTACGACGCGATCGAGCCAGGAACGGTCGACGCGCAGCGTGCGTTTCTCGGTGAGCGTTCCACTGTCGGATTCTGGCCGTGGGACGCGGTTGACGGCACGGTCATGGGATTCACGCGCTCGACACCCGGACGTCACAACGTGGCGTCCTACGACATGCTGGTGCCGCCGGCCCTTCCGTGAGCCGGCGGCTCGGGCACTCTGGGGAGAGTGCCTCACCAGTACTGTAGAGCGTAGCGCGTCGCTCTATACTCCTTTGTGGGCGACCTCGTCATACAAGCGGGCGATCGTCTCGATGCCACGGTGATAGACCGACAGGTCCATCCATTCGTTGGGCGCATGCGCGTTCCCGCCCGGGGGTGCGAAACCCAGGAGGAGGACTGGCCCCTCGAAAATCTCCTCGAACAGGGGAACGATGGGTATCGATCCACCTTCGCCCACGTAGACGGGCTCGCGGCCGAACGGTTTCTCCAGCGCCGCCGCGGCTGCGTCGAAGAGAGGGCTGTCCGGGTTCGCTCCCCATGGCCAGCCTCCGTGAAGAGATTTCACGTGAACACGCACCCCTTCCGGTGCCAGGCTCATCACGTGCTTCTCGAACAGTTCGGCGATCTCATCGGGGTCCTGGTCGGCTACCAGCCGCATGGAAACCTTCGCCCGCGCCTGCGCCGGCAATACGGTCTTGGCCCCCTCGCCGGTGAATCCCGATATCATCCCGTTCACGTCGAGCGCCGGCCGATACCAGAGCCGCTCGAGGGTTGAGAATCCCGTCTCCCCATTCAGAGAAACCGATCCGGTCTCGAGACGGAAATCCTCTTCATCGAAGGGAAGTGCTTCCGTCGCGGCATGCTGCTCGGGCGTAATCTCCCTGACCCGGTCGTAGAAACCGGGAATGGTCACACTTCCGTTCTCGTCCTTCAGCGAGGCGAGGATCTCGGCCAGTGCCAGGGCGGGATTCGTGACGGCTCCACCGTAGCTGCCGGAATGCAGGTCGCCGGAAGGTCCGTCCACCTGGATTTCCATGTAGGCCAGTCCGCGCAGCCCGATCCCAATCGACGGAAGGTCCGGCCCGAGCATGCCCGTGTCGCTGATCACGACGGCGTCACACGCCAGTCTCTGCGAATTCTCGCGGAGGAAGCTCTCGAGATGAACGCTCCCGATTTCCTCCTCACCCTCGATCACGAGCTTGACGTTCACCGGCATCCCGAGCCCCGTCTTGAGACGCGCCTCCAGTGCCTTGATGTGCATGTGCACCTGGCCCTTGTCATCGTTCGAACCGCGCGCGAAGACCTTACCATCGCGCACCGTCGCCTCGAACGGAGGCGAGTCCCAGAGCTCCTCGGGATCCACGGGCTGAACATCGTAGTGCCCGTATACCAGGAGAGTCGGGAGATCCGGATTGACGACATGCTCAGCGACGACGAACGGCTTTCCGGCGGTCGGGATCACCTCGACCTTGCTCACGCCTGCACTTTCAATGTGCTCGGCCAACCATTTCGCGCATCGTTCCACGTCCTTCGTGTAGCGTGATTCGGTGCTCACGCTGGGTATCTCGAGAAACTCCGCGAGTTCGGTTTCGAATCGGTCCCGGTTCTCATCCAGATAGCTGCTCAGATTATGACTCATGGTCGATATCCGTGGTTACGGTTCGGTTATGGCTGCAGGTCCGCAGCGATCGAGTGCGAGTTCCAGGGCGCCGGACAGGAGACCGGTCTCGGCACTTCCACAGCGGCGGATCGCCTCGTCCACCGCCGCCTCTACCGTCCCGCGGATCGAGTCGAATACCTGCTCGGGACGGAGTGGCATGTCGCTTCTGGCCTGGCAGGCAAAGGCGTGTGCCGTGCCGCACGAGGCGATGACGTCGGCGATGACAGCGAATCGCCGGTCCGCCTCCTGTTCGAGTGTCGTGTCGCCGGGTTCCGAAGCCCAGAACGGGTGATTGGCCCCGGAAACGATCGATGTGACGCCAGCCGCTTCGAGCTGGTCGAGACGCCCGGCGTCCAGGCTGCCGGATCCGGCAGCCGCTACGAACATGTCAGCCGGCTGCTTCCAGAATTCCGCGTGAGACTCCGGACCCACCAGCCGGTCTTTCGTCGCGGGCAGTGTGTTGCCGCTGCGGCTCAGGAGAAGGGACTCCACATCTTCAGCGCTCAGTCCCTCCGATCTGAGCAGCGCACTCGTCGCATCGGTGATCCCCACGACCTGGATTCCCGATCGCGCCATGTAGAGGGCAGCGGCACCACCCACGGTTCCGAAGCCCTGCAGCAGGACCCGTGTCTCGTCCGGCTTGCGCTGTTGCCGCTCGAGGAGGCGAAGAGCCGCGCACGCAACGCTGTGGCCGGTTACCAATCCGAACACGCGGGCCTCACGGCCGGCGAGTCCGAGAGAATCGGGCACGGGCTGATCGAGACCGATGTGCATCAGCTCCGACCGTCGCCCCAGCGCTTCTCCCTCCAGATCCAGATGTCCGTGGAGGACACCCAGCTGTGGGTGGCTGATCCCGATCTCTCTGCAACACGGGATCACTTCCTCGATCTCGCTGACATTTAGATCGCCGGCGGTTCCGTAGCGGGATGCGAGCTCGGGGAGAATCGCTCGAAACCAGCGCTTGAGCACTTCGCCCTTACGCGGATCGGACGGATCGAAGTCGATACCTGACTTGGCGCCTCCGATCGAGGGGCCCGCAAAGGCGAACTTCAGCTCCATGGCCTTGGCGAGGAACGTGACTTCCTCTCGATCCAGCCCCACGTGCATCCGGGTCCCTCCCCCGGCGGCGCCGCCCTTCAAGCTGTTGATCACCAGCCAGCCGCGGGCCGGAGACTCGGGGTCGTTCCATTCGAAGACGACTTCGGGCGGTGCCCGGAAGAAGCGCTCGTATCTCTCCCAGACGCTTCCGGCGCCCATTCCCTCACCGCTCGACCCGACATCCGGTCTCGAAATGGTCTCGTCCTCCCGATTCAGCTGGTCGGTCTTTTCCAGCTGTTGTTCGATCGATCGATATCCGGGTACCATTCATCGGGATCGATCACTACCTGGTCCACGTCACCTTCGAACGGTACCGAAGTGGTCACCGAGCGGGTTCCCGCCCACACAGAGGCCGGCAGAACGACCGTCTCCGTCGAGCCGTCCCCGGAACCCACCCGAATCTCGACCGGCATTACGCCCCATTCGAGGTTCTCGACGGTCACATCGACTCCTTCTCCGGTGGTTCGCACCTCCGAAATCGCCTGATCCAGAACGGCCGTGTCGTAGAACCAGGCCTGCCAGAACCAGTCCAGGTCCGTGCCCGCCGCTTCCTCCGCCATATTGAAGAAGTCCCAGGGCATCGGGTGCTTGAACGCCCAGGTTCGCGCGTAGTCCCTGTAGAACTCGTCGAATCGTTCGGCGCCCAACATGTGCCGGAGCGAATGAAGCAGGGTCCCCGGCTTGCTGTAGGCCGCGACCGAGCGCCCGAACGGATTGTCGGCGTAATCGGTATGGCGCATGATCGGTACCTCCGCCTCGAATCGAGCCGCCTGAAGATAGCCGTTCATGCTGCCCTTGCGGCTGTCCGAGGTCTCGTACCAGTCGTCCATGGCGAGGGCCGTGTTGAAGACGGTGAAACCCTCGTCCATCCACGCGTAGGCCATCTCCTTCGTTCCCACGATCATGGGCATCCAGAAGTGGCTCAGCTCGTGCGTGACTACCCCGTTCAGGCCTCGTCCCGAGGCCCGATGCGTAATGAAGGTGACCATTGGGTACTCCATCCCGTTCACCTGCGGAGGGCCCATGGCCGCGGTTGCCTGGGGATAGGGGTACGGAAGGATGTAATCGGAGAAGAACTCGATCGCGTGCTTCGCGTACAGCGTGGCCTCGGACCAGTGCGCGTTGTCTGGCGTGTACACGTTCTGGATCAGCGCTCGATGCCCGGGATTGCCGGTATCGGCACCCGTGACGTGCCACAGGTATCGATCCGACGCGGCAAAGGCGAAGTCGCGAACGCTGTCAGCGGCGAACCTCCAGGTCAGCTTGCCTGTCTCACTCGGTCTCGTGGCGTTCCCCGCTTCCAGATCACCTTCCGACACGACCGCGATCACCGTGTCCAGCGCGGGCGCTGAACGCAACGCCCGGACCTGCTCAGGCCTCAGCACTTCATCCGGGTTCTGAAGCATGCCGGTCCCCACAACGACCCAGCCCTCAGGAACGGTCACATCGACCTCGAAGCGACCGTATCCCACGTAGAATTCGCCATTCCCGAGATACTGACTCCTGTCCCAGCCAAACACGTCGTCATAGACGGAGACCTGGGGGTACCACTGGGCGACGTTGAACACCGAGTTGTCCAGGTGGCCATTCCGGAAGCCGCCGCCGCCGGACACCGTGAATCCCCAGTCGACTTCGAGCTCGACCGAGCCTCCGGTGGGGAGCGGTTCCTCGAGCTGGACTACTGCGACGGTCCCGTCGAGTCGATAGCCAGGTCCTTCCGGGCGCACCACCCGTCCGTTCTCGAAACGAGGCGCTTCCAGTTCGCCCAGATCGAGGCCGTTCACCGCAATTCGATTCAGATCGATCCCACCCGTCAGAGTCACGGAGCGGTTTCGAGTAACGCCTTCCGAAAAGACGTTCTGATAGAACCGCACCACGATCGAGTTGAGCTGGTCGGGGCTATTGTTGTGATATGTAATCGTTTCACTGCCCGTGAGGCGGGCGGTCTTTGGATCGATTTCGACGGCGATACGGTAGTCGGCGGCTTGCTGCCAGTAGCCAGCGCCGGGGCGTCCAACGAGGGATCGAGTCCCCGCCGTCAGGGCATCGTCATAACGTGATGGAGGCACCACGGGTGGAAACACCGGAGCCGTCGCCACCAGGCCGTCACCGTCGAGTGGCCGCATCGACGGATCCGACTGCTGCGCTTCCAGGCCGGGTGTTACTGTTGCGGCAGCAACGATACACAGCGTCGTGATCGTTGCAGATTTCCCACTGAAGGCCCTTCCCCGACCCATCCTCCCCATCCCTGCCATAGGACTCTCCTCCCTGAAGGGTGTGTTGCCAGATCGCTCCTGAGCGTGGAAAAGCTACTTTCAGGCCCACGATTGCGCCAAACGACTCAATCCTGGTTCTCCCATTCCGTCCAGTCGAGCAACGGAAGCAATCTATGGCGGCCTTCTTGTCTCCAGTCGGTCGGCGGCCAGGCCATCGACCCGACCGGGCAGACACGGCTCACACCGAGGCTCGCGGCCAATTCTGCCAGTCCGGACGCGCCATCGCGTCCCGCCACGCCGATTGCCTGGATTCTCCCGGCCAGGGGCCGGAGGAGTGGACCCAGGTCATCATTCTCCCGCACCCCGTAGAGCCAGATCGTACGCGGCAGCGCTTCCGAGGAAACGCCGGGGCGACTTCGTGCCAGAACCGTCCATGCCAGATCGGACGATCCGAGAACCAGCGTGCTCCCATCCTTCATCCCCTCGAACTCACATGCGGTTCGCGCCCTTCTCACTGCTACGGCTTCCTCGTCCGTCATCGGGGGAGGGCCGAGCCGGCCGGCTTCCTTCGACAGCTCGCGCTCGAGCCGGCGCGCCAGCTCGAGCGAATTCGAACCCACCTCGAGGACCAGGCGCGGCGATACGCACCCCCGCTGGTCGTATGCGAGAACGTCTTTCGCGAGTCGGCCCGGATCCGCTTCGGCGGCATCGGAGAGGAACACCGCGACGCCGATCCTCGGTCCGTAGACGATCATTTCCGTGTCGGGAGGTAAGCGACCTCTGAGCGCACGGACCGCTTCCTCACCTCCGTAAACTATCGCTTTACCGGACTCCTTAGCCCAGATCCGGAGGGCTGGCGGCTGCTGATTTCCTGGCCACGACGTTACCGCGAGCGCGCTACCGAGCAGGGCATTCTCGTCTGCGAGCGCGCGGGCGAACAGGGGGAGCATCCAGGGCTCGTCGGACCCACTCTTCGCAAGCACGCCGGATCGCGCAAGAAGCGCCAGAATCGCCGCGCTGACGGGCACGCCGGGAACGTTGCCAGCATGGATCTGGAGAATCAGGGGCGGACCGGTGGCCCGGCGATATCGCCCCGGCTGGCCGGCAACCTCGACGAATCGTTCGAGATAGAGGGGATCGCCGAGTTCCGACCGAACCAGGGAGGTGAGAGCATCTTCGGTCCACTCGCGGGCCATGCCCCGCAGTGATTCGCGTGCCGCCAGTTCCGACCAGCCCAGACCGGACTTCAGCCTCAGCTCAGCCTCCCCTCCCAACGGATCCCCCGGGTCTGCCAATCTCATCGCCGCGCGGGATACGTGCCGAACGACCTGTTTGAACGAGAGCTCATCTCGAGCCCTGAGCGCTGCGGCACGAACCGTCTCTGCAACCGCCGTGGCCTCCCTTTCCGTCAGCGCGGGCGCCAGCGGCTGATCGGGCTTGCCCTCCGGAGGATCGTCGATGCCGTCATAGCCCGGAAGGTGCCAGGCAGGTGTGGCCGGAATCCGTTCGGGATCGAGTTTCCCCCTGATGTCCTCGCTCATCCTGTCTCCGTCGCACGAAGAAGCTCGGAGGTGGCCAGCGAACACCCGCGTGGAGGAGCACCGGGCGTTCTTCCGAGCAGCCGGATTCCGGTGCCGATCCGAATGCCGCGATCCTCGGTCAGCACGCCCATGACCGACCCCAGGTTCGCGAGATCGAAGTGGCATAGGATTCCTTCCGAACCGTCCGGTCGCGGCTCGAGGCTCACGGGATCGACAACCAGCGTCCGCAACCATGGCGGTCCGGTCAGCGTCGGACGGCCGGTGCCCCTCCCATATCGCTGCGAGAGCAATTCCGTCATGCCGAACTCGTTGACCAGATGCGAGGGATCGAGTCCCAGGCGGGGCAGTAGTCGTCCAAAAACCGCATCGCGATCCAGTCCTTCGCGGCCCTTGGCGCCGCCCGTGTCCATGAGCAACGATCCGGCAGGCAATCTCCAGCTCATATCGGATGCCACGAGCCGATCCAGCCAGGCGTCGAACGCGAGCGTGGTGCCGAGCAGAACGACGGGTGTACCGGCCGGACCGGCGTCGTCCGCCGGGCCCGACACTTCGTCACAGAGCGTAAACAGCGCCTTCCATTCAATACCTTCCGGTGAGGCGATCGAGCGAGAGCCGGGTCGACCCACGCTCCGGATCAGGTCGTCGAGCATCCATGAAAGCGAGGATCCATCGGCCGGGTCGAACGGGGGAACGAGGCTGATGAGGAGTGGTGCTCCCGGAGCCGGTCGCTGACGCCGCGAACCGTCGAGGCCGCCTCCGCGCGGCTCCAACACGAAGCGTCGGAAGGCGGCACGCAGCGACGCCCGGTACAGTTCCGGATCGGGAACGATGTGCGTGCCTCGCAGGCTCGAGCCGCGCGTGGTACCGCTCGTCCGGAAACGCAGCTCCCCCGGGGTGGAAGTCGTCCTCAACTCCACGTGGCGGAATGCCTCCGTCGGAACCGGGGGAATTCGACGCCAGTCGTGAACCGACCTCGGCGAGACACCGCGCACGGAGCAGTAGTTTCGATAGGGCGTGCAGTACTCGAACTGAAATGCGAAGATCTGCTGCGCGAGAGTCGTGAACTTGTCCTCGCTCCAATCCTCGCCCTTCCAGGACGACATGGCGCCGAAGAGCTGCTCGGAGAGTCTCTCGAAAGTCGAGCGGGCCGGCTGTCGTGTCGGACGCGGATTCATGGCTGGAATCTGGGGCGACCGCGTACGGCGCGACACCCGTCCCTTGAGAAGCAGGCGGTCAGCGAATTTTCAGGAGCCCTTCCTGCAGAATGCCTTTACGTACCCACTTTACCATGATCCCGGTATCCTGACCCTCGTGAACTTCACGGCGGAAGTCGGCGCTGGATGGAACGGAATGTCCGTTCACCTCGACGACTACATCTCCACCACGCAGCCCCAGTCGACCAGCCGGCGTGTCCGGAATCACCCTGAGAACGAGCAAGCCGTCGGACTGTCCGTCGAAATACTCGGCCAGCTCAGGGGTCATTTCCCGCAACTCGGCACCCGCGATTCTGCCGTGTCCGCCATCCGGCGTGAACGTCCAGACGGCACCCCGGTGCATTCGCGCCAGGCTGTCCAACTGCACTCGAGCGACTTCGAGGGTTCGATCCCGCACGGCTTCGAGCCGACGTGCGAGGCCTTTGCCCTGCACGACCCATGCTGCGCGTGTCTCGCCATCGGGTGCGGGCACTCGCGATCGCACGAGCAGTGAATCCTGATCCGCGATCTCGACGTTCAGCCTGCCTTCGGCGTCGGGCTCGATGAGTACGAAGGCCCGACCGCCTTCTCCCACCTCCAGCGAGTCGAGTCGAATCTCCAGTTCTTCGGTGAACTCCGGAGCCGGAAACCGGAATACCTGGACGCGTTCGACCTCACCATCCGGAGCCGGACTCCGCCATTCGAAGCGCATCGTCCTGGATGGGGCGCGAACCTCGGGCATCACCTCCAGTTCGCGGCGCCCCTGCGGACCGGCCAGGGACAGGCGAACCGGCTCACCGGCCGCCAGCGACTGAAGGGACTTGCGGCCGTCGGAGGTAGACAGCGGAACTCCATTCAGGGCCACGATCGTGTCCCGAGCCCTGACGCCCGCACGGTCGGCGGGCCCGCCCTCGACGACGGAGACCACGACGGGCGATCTGTCGCACTCGGCCGTCGAATCGGCCGGCGCACAGAAGGGATCGAGGAATACCCCGATTCGTGCGCGCCCCGGGGCATCGGGGGACACCGTCACGCCGACGACCGGAGCCCGGGCTGGCACCCGATGCTCCTGTGCGACGAGGCGCGACCCCGCAGCTTCTACGATTGGACTCACCGGGACGCTGAGGAGAGCGACTCCGCTCAGCGTCACTGCGGACAGGAGGAGACGGCGAGTTCGCACGATCAGTACTCCACCGACGTGTATCGAAGCGATCGATTCAGCCGACCGGCGAGGGAGTCCCGCTCGTCCACGACATCGAACAGGAAATCATTGAGCGCCGGGTCCGTGGGCGCCGTACGAAGCGCCTCGCGGGACGCCTCGATCAACGCATCCAGCTTCATCAAGCGCTCAGTGGCCGCAGATGGGTCGCTCCACGCCGCAGGATCCGGCGCACCTTCGCCACGGAGCCGTTCGATTTCCGCAACGGTCCGAAGGTATGCGTCCGTCGCATCGGCAGACCGTGGCGTCGTCGCATCGACTGAGGGAGACTCGAGGACGGCCGTTCGCACACCTGGCTCGTTCCCGGAATCGGCCATCTGATGACCCACTCCGAGACCCGCCGCGAACAGCGCGACCACGGCCGCCGCCCAGACAGGCCGCGCGGTAAACAGTGCGGGAACGGAGTACCGCCTGCCAATCGAAGCCACATCCAATCCCAACCGCTGGTGGATCCCTTCCCACTCATCGGCCGGCGGCTCCAGTTCCGGCATCGCTGACAGCGCCATGCGGACGCGGAGCATCTGCTCGTATTCGTGCGTGCACGCTTCGCAGTCCTCCAGGTGTTCCCGGTCCGGACCGAATGCGTCCGGCCCATCCAGGAGGGCCGCGATCCGCTCTCTGCTCAGGTGCTCAACCATGATATCCCGCTTCGTTCCTTCCCTCGTTCGGAGACAGCAGGTCGCGCATCCGGGCGCGAGCCTTGTGCAACTGGGATTTCGACGTACCGATCGCCACGCCCAGCTGTTCCGCGATCTCCTCGTGCGTCATCCCTTCCACGTCATGCATTACCAGGACCTTTCGATATCCCTCGGGCAAACGATCCAGCGCCAGGCCCAGGACGCGCTGGTTGAGGATACGATCGTCGGGCTCGGGCGGGGCCCGTGGAGGCTCGGCTGCCGATTCCACCTCGGGCCTCCGTCCCTGGCGACGCAGCCTGTTCAGCGCCGTATTCACCGCCAGCCGGTGCATCCACGTCCCGAATGCGGCCTCACCGCGAAACGACCCGAGCTTCTCGAAAGCCCTGACCCATGCATCCTGCGATACGTCCTCGGCGAGGTGGTCATCCCCGACCAGTCGGCGCACCACGCTGTATACCCGGCCGGAGTGCTCCCTGTAGAGGGACTCCATGGCCCGGGCATCGCCGGCGCGGGCTGCCGCGAGCAGCCGGGCGTCGGTCACCGGGGACCCGTCGAGTCTTCCATGTTCACCAACCATTGGACCGTCGACCTGGACTTACGGTTGCCCGCGCAGGGCGAGCGCCCCGCAGCCTCGATCTTCGCCCCAGGAACGGAGCAGGGAAAGTCACGTTCAGGGCCGGGGGCCGAGCCTCCGAAGCAGAGGGGGCGTCGCGAAGAACGCGGCCAGTGCCCACACCAGACCCGCGGCCATGTCGATACCGTAGTGAAATCGGCCGTACACGGTTCCGAGCGTGAGGGAAACCGCGAACGGGGCCAGAATCCAGAACGCACGCCTGTTCACCGACCCGCAGGCAAACCAGGCCGAGCAGGTGGCCGCAACGTGAGAACTCGGGAAGGCCGTGCCCTTCGAGGAGCCGCTCTCGAGGATCGAATGGACGATCCCGAAAATCACGCCGTCGGACGGGGGACCCGTAATCTTCGGAAAGTCGTAGCGCGGTCCGGCCACGGGAAACACGGCGAAGCAGAGGTAGCAGAGGAAGAACGCCAGTGCGGTCGTGAACGCGGCCCGCTCGAGACCCTCCTTCCCGGCGGCGCGCCAGGCGGCAATCAGGGCGGTGGGCACCACCAGGTAGTAGGAAACGTAGCCGAAGTGAAGCGCCTCGGAAAACCAGCGATTCGGTATCCAGTCGCTCGCCGTCACGCTGAGCTGAGCCCCGAACAGCGCTTCCTCCCAGATCTGTACCGCGGGGTCGAAGTATCCGGGAAACAGGAGCTGATTGAGTGTGGCCAGCTCCATGTAGAAGAGCGGCGTGACGGCTACGGGATAGGCGATCCTGAGAAACGACGTGATCGTCCCCGTCGGGCGTGGCAACTTCCCGAGAACGAGAACGCCGCCGATGCCGAGCAGATGGAGCAGCGCGAGCCATACACCGGTCTCGGTGCGCGATACGAGCGCGATGATCGCGGTCGCCGCCAGGTAAGCCGCGGTCAGCACGTCTACGGTCAGGGGAGAGGAACGGTCGAGCTCGAGGTCGTCCGGCATTTGAGCCACGGGTCCCGCACTCGCGAAATCAGCCATCGGATCTCCTCATCGACGCAACCACCCCATCTCGCGATACCAGGCCGCGGCTTCGGTAAGTCCCTCCTGAAGCGTCACGGCGGGACGCCAGCCCAGTGCCCGCTCGACAGGGTCCAGTTCGCAGGTCCAGTCGAGGCGGGTCAGGTCGATCGCCCGTCTCCGATCGAGATCGGGGGCTCTCCCGAGCAACTTCGCCGTCAGCTCGGCGACCGTGCCCGCCGCGAGAAACAGGGATGCCGGAACTCGCACCGGCCGGACCTCCCGACCAACAGCTGCTCCGAGAGCGGCCGCGATCTCCTCCCAGGAATGCACTTCCGGACCGCCCAGAGCCAGCGGTCCGGCGACCTCCGACTCGTTGCCAAGGGCCCGCAGGACAGCCGCGGCCACGTCGGCTGCATAGACCGGCTGCAGTCTTCCGACGACCCCGGGGACCGGCACGAAGCCGCTCGCCGCGAGCCTGAAGAGTGGTAACAAGTCGGTGTCCCGCGGGCCATAGACGCCACCCGGTCGGAGCACCCGCGTCTGCATACCTTCCGCCGATTCTACGACGGTCGCCAGCCGGCGCTCCGCTTCCAGCTTGCTGGCTCCATACGGGCTGGCCGGTCCACGACCACCGTCCGGACCACGCGCGGCGAGACTGCTCACCAGCACGAATCGGCGCACGCTCGCTCTTGCCGCGGCCGAGGCGATGATCTCGGTAATTTCGGCGTTCACGAAGAAATAGTCTGCGTCGTATCGAGCCCGGGTCAGCCCGGCAGCGTGTACGACGTGCTCGACTCCCTCGAGCGCAGCCTCCAGCATGGATCGCGAGGCGAGGTCGATCGTGACGGTCTCGACCTCGCGGCCCTCGATCCACCGTGTGTCGCTCGTCGCACGAACGGCGCAGCGAACCCGATACCCGGCCCGCATCAGGGACTCGGCCACGTGACTGCCTACGAACCCCGTTGCGCCGGTGAGGAAAACGAGCGAGGACACGGCCGCCTCAGGTGGGTCGGTCGTACAGCAGGTAACGCTTCGAGATCTCCGATCCGATCCGCTCGAGCGGCTTCCGCATCGCCGCGTTGTCTTCGAGGATCCATGAGAACTCGCCCCCGATCGTACCCGCTGCGGCTCCGTGCCGGAACAGGGCCATGATCAGAAGATTGTCGATACCCTGGCCACGTGCCTCGGGCACCAGCCCGAGAGTGAGGACCCGGCAATAGTCCATCTTCGGAAGGTATTTCAGGATCTTGAACAGACCGAAGGGAAGCAGTCGCCCCCTGGCGTGAATCAGGGCCTGGTTCGCATCCATCAGAAACAGGGTGAAACCGATCACTTCTCCGTCGTCCCGCTCGGCGAAGATCACCTGGGTCGGAATCCGCTTGACCAGCGGCTTCAGCTCGTGGGCCATGAAGTCGATCTCGGCATCCGTCATCGGAACGAATCCCCAGTTCTTCTCCCAGGCCTTGTTATACAGGACGCGCAGCCGCTCGAGCTCTTCCTCGAAGTGTGCCATGTCGATGGTCCGGGTGCGAACACCCAACCGCTTCTCGAGCCTCGACTCCAGCTTGATCAGCTTCTCGGGGGGCACGCTGTGCGGAAGGTGGTACGCGATCAGGCTCTGCACCCTCTCAAACCCCGCTCCTTCGACGAGATCGACGTAATACTCCGGATTGTACGGCATCATCACCGTCGGTGGCCGATCGAATCCCATGACCAGCAGTCCGGCCATCTCGTTGAGCGAAAACGAGGTCGGGCCGCGCATCGTCTCGAGATCCCGTTCCCTGAGCCACTCCGCGGCCGTGTCGAACAGCGCACCGGCTACTTCGGGATCGTTCTCCGACTCGAAATAGCCGAAAAACCCTACCGGCTCCTCGTGGTAGGCGACGTGATTGCGATTGTTGATCGCTGCGATTCGCCCTGCGGGCCGGCCGTCGCGGTAGGCCACGTAGGGCTGCACTTCGGAATGCCGGTGGAACGGGTGCTTCTTCTTGTCGAAAGCCGTCTTCACGTCCCGCAACAGGGGCGCGACCCAATTGGGGTCGCCTTCGTAGATCGCATACGGCAGGTGCAGGAAGTCCCGGAAGCGACGTCGGCCGTCGGCCGGTACCACCTCTATGCGGTCCGACACTCGACTCACAGGACGCCGTACTTCGTGCACACCTTCTCGAGGACCTCGAGCACGAAGTCCAGGTGTTCATCCGTGTGCGTCGCCATGTAGCTGGTCCGGAGACGACAGCCACCCTCGGGCACCGCAGGAGGAACTACCGGGTTGGTGAACACTCCCGCGTCGAGAATCTCGCGCCAGACCTTGAAGGTCAGGTCCATGGGTCCGATCAGGATCGGGATGATCGGCGTCTGAGTGGGGCCGATCTCGAATCCGAGCGCGGTCAGCTCGGTCATCATGCGCCTCGTGTTCTTCCAGAGTCGCTCGCGTCTATCAGGCTCCGTGCGGATGATCTCGAGAGCCGCCCGCACCGTGGCCACGGCCGAGGGTGGCATGCTGGCACTGAAGATCTCCGTGCGCGCGTGATTGCGCAGGTAATCGATGACGATGTCGTCGCCGGCTACGAAGCCGCCGATCGAGGCGAGCGACTTCGAGAACGTACCCGTGATCAGATCGACCTCGTCGGTCAGTCCGAAATGCGCGGCCGTCCCCTCGCCATTCGGCCCGAGCACGCCCAGCGAGTGAGCATCATCGACCATGAGGACCGCATTGTACTTCTTCACGAGCGGAACGAGTTCAGGCAGGTTCGCGATGTCCCCTTCCATGCTGTAGACGCCGTCCACTGCGACGAGTTTTCCCCGTCCCTCGTCGGTATCTCGCAACTGGGCTTCGAGGTGCGCGTAGTCCTCGTGTCGGAATCGCCGGGTCTCGCCGAAGCTCAACCGGGCCCCATCCTGAATGCATGCATGATCCAGCTTGTCCAGATACGCGGTGTCGCTCCGACCCACGAGCGCGCTGACGACACCGAGGTTGGTCTGGTAGCCGGTGCTGAATACGAGCGCGGCCTCCTTACCGGTGAACTCGGCGAGCTCCTCCTCGAGCATGTCGTGAATGTCGAGGTTCCCGTTCAGGAAGCGGCTTCCGGTGTTACCGCTTCCATAGGTCTCGAGTGCGACGCGCGCGGCTTCGAGGATTTTCGGATGGTGCGTGAGGCCCATGTAGTTGTTCGAACCGATCATCACCTTCCGATGACCGTCGATCACCACCTCCGTGTCCTGCGACTCCGTGATCTTCTGGAAATAGGGGTACATGCCCGCAGCGCGGGCCTCACGCGCGGCGGTGAATGCGGCGCACTTGTCGAAGAGGTGCATCCGGTGCGTCCTCCGGAGGGGTTCTCGTGGCCGGGCCGCTCCCCGCGGAGAGCCCCGATCCGACTCGCAGAAGCTACCCGAGCGCTTCGGACCCGGCAAGAAACGTCAGTTCGAAGAATGGCGGAGACTTCCGAGTCGACTGGGGGTTTCCCTCGGTGGTTCGATGCCAGCCGGAGATGCGGGTCGGCGCTTGCCCGCGAGCCGTTCGAAGAGCATCCTCCGCGGCGTGAGAAAGGTCGATACACGCGCTCAGGAACTCGTCTCCCTGCTGATCCCGATGATCCGCCGGACGGCGCTTTGCGTCCTTGTTGTAGCGGCCCTCGGCGCCTGCGCGTCGAGCTCCTCCGGCGATCCGGAACTGGCACCTCCGGCAACGACTCAGAAGCCCACGGCGCCCGAAAAGGCCCCCGCGCCCGATGATTCCAGCCTGGATGCCGCCCTGCGGGATGCGGAAGACCTGCGTGCCATGGCAGCGGCGGCCAGAGCCTCGGAAGCCGATCGTCCCCGGTCGATACTGCCGTTCGGCGTGACTTGGGCGCCAGCGGCACAGGAAGGATCGGCGTTCGGCATTCGGGTGCTCGAACGACCCTCCGGTCGCAAGCCCGAATCGATTTCGGGAGAGTTCGCGAGTCTTCCCGTGCGCTTCGGCAGACTGGACGGGCACTGGTTCGGACTCGCGGCCGTACCGATCGACACGGAGGGACGTCAGGACCTTCAGCTGCGATTCGAGTTCGACGACGGCTCCACGCACGAGCAGACGGTGCCGATTTCGGTCAGCTCGCGAGTCTTCCAGAAGTCTCAGCTCACGGTGGCGCCGAAGTACTCCTCGCCATCCGCCGAAGCGATGGAGAGGATTCGAGACGAGCGGGCACTGGTTCGATCCGTTCTGGATACCGCCAGTGCCGAATGGCTGATCGACACCGCGTTCCGTGCACCCCGTCCGCTGGAAGTGACGAGTCCCTACGGCGTCGAGCGGGTGTTCAACGGCGAGCTTCGAAGCCGTCACACCGGCCTCGATCTAAAGGGAGCTCCCGGAGAACCGGTTCGCGCCGCAGCCCGCGGCCGGGTGATGATCGCGCGTGATCTCTACTTCTCGGGAAATGGCGTCTACCTCGATCATGGTCGGGGCGTGTACACCGGCTATTTCCACCTGTCCCGAATCCTGGTGGAGGAGGGGGAGATGTTGGAAGCCGGACAGATTGTGGGCGAAGTCGGGGCGACGGGTCGGGTGACGGGACCGCACCTCCACTGGTCGCTCTGGGTCGGGGGAACGAGCCTGGACGCGGGCAGCCTGCTGGAGATGTCGGTGCCGGTCGCAATCGAGACTCCTTGAGTCGAGAGCCTCCCGCTTGCCCCTTCCGGTAGTGCCGGTCACTTTCCCGTTCCGAATTCACCTACACGGCGAAGCACTATGACCAGGATCGCACTCGTACTTGGTGGCGGCGTCTCTCTCGGCTCCTACATCGGCGGTGCCGTTACCGAGATTCTCGAGGCCCTTTCCCGAAACGAGACGGGCGGGCCCGTCAGGATCCACGTGATCACGGGCGGATCCGCCGGCGCGCTCAACGCGGGACTGGCCGCCCGGGCCCTGGCCGTGAATCCCGCGGTCGTCCCCTGGATCGAAAAGGCCTGGGTCGAAGCGGCGGATGCGCGACAGCTCCTGAATCCCGGCCGGACGAATCGGCTGGGAGCGCTGGACGCTACGGTGCTGGACGATCTCTCGCGCGCGCTGATCACGGCCGATCCGGCCTCCGACGATGCGGTCTCCGCCTCCCTGGGGACGCCGCTGCGTGTAGGAATCACGCTCTCGAGCCTGCACGGCGTGCGATACGACTTCCGCTACGGGTTCCTGAACGTGCCGGACCGTGCCTACGGCACGCGCACCTACTCCGACTCGATGGAATTCGAGCTGCCGGCCGGCATCGGCCCGAAGCACGAGAGCTGGGAGCGGCTTCGGTCTGCAGCCGTAGCATCGGCGGCGTTTCCCTTCGCCTTTCCGCCTCGGCAGCTGGAACGGGCTCGCGCAGATTACCCGGGTGCCCGACTCGCCGACGGCGAGGACCCCCTCCGGATGTGGTACGTGGACGGCGGACTGTTCGACGCGGCGCCTCTCGGGCTCGCCAAAGACCTGGTCGAGCGGGACGCGGATTACCGGTCGCAGGACTGGCGGTTCATCGTCGTCGAGCCCTCCCTGCGCAGCACGGGCACGGAGCACGGGCCTCCATCGGGAACCCCCGATTCGGTCTCATCGCTGGCGCAACACCTCGCCGGCGCGGTGCTCGGGCAGGGTGCCGCCCAGGACTGGATCCGGGCGAACGAGCTCAACGCCCGACTGGAGATTCTGGAGGCATTGCTCAAGCGCCTGCCCGAAATGGACGATCGAATCACGGACCCCGAAGAGCTCATGCTGGGTCGATACATCGGCGAGCTCGCCGAGCGGGTGGCCGAGATGAACGTCACGGCGGACCCCACGGGTCGGCTGGCGCACGGGCCCGATCCGGCCGGTGACTTCCTGGATCGGAACATGGATCGGATCGAGGCCGATCCGAGGTACGCCGAGGTGCTCGCTTCGGCGGACGCACGGGCGGGTCGCTCCCGACTCGCCAAGCTGATCTTCGTTCTCGAGGCAGCCAGCGGGTTGAGGGACAAGGACATCATGCGCCTCTACCTGGTTGCTCCCGAGTCCGATCGGGAGCTTGCCGGCGACTATCTCGGAGGATTCGGAGGGTTCCTGCATCGAGATTGGCGTGCGCACGATTTCGCGGCCGGCAGACGGGACGCGCACCGGATGGTCGAGTCGAGCCTGTCGGACGTCATCCGCTACCGGCCGGCCGATCCCTCCGTTTACGAGGTCGCGGAGATCGCACCTTCGTGGAATGGAGTTCCGGCCGAGAGTCGCAGGCGGGTCGAGGCGGCGGTGGCAGCCGAAGCCGATCGCCTGATCGCGGAGTTCGAGCCGGGTGCCGTCGCGTCGGCTCTCGGCTGGGCATGGAAGCCCGTGGTTCGACGTTGGATCACGGCGCGGGGGATGCGGGCCATCTCCGAGGCCAGTTGATCGAATCGTCGCACTCGGGCGCCGCGGACCGTCGCCGGCGCCCGGCCCTCAGTTGGATCCGCCGGGCTCGAATCCGGTCAACTTCCCGGCGAATGCCGATGCCAGCACCGTGAACGGACTCGCGAGATAGACTTTGCCGGGACCGCTTCGTCCCGGGAAATTGCGGTTGATCGAGCTCACGGTCACCTGGTCGGGAGTCCCGCTCACACCCGGCCCCGCGTTGATGCAGGCCCCGCAGCCCGGGGCGAGAACCCGGATCCCCGATTCGACGAATCGGTCGTGCCATCCCTGCTCGTGCGCGAACTTCTCGACATCGAGCGAACCGTACTGCAGGTACGCCTCCACGCTCTCGGCCACGCGGAGACCTTTCGCCAGGGCCGCATCGACGACACGAAAGGCCATCTCCACGTCATCCCGCTTCGCACCCGTGCAGGAGCCGGCATAGACGATGTTCACCGGAACGTCCCCTACCTCGGCGATGCTGACGCCGTTTCCGGGATCTCCGGGCGTGGCCACCATCGGAGTCAGGGAAGAGGCGTCGATCGTCATCGTCCACTCGTATCCGGCGCCGGGATCGCTCTCGAGGCCGGTCACGAGCCGCTCCGCTTCCGCGCGGTCCATCCCGCGTCGTTCGACCAGGAAATCGACAGTCTTCGCGTCGGGCGCCACGATACCCGTGAAGCCGCCGACTTCAGCCGCCATGTTCGTCATCGTGGCGCGTTCGTCGACGCTGAGCGCCCGAACTGCCTCTCCGCCGTACTCGAGAATCTTGCCGATCGCCTCTCCGTCCCGGACGTAGGGATGGCGGAGAATCTCCAGCATCAGGTCCTTGGCGGTGACGCCCGGTGCAAGACGACCGGTGACCTCCACTCTCACCGACGCCGGCACGCGCAGGCGGACGTCGCGAGTGGTCCAGCTGTTGACGATCGCGGTCGTCCCCACCCCGAAGGCTACACACCCGATCGCACCTGAATGCGGCGTATGCGAGTCACTGCCGACGATCACCTGCCCGGGCAGCGCGTACTCGTCCAGCATCTTCACGTGACAGATCGCCTCGCTGCCCACCCGGTCCGGAAGCTCGCCATGCAGGCGGACTCCCTGCTCGGCAGCGAATTCCCGCTGGCGGTCGTGCAGTCCATGCGCCGCATCCAGCAGGCCGAGCTTGATCTTCTCCTCGCTGATCACCTGGTCGAGAAACGCCAGATGGTCTCGGAAGAACAGGACGGTGTCCCGGTCCGCTATGGGCGCACCCGTGCCGGCGAACTCCTCCCAGAAGGTGGAGGCCATCGGGGTCACGTACTCGTGGCTGAAACGAAGGTCGCACCGCACGAACCCCTCGTCGCCCGGCTTCACCGCCGCAACGCCCACTTCGTCCGTCGCCAGGTCGGTGACCCAGTGGCGAGCGAGGATCTTCTCGGCGACGGTCATCGCACGGTTCTCATCGGTGATGACGGCCGGTACCTGGACGAGTCCCTTCAGCCTGGCGACTGCGTAGTCCAGCAGTCCCCCGTACTCGATGATGTCGCGCTGTATCTGCCCCGCGTCTCCGATGAACGTCTCGAGCGGGATCTCCTCGCCGCTCCGAATCCGGTCGATGACCGAGAAATCGGTCGTCGTCAGTATCCCGAGGTTCTCGCAATTCTCGCGATAGATCCGCTCGATGTTCTCGGCGATCACCACGCGGATGCCGGCCGCCCTCTCGGCATAGGGAGAGGCTTCGCGGCTCGAGCCTTTTCCCCGACGCTTGCCGGAGACCGCCGCGACGAAACCCCCGCCGATCACGTCGCCCTTGCCGATCGGCTGTTCGCCGTCGCAGCGAAGGCCCACGTAGGGATACTGCCCGAGTGTCTCGTCGTAGTAGTAGCAGACCCAGGCGGGCGTGATCTCGTCGGTGGATATGTTGTCACGCAGCGGAATCGAGGGATCCCACTCCAGATCCTCGCCTGCGAGCTGGCGGCGGATCAGCTCCGGATCCTCTGTCAGGAAGAGGATCCGACCGGACAACCGGACCGTAGATGGCCGTTTCTTCACTTCGCGGGCGAGCAATGTGTCGAGCATAGTGCGTCCCCGTTGACGGAAGCTCCCGGGCTCGCCCGGGATGCGAACCCGGCGGCCCCGCCCGCGCGCGGCGGCTCCGCCGGAAGGCCGCCCAATCTATGAACGCCGGCGATCGCCTGCGAGTCGATCTCGCGTCCGATCCGCCGACAGACCATCTTCGAGCCTTCGATCCGGAGTCTTCGACGGGAGTGACCTTGAGTTCCAGCGCACCGCGCGGTTTCGAGCAACCGGCCACCCTGGCTCCCGTCCTGCTTTACAGGGACCGGGCGCGTAATGTGTGGCAGGTCTCGGGCGATCGGGCGATCGACGCCCTGAACGGGCTGCTCACGAACGACCTCCGCGGGCCGGAACCCGGGTCGGTGATCCCCTGTCTCGCGCTGACGCCGAAGGGTCGCCCTCTGGCCGATCTGCAGGTCTGGAAACGGAGCATCGAGTCCGGGCCGTTGATGCTCGACATACCCGGGGCGGGTGAGGAGGCGCTCCGGGAACACTTCGGCCGATACCTGCCGCCCCGCTTCGCGAAGATCGCTGCGCTCGAGGAGGCTGCGGTGATGAGAATACTGGGCTCCGCCGCGTCTGCCGCCCTGGCCGAAGTCCTCGGCGTGGAGTCGCCGCTTCCGCCCGCCGGGCGCATCACGGAATTCCGATTCGAATCCGGGATCGTCCTCGTTGCGGGGCGGGCGGAGAGTGAGGGCGGCGGATGGGATCTTCTCGCAACTCATGACGCCGATCTGGTCGAGTCGGCTCTGGCCGCGGCCGCGGAGTCCGCAGGCGGTCGTTCGATCTCACACGAGACCTGGGAGACGATGCGGATCGAGCGCGGCACCCCTCGCTACGGAGTCGACTACGGGCTCGAGAATCTTCCCCAGGAGACCGGACTGACCGAGCGTATGGTCAGCTTCGAAAAGGGCTGTTACACCGGCCAGGAAGTGGTCGCTCGCATCCACTACCGGGGCCACGTGAATCGCCGCCTCGTGGGTCTCGTGCGCGCCGGCGAGACACCGATCGCGATCGGCACGGAGCTCTTCGACGGTGACCGGCGGGTGGGCGGTGTGTCCAGCGCGACTACGTCGCCGGAATTCGGCTCCATTGCCCTCGGGATGGTGCGCCGCGAAGTAGAGCCGGGAGACAGACTGTCGACGTCCGCCGGAGGCGCCCGTACGATCGAGGTGCGCACGCTCCCCTTTACGCATCAGTAAAGCGATAACGGCCTCGATTGTCATTTCCCGGCAGTCCCCATAGTTTCGCCCTTCGCCAGAGATTCAGTCCCACGAACTCGGCCCGGTCCCGGCCGCGTTCACTCGAGAGGTCGTGAACCTGAGTACGCTCGTTCGTGAAGACATGCACGCCCTCTACCGCTTCCTCGTTCTCACCCGGATGCTCGAGGAGCGGCTGGAGACCCTGTTCAAGCAAGGGCACATCGTCGGCGGCCTGTACCGTTCACTGGGTCAGGAAGCGACCGCCGTGGGCACTGCATACGCGTTGCAGGATGGAGACTGGCTCGCTCCTTCGATCCGAGATGCCGGCGCACTGTACGTGCGGGGACTGCCTCCGATCGCGATGCTTCGCCAGTACACGGCGCGGGAGGCCTCCCCGTGCGCCGGGAAGGACAACACCAACCACTTCACGATCCCGGAGCTGGGCCTGCTCGGGCCGATCAGTCCGCTGGGCACTCAACTCTGCGTGCTCAACGGCATTTCCCTGACTTTCCGACAGCGCGGAGAGCCGCGTGTTTGCATGACGTACCAGGGCGAGGGCGCCTCCCGCACGGGCACTTCCCACGAAGGATTCGCCATGGCGGCCGCGCTGGACCTGCCGATGGTGATCGTCCTGGAGCACAATCGATGGTCGTTCGGAACACCCAGCTACCGGGCCTCGGCGGTCGAGGATTGGGCCGACACGGCCGGTGCCTACGGGCTTCCGGTTCGATCGGTCGATGGCAACGATCTCCTTCAGGTCTACGAGGCTGCCCGTGAGGCGGTCGAACGTGCCCGCTCCGGCGGGGGGCCCGGCGTGATCGTCGCCGAAACCTACCGAATGTCGGGGCACGCGCAGCACGACTCCCAGAAGTACATTCCGTCGGAAGAACTGGACGAATGGAGGGCGCGGGATCCGATCGGGAGGTTCGAGAGAGTCCTGTTGGAGGACGGGTGGCTCTCGGACGCAGGACTCGCGGAGATACGCGACGATGTGGACCAGGAGCTCACGCGAGCGGTCGACACCGTGCTCTCCGAACCGCATCCGCCGGCAGAGTCGAGCCGCACACGCGTGTACGCGGACCCCCGGCAGGACCCGCCCGAGCCGTGGACGCGCACCCTGGCCACCGAATCCGAGGCACGATGAGCGAGACGACGTATCTCGAGGCGATCCGGGACGCGATGCGCGAGGAGATGCAGCGCGACGAATCGGTTTTCATTCTCGGCGAGGACATCGGCCTCTACGGGGGCGCATTCAAGATCACCGAAGGATTCCTGGATGAATTCGGACCGGATCGGGTGATCGACACTCCGATCAGCGAAGCCGCCATCGTCGGGGCGGCCATCGGCGCGGCGCACATGGGAATGCGACCGATCGCCGAGATGCAGTTCATCGACTTCATTGCGCCCGCGTTCGACATGATCGTCAACTTCGCGGCCAAGTCACGCTACCGGACCGGCATCGGAGCGGGAATCGTCATCCGCGGGCCATGCGGAGGCGGTGCTCGCTCAGGTCCCTTCCACTCGCAGAATGTTGAATCGTTCTTCGCAAACGTCCCGGGCCTCAAAATGGTGGCGCCGGCGACCGCGCGTGACGCCAAGGGCCTGCTGACGGCCGCGATCCGCGATCCGGACCCGGTGCTGTACTTCGAGCACAAATTCCTCTATCGGCGTATCAAGGAATCGATCGAGCCCGGCGAGGAGATCGTGGTTCCGCTGGGTGAGGCGCGCATTCACCGACCGGGCACGGATCTGACGATCGTGACCTACGGGGCCATGGTCTGGAAGGCCGGTGAAGCGGCGGATCGGGTATCGGCGGAGGATGGCTCGGAGCTCGAGATCATCGATCTCCGCTCGATCCGACCGCTCGACATCGGCTCGATCGTGGAGAGCGTCCGCCGAACCGGCCGACTGCTCGTAGTTCACGAGGCACCGAAGTTCGGTGGATTCGCGGGCGAGATAACGGCGCAGGTGTGCGAAGAGGCGTTCGAATGGCTCGACGCGCCGATTCGGCGGGTAACGGCCATGGACACGCCGGTGCCTTATGCGCCGACCCTGGAGGATCGTTATCTCCCGCAGACCGAGGACATCGTCGCGGCCGCGAGATGGCTGCTCGCATACTGACCAGAAGGGAAGAGTGAGATGGCAAAGGTCGACGTGATCATGCCCCAGATGGGCGAATCCATCGCTGAGGGCACCCTTACGAAGTGGCTCAAGCAGGTCGGCGAGAACGTCGAGCGCGACGAGGACCTGTTCGAGATCTCGACCGACAAGGTGGATGCAGACATCCCGTCGCCAGCCAGCGGCACCCTGGCGGAAGTGCTCGTCGAAGAGGGAGCCACCGTAGAGGTGAACACGGTCGTGGCGAGAATCGAGACCGAGGCGGGAGCGACTGACGCTGCGAGCTCGACGGAGGAGGCGTCCGCCGGGGCTGCCGAAGAAAGCCGGGCGGAGACCGAGGAGGCTGCGGCAACGCAATCCGATGCCGCGCCCGAGCCCGCTCCCGCAGCGGTCGGGGGATCCGACGCCGGTGCGCCTTCTTCGGCCCCGCCGGTCGAGCCCGGCTCGAAGGAGGAGAGGCTTCGAACCCGCAGCACCCCGCTCGTGCGGAAGATCGCGGAAGAGCACGGGGTGGACATATCGGCCATCCAGGGCACGGGGGTGTCAGGGCGGGTTACGCGCGACGACATCACCGCGTTCATCGAAGCGCGGGAGAAGGCCGAGATTTCCGCCGAGGCCACTCCGGCGCCCGGTGGCGCGGCGCCTGAGACCGTCAGTGCTCCCACGGGCGGCGCTCCGGCTCCAGCCCCGGCACAACCCGGCCACATGCAGGTGCCGATCCACGGGGCGACGCTGGACATTCGGATTCCCGCCGTTCCGATCCGCGATGGGGACCGGGTCGAAGAGATGAATCGGGTGCGGCTCCGCACGATGGAGCACATGCTGATGTCGAAGCGGATCTCGGCCCACGTAACCTCCGTCAACGAGATCGACTTCGAGCGCGTCGTCAAGCTGCGCAGAAATCTCAAGGGCAAGTTCGCCGAGCAGGGCGTCAAGCTTACCTACGGTCCGTTCATCATGAAGGCGGTCACGGAGGCCCTCCAGGAGTACCCGATTCTCAACTCGTCCGTCGACGGCACGAGAATCGTCTACCACAACGACATCAACATCGGCATCGCCGTCGCGGTGAACGACGGCAAGGAACTCATCGTCCCGGTCTTGAAGAACGCCGATCGTCTCTCGCTGATGGGGCTGGCGGCCGGGGCGAACGAACTGGCAGAGAAGGCGCGAACCAAGACCCTGGATTTCGACGACATCCAGGGGGGCACCTTCACCATCACGAACGTGGGCGTGTTCGGAAACCTGTTCGGTACCCCGATCGTGAATCAGCCGCAGGTAGCCATCCTGGGTACGGGAGTCATCGAGAAGCGTCCGGTGGTCATTCAGGATGCGATGGGCAACGACGCTCTCGGCATCCGACACATGTCCTACTTCGGACTCAGCTACGATCACCGTGTCGTGGACGGAGCGATGGCCGCATTCTTCCTCAACAAGCTGAAGGACGTCCTCGAGAACTTCCCTGAGGACGCGGTCTGACGGCGAAGCTCATTCCGGGAAACCACGAGACCCCGCGGACCCCACCGGTTCGCGGGGTCTTTTTGGATCTACCGACGGGGAGGGACCTTGCGGCAGGTTCTGCACACTCCGAGTGTCCGGTTTCGGCACAGGGTGTCCCGGCTCCGAACGGTGGCGGAGCGTGAACCCCGTCTGCCTGAGACCGCCAGCTCGTTGCTCCAGAAAGATTTGCGGGCTCAGGTGACGGCAGATCGGGTGGCACGCCGATTGCCCGCCAATGTCGGTACACTGGAGTTTCCGGGAGGACAGGGTCCGGGTCGGACCTGCAGACCGGAAGGGATCGGGACGGGAAGATATGCTGGACGCTGAGGGCACCGGACGAGACGAGATTCCCCACGTGGGCCCGCAGGGGCGGAGCCGGCGGGAGGGCGATCGTCATCTACGGATCGCCGAGCGGGGCCCAGACCACGAGTCGGGCCCCGGAGGTCCCGGCATGGACGTCCGGCGGAAGCGACCGGGTCCTTCACGCAAGATCGCTGCAGCCGCCATGGCAATCCTGGCACTGGTGGCGGTCACGGCGGTCGTCGCTCGCCTGCAGCCCGCCGCACCCGTCGTGGAAGCCGATCTGATCGTCACGTCGGTGGTGGAGCGCGGTGCTCTCCCGATCGAGGTTCGCGGCTGGGGGCAGCTCGCCACCGACCAGGTCCAGAAGATCGAGGCCATCGTTTCCGGACGCGTGGCCTCGATTCACGTGGAACCGGGAGATGTCGTCACTGCGGGTACGCCGCTCGTCGAGCTCGCCAGCCCCGATCTCGCTCTGGATCGAGCTCGTGCCGAACAGGAGTTCACAGCGGCCCGGGCCGCGTTCACCGCGCTTCGACGTTCCATCGGCACCCAGCGTCTGGAGCGGGAATCGTCTCTCGTCGGCAGGCGTGCCGAGATGGCGCGGGCACAGCGGTCGGTGGAACAGTTGCAGGCCCGGTTCGAGCAGGGTGACGCCGAAGTCGAAGAGCTCGTGGCCGCGATCGACGCCGCCGCCGCCATCGAAGAACAGATCCGCGTGGAAGAAGAGATGCTCGCCCTGCTCAGCGAGACAGGCAGTGAACAGGTTCTGCTCGAGAAGGAGAAGCTCGTCGCCCTCGCGGACGTGTTGTACCGCGAGAACGAGCGACTTGCGGCGCTGGCCGTGGAGGCACCGGGGAACGCGGTGGTGGAGTCGGTGGACGTAGCCACCGGAGACTGGGTCACACCGGGCACCCGACTCGTCCGCCTGGTGCGGCCGGAGCGCCTTCGGGCGAAACTCAAGGTGCCTTACCCCGCAGCCAGGAAAGTCCAGACCGGCAGCATCGTGTCTCTTGTCGATGCCGTCGGCGATACGACCGGTGGCGAGGTGCAGGAGATCGGGGACCCCATGCCCGACGCATCCGGCAAGCACGTGCTGGTGAGCGTAAGCCTCGATTCACCGCCGAAGGCGGACGCCGCGGTCGACGCAGGCGTGGACGCGGTGATTCAGCTGGGCGTCATCGAGGATGCCCTGTTCGTGAAGCGGCCGGCCTGGACCGGTGAAGAGGGGTACTCGTCGGTATTCCGGGTCGACGACGACGGAAAGTCAGCCGAGCGGGTGAAGGTACGATTCGGCGCCGGATCCTGGGAGCGCGTCGAGGTGCTTGAGGGACTCGAGGAAGGCGACGAGATCATCGTGTCCGACATGTCGCGATTCGACGATTCCGAGTGTGTCAGGATCCAGTGATCGAACTCTTTCGGGAAAGGCTCCGATGAACCAGGACGGCGACCCGCTCATCCGTCTGGTCGGCGTGCGCAAGGTGTTCTTCACCGACGAGATCGAGACCCACGCGCTTTCGGATGTGCACCTCGAGGTCAGGAGTGGCGAGTTCGTCGAAGTCATGGGCCCGTCCGGCTGCGGGAAATCGACGCTTCTCGCGATCGTCGGTCTTCTCGACACACCCAGCGCCGGAGAGTACTGGCTGGAGGGGCGCCCGGTCTACGAGCTGTCGGTCAGCGAGCGCGCGCGCGTTCGCAACGAGTCGATCGGCTTCATTTTTCAGGCGTTCAATCTGATAGCCGATATGACCGTGTTCGAGAACGTCGAGCTGCCGCTCACCTATCGGGGCATGAGCCAGGCGGAACGGCGGAGGGCAGTCCTCGATGCTCTCGAGCGCGTCGGAATGTCACACCGTATGGACCACTATCCGGGCCAGCTCTCGGGAGGCCAGCAACAGCGGGTGGCAGCGGCCCGTGCCGTCGTCGGACAACCTCGGATCCTGCTGGCCGATGAGCCGACCGGGAATCTGGATTCGACGAACGGGGAGGCCGTGATGCAGCTGCTGCGCGAGCTTCACGGCGAGGGCACCACGATTCTGATGGTGACGCACGACCCGCGGTACTCGAGGTTCGCGGAGCGCACCGTGCACCTCTTCGATGGGCGCATCGTGGAAGAGTCGGTGGCGGAATCGAATCGAACGAGATCGGGAGGCACGCCTTGAATCGCACGGCTCCGAATATCCTGGTGGCGGATGATCAACCGGATGTACTGGCCGCCGCTCGACTGCTCTTGAAGAGCGAGGGGTGTGACGTGACGACGGCGGCCTCTCCCGCCGAGGTGCTGGACCTGCTCGAATCGGACGAGTACGACGTTCTCCTTCTCGACCTCAACTACAGCCGGGACACGACTTCAGGCCGGGAAGGACTCGAGCTGGTTCCGAAGGTGCTGGCCCTCGACTCGACGCTGCCGATCATCGTGATGACGGCGTGGGGCAGCATCGAGAGCGCGGTCGAAGCGATCCGTCGTGGAGCGCGCGACTACATCGAAAAGCCCTGGGACAACGACCGCCTGGTCGCGACCGTCCGCACGCAGCTGGATCTCGTTCGCGCGGTGCGCAAGGCGCAGATCCTGGAAGCCGAGAACGAGATGCTCCGCACCGGGGACGATGTCCCGGAGCTGATCGCGGAGTCCAAGGCCATGGCTCCGGTCCTGCGAATGATCGAAAAAGTGGGTCCATCGGACGCCAACGTTCTGATCACGGGAGAACCGGGCACCGGGAAGGAAGTGGTGGCTCGCTGGCTCCACCACCGATCGAAGCGAGGGCAGAGACCGCTCGTCACCGTGAATACGGGCGGACTCTCAGAAGGCGTGTTCGAGAGCGAGATGTTCGGACACGTGAAGGGTGCGTTCACCGATGCGAAGGCCGACCGGATCGGATACTTCGAGCTCGCCGACCGCGGAACGCTGTTCCTCGACGAGATCGGGAATGTACCCATGGCCCAACAGGCGAAGCTGCTCCGGGTTCTCGAGACGGGCGAGCTTCAACGGGTGGGGTCATCGAAGACGCGTCGGGTGGACGTCCGGATCCTCAGTGCCACGAACGCGATGCTGGATCAGGCCGTAGCCGATGGGCGCTTTCGCGAGGATCTCTTTTACCGACTGAACGCCGTGGAGATTCGTCTCCCGCCGCTCCGGGAGCGTCGGGAGGACATTCCCCTGCTCGCCGCGCACTTCCTCACGGCCGCCGGGATGAAGTACGGACGCCCCGAGCTGCGGCTGAGTGCCGGCGCGGTGGAAGCCCTTCTTCGACACCCCTGGCCGGGCAACGTCCGGGAGCTCCGACACGCGGTAGAGCGGGCCGTCCTTTTGGCAGACAGCGAAGAAGTGGGAGTGGAGCACCTCGGACTTCGAAGCTCGCCAGAGGGCTCGTTGAGGCTCGAGAACATGCAACTGGACGATGCGGAGCGCATTCTGATCCGGAAGGCGCTCTCCCGGAACCGGGGGAACGTGAGCCGTGCCGCCGAGGACCTGGGCATCAGCCGGAGCGCTCTCTACCGACGCCTCAAGCGCCACGGGCTTCAGGCCTGAGGCCAGCGTTCAGCACCGCACGATGAGTCACTCGTCCCGCATCGGTCGTATCCGTCGCTGGCTCACCTATCAGCGACTGGTGCCGCTTCTCGCTCTCGCATCCGGAGCGCCGGCGACGGCGGTCTCTCTCCTGCTGATCTGGACCGGGGAGTTCGCCGAGCGTACGCAGTGGACGATTACACTCTTCGTACTGGGCAGCTGGGTCATTCTTCTCTTCCAGCTCAGGGAACGACTCGTTCGTCCGCTGCACGCCGTCTCGAACATGCTCGAGGCACTGCGCGAGGGAGATTATTCCCTTCGGACGCGTACCCCGAATCGAGATGATGCATTGGGCCTCATCCTGCACGAGGTCAATCAGCTGGCGCAGTCCTTCCACGATCAAAGACTCGACGCGATGGAGGCGTCGAACCTCCTCTCGCGTATCATGGCCGTGATCGATGTGGCGCTGCTCGCGTTCGACGAGAACGACCAGCTCCAGCTGGTCAATCCGGCAGGAGAACGATTGCTCGGGCAACAGTCAGCGCAGTTGATCGGGCGTAGTGCCCGGGAGCTCGAAATCGCTGACTGCCTTGAAGGTGCGACTCCGAGGGTAACCGATCTTCTAGTCTCGGATGGATTGGGTCGATGGGAGCTTCGACGAAGGACGTTTCGTTGGGATGGCAGACCTCATCGACTCGTGGTGTTGACCGACCTGAGCCAGGTACTCCGCGAGGAGGAGCGGGTCGCGTGGCAGCGCTTGATTCGTGTCCTCGGCCACGAAATAAACAACAGTCTGACACCGATAAAATCGATCGCCGAGAGTTTGGCGAGCCTTCTGGAGCGAGACGAGCCGCTCGGATCGTACGAGGATGACCTCCGCGATGGACTGGCCGTGATCGGCGGACGCTCCGAAGCGCTGGGTCGGTTCATGTCATCCTACGCACGTCTGGCCCGACTTCCGGCGCCCGATCTCAAGCCGCTGGACGTAGGCGCATGGGTTCGCCGCATTTCGAGTCTCGAGACGCGACTTCCGGTCCGGGTGGTGGAGGGAACCGAGATCAGAATCGAGGCCGACAGCGACCAACTGGATCAGCTGCTGATAAACCTCGTCGAGAACGCCGCTGACGCATCTCTGGAGACGGGTGGAGGCGTACGGGTCGGGTGGGAGCGTTCAGACGGCACCGTGGAGATCTGGATCGAGGACGAGGGGCCGGGGCTGGCCGCGACTGCAAACCTGTTCGTGCCTTTCTTCACGACGAAGCCCGAGGGCTCGGGCATCGGTCTGGCTCTGGGTCGCCAGATCGCGGAGGCACACGGCGGAAGCCTTACGTTGAGGAATCGTTCATCGCAGCCCGGGTGCGTCGCGCTGGTCCGGCTTCCGATCACCCGCTCGGGCTCCGAGTCCCCCACCGGGGCGGGATCGGCTAATCAGCCGCCCGAATAGCGTCGAAATTCAGCTCGGGCAGGCGGGCGACCGACTCGACGACCACGTGAGGCGCCCGTCCGGCGGGCGAGGACCGGGTCATCGATTCGTCGAACTTGCCGGTTCTCACCTGAATCGTTGTCAGGCCCGCGTCCCGGCCACCGCGGATGTCGCTCTCCAGGTCGTCTCCGATCACCGCGAGCCGATCGACCTTCTGGTCCAGAAGCCCGGCTGCCATCTCGAAGAAAGCGGGCGCCGGCTTGCCGATCAGCGTGGCCGGCCGACCCGAAGCATACTCGAGTGCCGCCACGAACGGACCGGCGTCGAGCGTAGGCCCTGTCTCGGGCAACCAGAATCGATTCCGGTGAATGGCGATCAGTTCGGCACCGGCCCGAAGGCTGCGAAACGCGGAGTTGAGGAGCTCGAAGGTGAAGCCGGAGCCCAGATCCCCGACGAGCACGGCCTCGGGGTCTCGATCGGTCACGGCGATCCCCTCGAAATCCGCGTACGTGGATTCGGAAACGAGCAATTGAACCGACCCGGTTCCGCGTGACCGGAGCCAGGCAGCGGCAGCGACCGGCGCGGTCAGGATTTCCTCGGCCGACACCGGAAGTCCCATACGTGTGAGATCTGACACGACATCGACCCGGGATTTGCGGCTGGTGTTGGTCGTGAACAGGAAGGGCATGCCGGAGTCGCGAAGCCACTCGATGGCAGCCGCGACTCCCGGGACGAGAGCGCTTCCCTCGTATACGGTTCCATCCAGATCGATCAGCAGCCCGCGTATCTGAGGAGTGGAGCTCATCATCGTGTCGCAGTGTCCGGGTCGGTTGTTTCTTTCACGGCCTCGACGGTACAATCTCGAGATCTTCGGGACGATCATCAAATCCGCCATCGTGCGAGGCAGCCGTGCCTGATCTCAGACCCTTTCGCGCAATGCGATTTCACCCCCCGGCGGGGGACCTCTCCGAGCTTCTCGCTCCGCCGTACGACGTGATCGCACCGCAGCAGGCCGGCTCTCTCCGCGAATTGCATCGCACCAACAGCGTTCACCTGGTGCTTCCGGAAGGTGAGGTCCCCGAAAGATACGAGCTTGCGGCCCGGACCCTGGGGGACTGGATCGAGTCCGGCATCCTCGAGCTCGATCCTGAGCCGACGGTCACGGTCTATCGGCAGAGTTTCTCGGAGTCTGAAGGCACGGTAACGCGCCACGCGCTGTTCGTGGCGCTGGAGCTCAGCCCGTTCGGGGAGGGCGAGGTGCTCCCGCACGAACGGACGCATTCTGGACCGAAGCGAGATCGGCTGGCATTGACGCTCGCCACGCGAACGCAATTGTCACCCGTCTTCCTGACGACACGAGACGAAGACGGCGAGCTTCTCTCGGCACTTCGCGCCGTAACTCGAGACTCCGACCCGGATTACCGGGCCGCGACCGCGGACGGAATCACACATGCAGTGTGGAAGATCGCGGATCCGGACACCTGTGAGCGACTCTGCCGGGCCGCCGGAGGCGGCCCGCTCCTGATCGCTGATGGCCACCACCGGTATGAGACCGCCCTGGAGGTCCGACGGCAGATCGGCGCGAACGTGCCCGCGGCAGGAAAGGTGCTGGCATGCGTGGTGAGCGGCGAGGATCCGGGCCTGCGGATCCAGCCCACGCATCGAGTCCTGATGGGCCCGCCTCTTGGCGCGACCGCGGAGGGATGGATCGAACGACTTAGGGAGAGCTTCACGCTGCACCCGATCGCGAATCGGCAGGCGGGTCCCGACGCACTCGCTGCCGAGGCGGAAAGAACCGGCTCACCGGTCCTCGTGACGGCCGGAGGAGCCTGGCGATTGCAGCCGGAGCCGAAGGACGCGTCGGATGCGGGACTGGATCAGCACGACCTGGCGATTCCGAGCGTCGTGCTCGACCGGCTCGTAGTCGAGGCGATCGTGGGGCTCGATGCGGACGCCGCGGCCCACGCGGGAAGACTCGTCTACGTCCGCGACCCGGA
>JAMJQL010000068.1 GCA_023554245.1 Gemmatimonadota bacterium
GAACCTGTGACCTCTTGCTCCGGAGGCAAGCGCTCTATCCAGGCTGAGCTACGGGCGCGTGTGCGAGGGTCCAAAGAGTGCGCCGCCAGGGACTCGAACCCCGAACCTACTGATTAAGAGTCAGTTGCTCTACCAGTTGAGCTAGCGGCGCTTGTGTGCGCGGTGTGAAGTGGAGCCGAGGGGAGTCGAACCCCTGACCTCCTGAATGCCATTCAGGCGCTCTCCCAACTGAGCTACGGCCCCAATGCTTTCTTTCTCGCCATGCCCCCAAGGAGAATCGAACTCCTATCTCCACCTTGAAAGAGTGGTGTCCTAACCGTTAGACGATGGGGGCTCCCTTCGCCATTCGCCATCAGGCGTTCGTCATTCCAGACTGCCTTCGCTCCGGAAGCGATACGTCCTACCGGCCCCGTTCGTCCCGGTTCCCGACGCGTCCGGCAGGATTCGAACCTGCGACCCTCGGCTTAGAAGGCCGATGCTCTATCCAGGCTGAGCTACGGACGCAAATCCTCTCCGCGGTCGTGCGGTCGTCCATCCTGTTCGAGGAGCTCGCGATGGGGATTGAACCCATGACCTCATCCTTACCAAGGATGCGCTCTACCACTGAGCTACGCGAGCCGGTGTCCCATCGGGCCCGGCCGTACAGGGGCGGAGGGACTCGAACCCCCAGCCGCCGGTGTTGGAGACCGGTGCTCTACCAGTTGAGCTACGCCCCTAGACCTTCCGGAGTGGCTGGGGGCGGATTTGAACCGCCGACACCCGCGTTTTCAGCGCGGTGCTCTACCAACCTGAGCTACCCAGCCGTATCCTGCGCAGGAAGTCCAATTCCACACTCCGGGGGTGGGATTCGAACCCACGACCTAGTGGTTAACAGCCACCCGCTCTGGCCACTGAGCTACCCCGGAAAATGAGACTGAACACCTCGTTCGTGCTGCTGCACGTTCACACGCCCACTACCCTGTCAAACAACGGTTGGGTCCAAGCAAAAGGCCCCGCAAGCCATGCATCAGCAAACGGGGCTCCGACCCGGCGAAGTAGCGGGGGCGGGATTCGAACCCGCGACCTTCGGGTTATGAGCCCGACGAGCTACCAGACTGCTCCACCCCGCAACGGGACCGACGATCCTACAATCCGCTCCGGTTCGTGTCAACCTCGTTTCGGGTCGGATCGGGCACTCCGCTTGCCTCCGGTTTCGCGCGTCCGCTAACCTCGTTCGATGCACGCCGCCAGCAGGCTACCGGAGGAGGTCCGACTCACGCTCGAAGCGATCGTCGGCTCGCACGGGCTGATCGAAGACCCGGGCCGTCTGCTCGCCTACGAGGCCGACGCCCTGACGACCCGCAAGGGCACCCCTCTCGCCGTCGTTCTTCCCGATTCACGAGAGGCACTGATCGCCCTGGTCCGTGCTCTTCACGCGGCGGACCTGCCGTTCGTTCCGCGCGGTGCGGGAACGGGTCTGTCGGGAGGCTCTGTAGCCCACGACTCGGTCGTCGTGGCCACGACCCGGCTCCGACGGATTCTCGAAGTGGACCCGGAGAACAGGACCGCGCTGGTCGAACCGGGGGTGATCACGGCAGAGATATCGGCCGCCGCGGCGCCGCACGGCCTCCGCTATCTGCCCGATCCCGCCAGCGCTACCGCCTGTACGATCGGCGGCAACGTCGCGATGAATTCGGGCGGGCCCCACTGCCTCAAGCACGGGGTGACCAGCGATCACGTGCTCGGTCTGGAAATCGTGCTGCCCGACGGAGAGACGGCATGGCTGGGTCGGGGAGAGGACGGGGGCCTCGACCTCGCCGGCCTGTTCATCGGGTCCGAGGGCACCGTCGGAATCATCTCGTCGGCGCTTGTAGGGCTCGCGCCGGTGGCCGGGACTACGAGGGCCATGCTGGGACTGTTCGACGGAGTCGGAGACGCGGGCGCCGCCGTTTCGGATGTCTTCGAAAGGGGTCTCGTTCCGGTTGCACTCGAGTTGATCGACCGGGCTACGATCGAGGTCGTAGAGGCCTCGATCTTCGCTGCGGGGCTGCCGACCGACACCGAGGCCGCACTGGTGATCGAGTGCGAAGGCCAGGCCGAGGACGTGGAGGCGGAACTCGCGATCGCGGCGGAAGCCTGCCGGGCGAACGGAGCCCGAGAAGTGCGTGTAGCGCAGAGTGAAGCCGAGCGGCTGGCGATCTGGAGGGCCAGGAAGAAGGCTTACGGCGCCCTCGGTCGAGCGGCGCCGGACGTATTCGTGCAGGACGCCGTCGTGCCGCGCACCGAGCTCGTTCGGCTGCTCCCCGAGATTCGCCGCATCGCGGACTCGTACGGGCTGCGCCTCGCGAACTTCTTTCACGCCGGGGACGGCAACCTGCACCCGAATCTTCTCTTCGACCGGCGAGACGCGGATGAAGTGTCGAGGGTCGAGAAGGCGGGCGAGGAGATCATGCGACTGTGCGTCGACGCGGGCGGCACGATCACGGGCGAGCACGGTGTGGGCAGCGACAAGGTGCGTCACATGCCGCTCCTGTTCGGGTCCGGCGAGCTGGCGCTGATGGGAGCCCTGCACCACGCATTCGATCCCGCCGGCCTGGCCAACCCCGACAAACTGCTTCCGGTAGATCGAGTCGGAGGGTCTGCCCGGTGAAGTCGAGCACACTCGTATCCGGATCGGAACAGGAGCTGGCCGAGGCGCTGGCCGCGCTGAGGACACGGGGCCGCGAGAGCGAGGAAGCAGTTCCCGGCCCCGAGGTCGTGGTGACGGGCTCGGCCCGACCGGATCCCGCTCCACTCCTCGACTCCTTCCCGGGCGCGGTCGGGTCAGAGGACCCCGATCCGATCGTACTCACGACCGCCCGCCTCTCGGAGGTCATCGAGTTCCGACCCCGGGACCTCACGATCGAAGTGGGTGCAGGCATGCGGATGCGGGAGCTGCTCCGTCTTCTCGAAGAGCGAGGGCTCTGGCTGCCGGTATCGGGCGAAGGCCTGGAGCGATCGGTCGGTGGATGGGTCGCCGCTGGGTCACCCTCGATGTGGGATTCCGCCTTCGGTCCGGTGCGCCGCCAGCTGCTCGGATGCCGGATGCTGACCACGGCCGGTGAGACCCTGAACTGGGGCCGGCACGTGATGAAGAACGTCGCGGGATACGATCTTCCCCGCCTGCTGGCAGGCAGCCGTGGCCGGCTCGGAGTCCTGACTCGCGTCACGCTCCGGCTCTGGCCCGGGCCCGAGAACACCTCGGTCCTCTCCTTCCCCGGCGAGTCCGGCTGGGATCAGGGTGATTTTTCCGGTGCCGATGCCCGCGTCATACACGTCTCACGGGATGGAGAACTACGCGAAATCGCCGTGTTCGCCGGCAGAGAGGAATCGGTGCGGCGACGGCGGGCCGCTCTGCGCGGATTCCTCGGCAGCGACGGTCTGCACGCAAGTGAATCGGTCGAGACCGGAATCGTCGCGCCTCCTCCTCGAACGCCCGGCTCGGCCGTCTACCGACTCACGCCCGGGCGCCGCTATCTTGCCTCCACGTTGCGTTCTCTCGTGGACACCACCGATCGTGGTCGGCCTGCGATCCGGGCCTGGCCACGGTCAGGTTCGATGCTCGCGCGGTTCGATACAGCGAGTGCGCGCGAGCGGATGCAGTCGGCGTTGGATCGCCTCGAATTCCGGTGGCCGGACGGCGACCCGATGGCCGCCGGTACGGGTCTGCCGGTCGGACTCGAGCGGGGGGGTCCGGCAGACCTCGAGTGGGCTCAGGAGCGGCGAAAGCCGTCTGCCGTAGCGATCGAGAGTCGTATCGAGAAGGTGTTCGGGGCATGGCCGCGCTCATGGCTTGCCGACCATATCTGACGTGATCCGACAGGAAGTGTAATGAAGATCTATACGAAGACCGGAGACGAGGGACGCACGAAGCTGTACGGCGGTGTCCCGGTCTTCAAAGACGACCCGAGGGTCGCGGCATACGGCACGCTGGATGAGCTCAATGCGACGCTGGGACTGGCCCTCGCGCTAGACCCGGAGGGTAAACTGGGCCTGGAACGCCTGCGCGGCGTTCAGGAGGACCTGTTCGTGCTCGGCTCGCGGCTCGCGGCGGCCAACCCCGAGCGCATGGAACGGAAGGGCGCGCTCCCGCAATTCGACCGGGAGCGAGTGGAAGAGCTCGAGGCTTGGATCGACGAGCTCGACGCGAAGCTCACGCCCCTCGACTCTTTCATCCTTCCGGGCGGCGGACCGGTCGGGGCGCAGCTGCACGTGGCCCGCACCATCTGTCGCCGTGCCGAAAGGAAGGTCACTTCGCTGCTCCGCGAGCGCCCCGAACTGGTCGAAGCAGCGCTTCCGTACATGAATCGACTCTCGGACCTCCTGTTCACGCTGGCCCGTGCGGCAAGCGCCGAGGAAGGGAGGCCCGAGGACCGCTGGCTCCCGATGCGGCAGCGCGAGTCTGCCCCGGCGGGCGCCCCCGAACCCAGCACGGACGGTTGAGGATGGACCGGCCCACCGAGCCCGAACTGCCCGACGTCGGCGAGGAACCGGACGATTCCGAGGAGAATTCGCGGATCGCCGGTGAGATCTCCGACCTGGTCACCGCGATGATCAAGGAGCTTCGGGCCCGCCAGACCTACGTGAGCGGGAATCCTCTGATCGAACGGTTTCATCGGGACGTGCGTGAGCGCTTCGCCCGACTGTGGGAGGATCTCCCCCACCTGGCGCTCGCAGTGGACGAGAGCCGGCTGAAGTGGCGCGACCTGGAGGTGTATTCGCACCCGGTGGGTCACGACAACTTCGCCTTCCAGTTTTTTCGCGATGGAATTCGCCAGCTCGCGTTCCTTCCCGGTGGAGGCGACGAGATCGAGGAGTTCCTGCAGATCCTGGCCGAGATTCGACCCGGCAAGACCGCGGATCTGCTCGCGACGCTCTGGCATCGGGATTTCGACTTCATCCGCATGGAATACGTCGATGTCTCGGAGGAGGAAGCGCTGGAGCTGCCGAGGGGGGCCGAAGGAGTCGGAGGAGATGAGACGATCTCGGACCTGAGCGAGATCGAGGATGTCCTCTCGGCGGGCCCCATCCCACCCGACGAGGAAGCCGAGTTCGCCAGCCTCCTTCTCGGGGAGGCGGACGAGGCGTATCTCCGCCGGGAGATGGACGCTGAGTTCAACCGCCCGCTCATGCGTGACGTCACGCTCGCCCTGCTGGACCAGTTCGAGATGCGCGACCAGGAGCGGCGACGCCAGGTGGTGGATATCGTGCGGGAGCTGCTCCCCCGATTGCTCGACCGGAGGGATTTCTCGACCGTCGCGCTGATCGTCACGGAATTGCAGCTGCTGGCGAACAAGACGGGCGAGGCGGACACCCAGGCCCTGGTGACCTCGCTGCTTCGGGACATGAGCGAGGCAATGGCCGAACTGATCAGCCTGGCCTCCGAGAGCACCGGACCGGCGCCTGCCGATGACGAGCTCACGGCCCTGCTCGGCGCTCTTCAGGCGGAGGCGATTCCGATCCTGGTTCGGGCCGTTCCCTCGCTGGAAGGGACCGACCTCCGCGAGCCCCTGTCGGATGCGCTGGATCGCCTGGTATCCACCCACCCGGATTCGATTCGGGCACTCCTCCGGGCGGAGGATCCGATGCTGGTCGCCGAGGCGGCCCGGATCGTGGCCCGGCTCAGGATCGGTGACGCCGAGGGACTTCTGTCGGAACTGCTTTCCAGACCGGAGACGGTCGTCCGACTCGGCGCGCTCGAGGCGCTGGCAAGCCTCGAATCGCAGGCCGGGATACGGGCGCTGTTCGAAGCACTCGACGACACCGATCGCGAGATCCGCGTCTCGGCGATCGACGCCATCGAGAGAATCCGCCCGCCGGGTGCCGAGGCCGAATTGAGGCGGCGCGTCGACGCAGGATCGCTGGCGAGGCTCGACGACACCGAACGGATGCACTTTCTGAAGGGCTGCGTGGCGGTGTGCGGCGACTCGATCGTGTCCCAGCTGTCGAAGGTGCTGAACGGGAGACGATGGTGGGGCGGTCGCCATCCCGTTGCGCTCCGGGCAGGTGCCGCCCGGGCCCTGGGCCTCGCAGGCTCGTCCGAAGCCAGACGGGCGCTGGAGAGAAGCTCGCAGGACCGGGCTCCTGCCGTCGCCAGCGCGGTTCGCGCTGCAGTGCGCCATATCGATGGGGCGGAAGGAGACCCGTCATGAGCGAGCGATCGACGGCCACGAACAGCCCCGAAATTCTGCTTGCGCTGTACAACGCCACCCGGGCACTGCGTCTCTATCCCCTGGAGAACGAGGCGGTGCGCCGGGCGATCGGCGAGGTCGAGGAGTCGGCGGCGCGAGTATTCGACAGGGAAGGCGGCATCAGCATCTGGGTCGCCGGCAACTACCTCTTCCTGAACGATCTCCAGGTGAAGCTCGACCTGTCCGACTACGCAGTGCTGTCGGCGCTTCGCGAGTCACTGCGCGCCCACGGGATCGGTCGGATCGACGTACAGCCGCGAATCACCTCGGACGAGTGGGTGGCGTTTCTGTCGGCCCTGAGCGCAGACCCCGTACCGGGTCAGCCACCGCTCGAGGCCTTCCGTTCGAAACTGGAACAGGCGGGCGTCCGACGGCTCCAGGTCGGACCGCCTTCGCCGCTGTTCGAGGGCCACGAGAACGCAGAGGCCGTCGAAGCCGCGAGGCGCACCTACGCGTATTCGGTGAAGGTCGCCAAGGAGATGATGAGCGGGCTCGTCCTCGGTCGTGCGATTGGAGCCCGGCGTGCCGAACGCGCCGTCTTGCGAGTCGTGGACCAGGTGCTGCAGGACCGCGCCTCGATGCTGGGCATGCTGACGCTGCGTGACTACGACGACCATTCGCTGATCCACGCGGTGAACGTCTCGATCCTCAGCGTCGCCCTGGGTGACCACCTCGGCTTCTCGAAAGGCTACCTGTTCGAACTCGGCTTCGCGGCGCTCTTTCACGACATCGGCAAGGTGCTCATCCCGACCAGCGTCCTGAACAAGGAAGGCTGGCTGAACGAGGAGGAATGGCGCCTGGTGAGCCAGCATCCCGACTTCGGGCTTCTGATGCTGTTCAACGTGGAAGGATTCGAAGAGCCGCCCTATCGGGCCATGCTGGCGGCTTACGAACATCACATGAAAACCGACCTGTCGGGCTATCCGCGGGTGATCCGACGGCGACGGCAGGGACTGTTCGCCCGAATCATCGCGCTGACCGAAGCCTACGACGCGGCGATTTCCCGCTACAGCCGGCAATTCCTTCCCTGTTCGCCCGATGAGGCGATCCGGCAGCTTCGGGAGACCGAGTCCGGCGCCTACGACCGGGTACTGACGCGCGCATTCGTCAACATGATGGGGATTTATCCGGTAGCGACGCTGGTGATTCTGGATACCGGCGAGCTCGGGGTCGTCGTCGCGCCGAGTCCGAATCCGAGGGCGATTCACAGGCCGATGGTCCGGATCATTGCCGACGCCGAGGGCCAGCGTTTGAGCGAAGGACCGATTCGAGACCTCACCGAGGTCGATCCGGACACGGGCAGGCCGAGGCGCTCGATCGCACGCTCCACCGATCCGGAGCGTTACGGCATCAACGTCTCGGAATACGTGGCCTGAGGAAATGAGCACCGTCGCCCGGATCCCGTTTCTCCTTGCCACGCCGCGGGGCGCGGTGCGGGGCGACATCCGTGAAACGGGCGGCCGAGTCGAGCCGGACTCCGGTGCGGCGATCGTCGTCTGCCATGGATTCAAGGGCTTCAAGGACTGGGGGTTCTTTCCAGCGGTCGGTGACGATCTGGCCGCTCGCACCGGATCTTCGGTGATCGGATTCAACTTCGGCGGCTCCGGTGTGGGGTCCGACCTCGGCCGATTCTCGGAGCCCGAGGCTTTCGCGACGGCCACGTTCAGCGGCGAGGTCGCCGACCTCGACGCGGTCCTGGATGGACTCGCCGCGGGTCGGCTCGGTGACACCTCCGTGCGGACCCCGACGGCGATCGGGGTGCTCGCCCACAGCCGTGGCGCCATCGCCGCGTCCGTCGTCGCATCGAGGCGCCCTGAGGTCCGCGCCCTCGTGCTGTGGGGCGGACTCTCCCGGCCGGAGAGATATGCCGAGCTGTTCCCCGCCGATGCAGGGGACGATCACGTCGTGGAGATCCGGAACCAGCGGACCGGCGAGGTCCTTCCGCTCGGAAGAAGCGTGGTGGACGACCTCGAGAAGCATGGAACCGAGCTGGATCCTCTCGCCGCGTTGAGATCAGGCGGGCCGCCATTGCTTGTGGTTCACGGGGCGAACGACGAGGCCGTCTCACCGGCCGATGGGCGGGCGTACGCCGCCGCCGCGCCGGAGGCCGAGTTCGTCGAGATTCCGGGTGCGGGCCACACCTTCGATGTGAGACACCCCTACCTTGGAGCCACGCCCGCACTGATTCGGGCGCTCGATCACACGGCGGATCACTTCCGACAGCACCTGCGCGCGGAGAGCTGAAGATGGTTCGGATCGCGATCGCGGATCGAATTCCCCGTGCCGTTGCGGCCCGGCCCCGGCGACCGGGACGCGCCCGGGTCATACTGGGCTTCGCTGTGCTGCCCCTGCTGGTCGCTTCGTGCCGGATCGAGGTCGAGCCGGAGGAGGACACGAGCCTCGAGCCTACCGTACTCGCCATGCTCGAGCGCTCGGCGGCGGAGTGGAACCGCGGAGACCTCGACGCATTCCTGGCGGATTATCAGGACTCGCCGGCGACCACCCTGGTGGTCGGTGAGGGGGTCTATTCGGGGCTGGACGAAATCCGCGCCTATTATGCGCCCTTCTTCGCGCGGAGCTCCGAACGCGAGACCCTTCGCTTCGAGGCGGTGCGCGTCCGCTCCCTGTCTCCCCTGATCGGGATCGTGACCGCCCGGTGGGTCTTCGACAGGAGCGGCGTCACGAACGGTTCGGGAGCTCTGACGCTCGTGATGCGCCGCACCGGGTCCGGCTGGAAGATCACGCACAATCACTCCTCGTCGGACCCGTTGTCGGCCACGGACTGAACACGGAGCGGTGAGCACTCCCGGTATCGATCCGGTTCGCGCCGGGACATCAGGTCCGCCGCAGGATCGATGGCTCGAGGATCTCCTGTCGTGCGTGCATTGTGGTTTCTGCCTGCCGGTTTGTCCCACCTACGAAGTTCTCTCGGAAGAGAACGACTCGCCGCGCAGTCGCATCTACCTGATGCGGGCTCTCGCCGAGGGACGTCTCGAGAATACCGACGCGTACGACCTGCACGTGGGCAGATGCCTGGGATGCCGTGCCTGCGAGACGGCATGCCCTGCGGGCGTCGAATACGGCTCGCTCCTCGAGCGCGCACGCTCGCGAGCGTCGGACCATGGACTCCCGGACCGACTGCTGGAGCTCGGCTTGAAGGCCCTCACATCCCGGCGGCTGGCCCCGATCACCTGGAGATTCGGGCGAATCCTCCGAGCCCTGGGGCTCGATCGTCTCGCGGGGCGGTTGGCTCCGGGTCGGCTCGGCCTCGCCGCCGGAATGCTCGGCGCCACCCGGCCCGCGTTCACCTCGGGTTCGGATCTCGCTCTTCGCGGCGGGCCTTCGCTGCCGGAGGTGCGCCGCGATCTCCCGGGCTCTCCGCGGGTTTCGACGTACGCACTTCTGGAAGGATGCGTAATGGAGGGCCTCTATGCGCACGTTCACGGCTCCACGCGCAGGACGCTCTCACGTCGCGGCCACGCCGAGGTCGATGCGCCGGGCCAGGGTTGTTGCGGCGCGCTGCACGCACACGCGGGAAAGCTGGAGGCGGCTCGAGCCCTGGCGCGAGCCAACATCGAGGCCTTCGAGCATTCGGGCGCGGAGCTGATCGTCACGGACTCGGCGGGATGCGGCGCAGCGCTCAAGGAGTATCCGGCGTGGTTTCGCGATGACGCCGACCTCAGGGATCGGGCCGAGCGGATCGCGGCGAGGGTGCGCGACATCTCCGAGCTCCTGGTCGACTCGCCAGTGGCGGGATCGGTGTTGGGAGCCGCAACTGCGTCGGAGCGGGTCGATCGGAATACGGCATCGGGCGACAGACGGAGCCTTCGAGTCGCGTACGACGCGCCCTGCCATCTCCTGCACGCACAGGGAATCCGGGACGCACCGATGCAGGCTCTCAGCGCAGCGGGGTTCGAGGTGGAGCCTCTGCCATCGTGGGAGCGATGCTGCGGGGGAGCAGGTATCTACAACATCCAGCAACCGGAGCTGTCCGACCAGGTCCTGGAACGGAAGCTCCGTGAGATCCGCGAGGGAGGATACGACCTGGTGGCGACCGGGAACCCCGGCTGCATGATGTTCCTGGGCTCGGGCCTGGCCCGGGCCGGCATGCAGGTCCGCATCGCCCACCCCGTCGAGCTCGTGGACCTGGCCGAAGGGAACGCCGGACCCGGTCCGGAGGTATCGCGGTCGTACGAAGAGACCAGTTAGCCAATAACGGGAACGGAAACGGATGACCGACGAGAACACGACCCGAGAGCCGACCGGGAATGACGAATCAGGTGCGACGGACAGCCAGGATGCACTCGAAGCCGAAGTCCTCGAGGCTCTTCGAAAGGTGATCGACCCCGAGCTGGGTCTGAACATCGTGGATCTCGGCCTCATCTACGAGGTGAGCGTCGACGAAGGCAAGGCTTCGGTGGACATGACCCTCACCAGTCCCGGTTGCCCCGCCGGACCGCAGATTCTCAGCTCCGCCCAGGCGGCCGCGGGCACCGTGGAGGGCGTCCACGAGGCCGAGGTCAACCTCGTCTGGAAGCCGTTGTGGACGCAGGACCGTATCGACCCCGCCGTGCGGGCCGTTCTCGGGTTCTGACCGGCGCCGGACCGCGGCGTACCTGTCGTAACCTATTGTCTCCCATTCTGTTGATACTCAGTTGATGTCCGTCCTCATCCTTCCCCGAAGTACGGACGGGTGAAGGAGGGGTCGGCCGCTCCCGGTGGGGCGCAGGGGCGCCGGTTCGGCCCCCCTTCTCCGCATTACCGGCTGCCCTGCGTGCCCTATAACATTCTATCACACAGATATTTACAACCGCTTGACGGCCAAATGACGCCCCCCCCGCATCTTCATGCGTATCGAAGGCGGATTCGGGTCGTCACCTGTGGGGCCGCAAGGGGCGATTCCGGGTCCGTCTTCGTTATTCTCCCCTCGTCGCGCTATCTTCGGCCGGTGCTGATGCGACTGCTGCTCCTGTTCACTCTCGTCCCCCTGGCCGAGCTTACGCTCCTGCTCAAGGTGGGCGAATGGCTGGGCGCGTGGCCCACGGTAGGCCTCGTCCTCGGTACCGGCTTCCTCGGGGCGATCCTCGCCCGACGGGAAGGCATCCGGGCGTGGACCGCGGTCCACGAACAACTGGCGCGTGGTCAGGTACCGGGCCGTGAGCTGCTGGATGCGGTGCTCGTCCTTCTGGCCGGGGTCGTGCTGATCACCCCGGGCATCCTCACCGATCTGGCTGGATTCACGCTGATGACGCGCCCGGGCAGGAACTGGGTCGCGGCGCGGCTGCGGAAGCGACTCGAGGGAACGGTCGAGGCGACGGTACTCGGCACCTCCGGGGACGAACGGCCCGGCTCTTCGAGCTCGAATTCAGGGTCGGAGGCAGCTGGAAGCGGGCGAGTCATCGAGATCTGAGTCCGGGTTCGTCGCGCGGCGAAGTCCGGGCTTTCGCACAGAAAAGCTTTCAAAGGGGATGGAAATGAACAGGGGGGTGAATCCGGAGCTCGGCCTCGCGATTCTGCGAGTCGCTCTCGGCGTGATCTTCATTTCGCACGGCGCTCCGAAGCTGTTCGGAGGAATGGAAGCTACGGCCGGGTTCTTCGGCTCACTCGGAATCCCACTGCCGTTCGCAGCCGCGTGGGCGGTCGCTCTGCTCGAGTTCGTCGGAGGGATCTTCCTCGTGATCGGTCTGCTGGTCACGCCGATGAGCCTCCTGCTGACGCTGACCATGATGGCCGGCATCGTGCTGGTCCACGCGCCCAACGGCTGGTACGTGATCGGGCCGCAGGCCAACGGCGGAGTCGAGTTCAACGTGGCGCTGATCGCCGGCCTGTTGATGCTGGTCTTCGGCGGACCCGGGCTCGCCTCGATGGACGGCCGGGGAGGGCCTCCCGGCTCGGCCTAGAAGTCCGACCGGGAGAGCGCCCAGCGAGCGTGCTCCCGGACCAGTTCCGACTCGTCCGTCAGGCAGCGCTCGAGCAATGAGCGATACCCGACTTCGCCCTCGTTCCCGAGGCCGACGCACAGGTTTCTCAGCATCCCGTCACGGCCGGGTCGAGCCAGGGCCGTTCCGCGGAAGCGCTCGCGGTAGCTCGTCTCGTCCATCGTCAGCAACAGCTCCACCCATGCTGCCATCGTGCGCGGCGCCACCGGTCGGCCCGGCACCAGTGCGCTCCGGTCGGCGGGTGCCGGATCGAGATTCCACGGACAGACTTCCTGGCAGATATCGCAGCCGAACACGCGGCCTCCGATCGCCGCCCGCAGTTCTTCGGGGATCGCGCCCCGGTTCTCGATCGTGAGCCAGGAGATGCACAGACGGGAGTCGAGGACCCGTTCCTCTACGATCGCCCCGGTCGGGCAAGCCTCCATGCAACGCGTACAGCTCCCGCAGCGATCCGGGAGAAAGGGCTCGTCGGGAGGCAGCGCCATGGTCGTGAGGAGTTCGCCGAGCAGAAGCCACGAACCGAGCCTCGGATCAATCAGGAGCGTGTTCTTCCCGATCCAGCCGAGCCCGGCACGCTGGGCGTGGTCTCGCTCGAGCACGGGCCCGTAGTCTACGTAGGGCTTGCACTCCGCTCCCGGGTCGGCCTCCCGGATCACGGCCTCCAGTGCAGCGAGCTTCTCCTCGAATACGTCGTGATAGTCGAGGCCGAGCGCGTATCGGGCGACGATCGCGTCTCCCGGACCCGCATGGTCCGGTGGCGCATGGTCCGGGTGTGCGAGCGTTACAACGACCAGCGTCCGGCACCCCGCCAGAGCCTCGCGAGGGTCGAGCCGACGCCGGACGGAGTCCTCGCGGGCCATCCACTGCATGTCGGCGTGATGTCCCGCGCGCAGCCAGGAGAGATATGCGTCGGCGTGAGCGGGAGGCTCCGCGGGAGCGAATCCGACCGTGGCGAACCCGAGGTCCAACGCAGCGGAGCGGATTCGCTCCCTGGCTGCGGTGCCGTCCGGGGGACCGGTACCCGGCTTTCCGCTCACCTGACCGCGAACGCACTCGGACACTCGTCCGAGATCTCGCACCCCTCGCAGTCCGGCTTTCGGGCGTCGCACCGCGCCCTGCCGTGCTGGATCAGTCGCCACGAGAACGGATGCCACTGGTCGCGAGGCAGGACCTTCATCAGGTCCCGCTCCACCGCCTCCGGGGCCGTGGCCGCGGTGAGTCCGATGCGCCGGGCGACTCGCTTCACGTGCGTGTCCACCACGACGCCCTCGACCTCTCCGAAGGCGTTCTGCTGGACTACGTTCGCCGTCTTGCGGGCCACGCCGGGAAGCTTCGTGAGCTCCTCCATCGTCCGGGGGACCTCTCCCTCGAAGTCGGCCACGAGCCGGGCGGCCATACCGCGAATGTGCTTCGCCTTGTTCCGGAAGAACCCGGTGGAGCGAATCAGCTCCTCGAGCTCTTCGGGCTCGGCATCCGCGTACTCCTCGGCGGTCCGGTACCGGGCGAACAGCGCCGGAGTCACGGCATTGACGCGCGCGTCGGTGCACTGGGCGCTGAGGATCGTCGCGACGGTCAGCTCGAGCGGGTTCTCCCAGTCGAGACTGATCTCGAGGCCCGGATAGAGCTCGGCGAGCCGGGGCGCGAGCCGGGCCGCCCGCTCCCGGCGGCGGGCCAGGGACGCGAGTCGCTTACCCAACCTGGAACTCCGGAGGCTGCGGCGTGGCGCCGGGCTCCGGGCCGGTCTCTTCGCCCGCCAGATCGCGTGGATCGATTCCGAGCTCGCGGGTTCGCTCGATCCAGCGACTGACATCCTGGAGGGTGAGCAGACCCACGATCTCTCCGTCCCGGGTAACCCAGACCCGGTCCTCGCGCCGACTTCGCATGCCGGCGGCGACTTCGGCGAGGGAGCTGGCAGCCTCCACGGCACCCGTCTCTCCGATCAGTCGCATGACCTCGAACAGGGGAGTCCCGCCGCGACGATCGGGCCGCACACGAGCCAGGTCGGACGGCGTTACCGAGCCGACGATGCGGCCCTGTCGCTCGACCGCATAGGCTCCCGCATCGCCAGACAACATGGGCCCTCTCGCCATCTCGCGGACCGTCATCGTGGCCGGAACGGCGACGCCGGGGCTCCGCATCGCGGCCGACACCGGCACGCTTCCGAGTCGCACTCGCACCCGGTCGTACCGGGCTGCGGCTGTCGCCGCGCTGTTGAGGAACCAGCCGAGCAGCATCATCCACGCGCCCGAAATCTGACCGCCCTGCAATCCCGCGATGCGGAAGCTGGCGAGAAACAGCATGAGTCCGGAAAGAATCAGCACCCAGCCGAAGGCCCGACCGATGAAGGTGGCGACCCGTGTGGCGACGCCGAGGTTCCCGGTCAGGCGCCAGATCAGCGCACGGAGAATCCGGCCTCCGTCGAGGGGAAAGGCCGGCACCATGTTGAAGACCGCGAGCACCATGTTCAGCCAGGCGAGCGTGCCGCCGAGAACGGCGACCGAGTCGAGGTCGATCGCGCCGCCGGCGAAGCCGAGCAGGGAGAAGACGCCGGCGAGGGTCAGACTCGCGAGAGGTCCCGCGATTGTGAGGGCGAACTCGTCGCCGGGCGTCCTGGCCTCCATGGTCATCTCCGCGACTCCGCCGAAGATGAACAGAGTGATGCCGCGTACGGGGATGCCCCGCGAGCGGGCGACGACCGAGTGGGCGAGCTCGTGAAGCAGGACCGAGAGGAAGAGAAGCAGCGCGGCGACCGCACCGATCGTCAGGTAGTAGGGCGTGGGCCGTCCGGGCAGCTCCGAGGGCAGCTCCCAGGCGGCGAAGGTCCAGGTCACCAGCGCGAAGACGACGAACCACGAGGCATCGATTCGGATCGGGAATCCGAACCACCGGCCGACTCCGAAACCCCCGAGTTTCACGCCACCAACTCCGGGAGGGCCCTGCGCTCGAGGTGCACCGGCGGGCCGACTACCTGCGCCCCGAGCCAGCGTCGCCACCAGGGGACGCGGCGCCGCACGATTACCCAGAGCCGACCGCCCGCCAGGTTCCGGATTCCGGCGAAACCGAGAGCGAGCTCGGCGGGCACGTCGATCGAATAGCGGTCGCCCCGCCAGTCGAATCGCACTCTCCGCTCTCCCGGGTCCGCGACGCACTCCACGAAGGTTTCTCCTTCGATGCGGACCGCACCGTCTTCATCCGCCGCCACCGCCCGATAGAAATCGGGGTCGAACGGCAGCCCGGCATGACGCTGGAAATTCTGGTCCACTGCCCAGTCGAACTCGTCGAGCCCGAATTCGGCCGCGGCCGCCTCGCGGTGATGCAGGAGCTCGTGGACGATCGTCTCCCACAACTCCGCCTCCCAGTCGAACATCGGGTCCTCGGTGGCGAGGTTCCGAAAGGACCCGTAGTGGAGGAGGATGCGCGACTGGGTGTCGGTCAGCCCACCGGTTCCGTCGGGCCACTCCTCGGTTAGGCACTCGCCCATCGTCCAGATTCCCTGCAGCATCGGGTGGCCCGGAGCGCCATCTTCGACCACCAGGCCCACGACCCCCTCCCGGAACTCCGCCGGTATTTCCTCGAACATCCGCGCCGCGACATCCCGGAAGCGCCGCGGGTTCATGTCGCGTCTTCCTCCGCGAGCCGCCGGTGTGCGCCTCGGTACCAGAGAAGGGGCCTGGATCCGGTGTGGTCGGAGGCGGTCGCTGCAAGCACGCGCGCAATGAAGATCGTGTGGTCGCCCGCCGGCACGGCCTGCTCGACCTCGCATTCGCAGGTCGCGATCGCATCGGAGAGCAACGGCAGGCCCCGACGCCCCGATTCCCAGGACAGCCCATCGAACTTGTCGGGATGAGAGCCCGCGAAGCGTTCCGAGATCGGTCGGTCTCGGGCCCCGAGCACGTTGATCGCGTACCGCCCGGAGGCCTCGATCGCATCGTGCGTCCGGGAGCCGGTCCCGATGCAGACGAGCACGAGCGGCGGGTCGAGTGACACCGAGCAGACGGAGGTGGCGGTCAGGCCGACCGGTGCGCCGTCCTGGTCGGACGCCGTGACCACGGTGATGCCGCCGGCCAGCTGCGCCAGGGAGCGCTTGAACTCGGCCGGATCGACGCCAGGCGCTTCTACGACCTTCGCGTCAGGGCTCGATCGTCGATTCTCTATCGTTCATCTCCGTCAGCGATTCGACTCGAAATACCTTCAGGCCCGCATACATGTCGGCCACGAACAAGGATCCCTTGAGGACTCGTGCGCCGCGCGCCAGCGAGCGGCTCGGGACACCAGTGTGCCAGGCGCCGGTCGCAGCCGCGGCCGTCTCGCGCCCCTGACTGTACAGGTCCCCCCGCAGCTCGCCCGCAACGTCCAGCCGGCGGGCCCCCCCGGTTCCGAACGCCGCCGTGAGCCGCTCCGCCCGCGTGTCCACTTCCAGATCGCGTACACCCGCATCCGGCACCTGGTACCAGGCCCGCTGCACGGGCTGCTCGAGATCGGTGAGGTCTATCAGTCGGACGCCCCCCCGGGGACCCGTTTCGCAGCCACGGCAGCCGACGATCGATTCGCCGACCAGCAGCCAGTCCCGCCAGCGTCGCACCCGGTAGGCCCGGACGGCTCCACTCCCTTCTGGACCCGGGTCGGAGAAGACGGGGTTCGGCAGCTCCGCGACGAGGGCCGGCGCGGCCGGCGTGCCGCCACGGTTTCCGGCGCCCACGTCGAGGATCGCGACCCCGTCGTCCCAGCGCGCGAGGAAGGCGAGCCCATCGCGCACCTCGAGATCGGCGATGTGCCCGTGCCGCGCGGCCGAAGCCTGCCAGCGCCCGATCCGCCGGGGTCCGGCGGGGTCGGTTAGATCGAAGCCGACCAGCGATCCGTCGCCGATGGCAGCCGCCCAGACCCGGTCCCGGTCCACGGCGACGGCCGAGGCGCCGCCCGACAGGTCTCCGCCCACCCGGGCGATCGGGCGGGGCTCTGACGGCCGGGAGAGATCGTAGACCGCGAGGCCCGCATTATCCCCCGTGGACCCCGAGAGGGCGACGACAGCCCAACCACCGCCGGCGCCGATCTCGACGTCGTGGACCCGGTCGGCCCCCGGATCGAGCGAGCGGACGAATGCGGGCGACCCGGTATCGCTGATGTCCCAGAGGTCGATACGGGCTGAGGGATCGGTCCACACCCAGGCCCAATCGCGCCCGTCCATGCCCTCGAATACCCGCAGGCCCGCGAAGGTCGCCGCAGGACCCGGTGGAAGAGCGGAGGCCAGGAGTGACAGGGCCTCGGCACCAGGCCGAGGTCCGACATCCACGACGGCCGTGGCAGAGAGGCGGCCCCGGGTCGCCGTGGCCAGCCAGGTGCCCCCTTCCGGAGCGACGAAAGAGCCGTCGGGCTCGATACGCGCGGGCAGCTCGCCTGCGATCGGGGTGGCGGACCAGTGCACCCACGCGTCCTCGAGCTCTCGACCGTCGATCGTCCGGACCTCGGCCGTGAGGTGCAGCACCTCTCCCGTCAGCACGTTGGCCCGGGCCGGGGAAACGGTCAGGATTCGGGCGGGATCGGGAACGACCCTCAACTCCACTCTCGCCGTATCCCGGGCCGCGTCGCCCGGACCCGCCTCTGGAACGACGGAGATGCGGGCGACACCGGGAAGGTAGCCGGTCGCCACCCCGGAATCGGTGATCCGGACGACCTCGAGATCGTCGGAACTCCAGTGAAGCGGGCCCCGCCATGGTGGTCCGTCAGTACCCTCCGAGGCCTCAATTTTCACGGGAAAACCGGATGGAATAGACGAGCCCGGGGCTCGAAGGGTGAGGGGAGCCGAGGGCGACGCGGCTCCGCCGCCGGCCGGTGCCTCCTCCGGTGGGCGAATCGCCGCATCCGGGTCGAGCCACTCCGGGTCGGGCCCGCTGGCGCTCGGCACGTCGGCGCCCGTGCCCCCCGAAGCGTCGCCGGCGGGAGGCGTCTCGATTCGCTCTGTCCCCGGCGATTGAGCCGGCGCTCCTGGGCCGGCGGCGGGTCCGGGGCCGGCGGCGCCTCCCGCGCAGCCGCCGAGGACGACAAGAACCGCGGTTCCGGCGAATCCGAGCGCCGCTCGGCCCGCGATCCAGCCGCTCACGCTTCGCCCTCCGTCGCCTCCGGGGCTTCTACTGCCTGCTGCGCGTCATTGTCACCCGCAAATTTCCGCGCCAGGAGTGGATTCAGGGCGATGAAGGCGGCGAGCGCGATCGCCCACTGCACGAGAACCGTTCCGACGTTGAAGCTCGAGAACGGGGTGAAGGTCGCCCACAGACCCGCGTCACTCACGGCCTGGCTCATCCACCAGCCGAGCAGCACGAGGGCCTCGACGAAGACGAGCACGATCGCGGCATTCCACCAGCGGCCGATCGTGAGGTCGCGGTCGGCCCGGTTCACGAGGGTGCGGCGGAAGCGGTCCACCCCGTAGCGCAGGACGCCGAAGGCGAAGAACAGGCCGGAGAGCATCAGGCCCACGCCCCACACCCAGTCCTGGTTCTGGAAGAACTCCATCGAGAGGGCCGAGGGCATGCCGAGCAGGAAGCCGGCGAGCCCCACGGTCCGGATCGCGCGGACCCGGGTCATCCCGGCGTCGATGAGCACGCGGGAGGCGAGCTCGATCATCGCGATCAGGCTGCTCCACGCGGCGAAGAACAGGGCGAGGAAGAAGAAGGACATGAACAGCCGGCCTCCCGGCATGCGGGCGAACAGCTGCGGGACCCAGATGAAGGTCAGCCCCTCGTTCCCCGCTCCGACGATCTGGTCGCCCGCCTCGGGAAGAATCGCGAAGGCGGTGCAGAGGACCATGATTCCCGCGAGAAGTGAGACTGAGTTGTTCCCGAACCCGAGCACGAATGCATTGAGGGTCGTGTCCTCCTTCGGCCGGAGATAGACGGCGTAGGCGAGGATCAGTCCCCAGCCGGCCCCGGTGTCCCAGGCGTTCTGGGTCAGCGCTTCCAGCCAGATCCTCGCGTCGAGCAAGTCGCCCCATTCGGGCGTGAACAGGAAGGCGAGCCCCCGCTCGGCGCCCGGGAGGGTCACGGCCCGGGCCGCGAGCACGATGACGAGCAGAAAGAGGCCGGGAATCAGGACCCGGGCCGCCCTCTCGATCCCGCGGACTCCGCGTGACACGACCAATACGCCGAGCCCGAGAGCCAGGGCATGGGTGCCCACCGCGGTCCAGCTTCCCGCGAATCCCTGCCAGTAGGCGGTCGCGGCTTCCGGGGAGTGCATCGGGATGCCCCCCGTGACCGAGCCCCACAGGTAGCGGAGCGTCCAGCCCATCACCACCGAGTAGTAGAACATGATCGCGGTCGCGGTGAACGCGACCCACGCCCCCATCCACGCGAACTTCTCGCCCACGAGCCGGGTGAAGGCGCCGATCGGCCCGCAGCGCGACTCCCGACCCATGGCGAACTCGACCAGGATCAGCGGGATCGACCAGAGCAGAAGGAACACGACCCAGGCGATCAGGAACGACCCGCCGCCGTTGCTGCCCGCCACGCGCGGGAACCGCCAGATGTTGCCGGTCCCGACCGCCATCCCGAGCATGACCAGCATCGTGCTCCAGCGCGACGAGAACCTCAGTTTCTCGGTCATGCACGGCCCTCCGCGGCCTCGAGATCGTCCAGCCAGTCCAGCAGCTCGCGATTGAACTCCTCCGGCATGCTGATATGCGAACAGTGGCCGGTGTCGTCCACCTCCACGTATTCGGCGTCCGGGATGAGCTCGGCAATCTCCATCGCCCACTCGGCCGGCGTGTAGGTGTCGCGCGGCCCCTTGAGGACGAGCGTCGGCACGTCGATCGCCGGAAGCTCCGGCCGCAGGTCAACGGCCCGCAGCAGCTTCACGCGGTGCCCCGAGATGTGCGGCGGCTCCGTGCGCGATCCGGTGAACAGGGCGTAGTCCACGACCCGATCCCAGCCGGAAGAGGAATCGTAGATCCACACGTCGTTCTCGCTCCACACCCGTCCGAGCCGCCTGGCAGCGGGCGTAGGCAGATAGCGATTGGCGGCCGCCGCGATCGGGGCCAGCGACGTGGCGTTGAAGCCGACGTGCTCGTAGCTGACCCGGGCCAGGGTGTTGGCCAGCACCAGCGCCCTGGCGCGCCCGGGGTACTTCGAGGCCATCCGCATCGCCACCGCACCGCCCAGGCTCTGGCCCACCACGATCGCCGATTCGATCCCGAGTCCGTCGAGCAGCTCGACGGCGTCGTCCGCGAAGCGGTCGAAGTCCGCCGCCTTCGGGAACCGGGAACGAAGATCGGCGGTGATGACGCGGTAGCGGTCGGTCAGGGCCGGGAGCTGGTATCGCCAGGTCTCCTTCATCCCGTCGGCGCCGGGGATCAGGAGCAGCGGCTCGCCTTCGCCGGCGTCGATGTAGAACACCTTTTCACCGTCGGAGAGCTCGAACAGCCGCGTCCGGTAGGGACGACCCGACAAATCCCGGATCGGCGGACGCACCAGGAGCCGGTTCCGGCGATTCATGAGGCGAACCCACGCGCTTCCTGCCACGATGGCGCCGAGCAGCGCCGCGAAGGGCCGGGAGACCGGCTTCACGAACCGTACTCCCCGGGAGCCTGCCATTGGACGTCCGCATCGGCGAGGGGAAGATCGGGCACCGAGCCCTCGATCCGGAACAGCGGAAGGGCTCCGGGCTCGAAGCCGGCGGCCAGCTCGGAGGCCGTGCGTCCCAGTCCGGGCGGGGCCGACTGAATCCAGCCATCATCCGAGCCGGGCTCGATCAGTGAGAACAGCAGTCGCTGGCGCGCCTGGTCCGCGCGGATCACCCAGCTGCCGGCCGGAATCGTCCGCTCGACCGGGTGAACCGTCCCGGGAGAACGGTACTCGCCGACCTCGAGCGTGACGGCCTCCCGCAGAATCTCCGCCCGGATGCCGTGCTGGCGCAGATGCTCGAAGAGCGCTTCGCCCTTGGGGGTGATCACCCAGGCGGCGGGGAGAGGCAGCGAGGCCGTGACCCGCACCGCCGGTCGCCAGCGCTCCACCTTGAGCGGTGCGACATTTCCCCGCTCGGTCCGGCGAAGCCAGCGCAGGAAGGGCTGCTCGGGGTCGGCCACCGGCTCGGCCCGGAGGGCGAGGAAGGGCGAGGAGGCGGCTCGATGGTCGGGGGTGTTCCAGGCGCGGGCCATCACCTCGTCGGAGAGCCCGGCGATCACCTCGAGAAATGAAACGGCGGTCAGGTACAACCGATCGGTGCGCCGGGCGAGATCGTCGATCTCGTGTTCCGAAGCGGTCTCGAGCAGCAGGCCGACGCTCCCGGCGAGGGAGAAGGCGTTCCGCGCGTTGTCGGCCGAAATCGGCGCCCAGCTGTAGAAGGTGTCGGCCGGCGCCTCGATCTCGTTCCGGTACGAGGGATCGGGATTCTCGGCGATGTATTCGTGGAAGCGGATGTCGTTCTCGGCGAGCGCCCGCACCACATAGGGGAGCAGCCAGTACCGCGCCAGCTCCGTGAGACGCGGATCCACGTTCGGGTGCGTCGGCAGGCCGATCTGCGCGTCGAAGGGCGACGGGCCCATCTCGTGCAGGTCGAGGACCACGTGCGGCTCGACCTCGGCATGCAGCTCCCACAGCGCCCGGTTCACGGGCGACGCGAGCACGACGTGATCGCGGTTCGGATCCTCGCCGCTGGCGTCGGCCCGGGTGCCCGCACGCATCCCGATCGGGTTCGCGACCGGGACGATCACCACCTCCAGTCGCTCCAGCAGCGGACCGAGGTCGCCGATCGACAGGTCCCGGGCGAGGCGCAGCGCCACCTCGAAGCCGGCTCGCTCGTCGCCGTGCTGAGAGCCCACGATCATCACGCGGATCCGGTCGCCGGTCGCTCCTCCCGCACCGGTGCCGGCCTGTGTCCCCGCCGCCGCCGAAATCCGGGCCACGGGCACGACCGCGGGCCGCCCCCCGGAGGCGCCCGGAACGGTGACCAGCGGTGCGACGACGAGCCGCTCCGCCGCCACCTGCGCGAGGGTCTCCAGCCAGGCATAGGCGGTGTCGGGTGAGGAATAGGAGAGGTATGCCGCGGCCTCGGCAGGTGTCAGAATCTCCGGCGCCAGGGTGGGTGTCGCGGCGAGCGGCGTCCGATCGGAACCCGCTTCGGTGCCCGAGCCGGACTGGGCGGCGGCCAGGCCCGGAGACAGAGCGATCAGTCCGGCGACCGTCAGGACCCGTGTGACGATCCGGAATCGGTTCCGGCCGGAAGTGCCGTCGCTCACCCGAGACGGTCCCGCACGTTCGCGACCAGCGGATCGGCGACGAGTCCCGGTTCACCGAGCAGCTCGCAGAGTTCGCCCGCATCACGGGTCAGCCCGCCGGCGAGCCACTGTGAGAGGAACGGGCCCGCGCGCGGGCTCCGGAACCAGTCCCGCCCGAACCGGTCCGCGAGCGAGCGGCCGAGAGCGGCGGAGAGCAGGCGCGCCCGGAGCCGCCGAGCCGAACCGAAGCGCTGACCGAGCCGGGTCAGGTAACCGCGCGGGTCGTGGTGGACGTGCGTCGCCTCGTACATCAGCTCGGACCAGCGTGAGCCCATCGAGCCCGGCCTGTCGCTTTCCGACAGTTCGAGGTCGAACTGAAGTCGCGCCGCCAGCCGGCGCAGGTCGTAGAGGTCGAGGAATGAAGCGAGGCGAAGATACTGATTCAAGGATTCGTCCTGGAGAGATCTGGCGTCACGCACCCAGTCCTGATTGAGGGCGAGATCGGCGAACAGCGCGCCGTGCCCTTCCGCCACGGCCCGGTCTCCGATCGCCCGATACTCGAAGGGAAGATCGGCATCGGTGCGCGACCAGTGAACCGCCTCGCCGATCTCCCACAGCAGCTTGCGGCAGGAGCCGGGCGAGATCGTCGGGGTGACGAACAGGACCACGCGCCTCGGCACATCGATCGGAGAGCAGAACGCCTTCATGCCCGGGCCCGGGAACGGCTCCACCGTCAGCTCGACCCGCCCTCCCTCGGCCAGCGGGAGGCCGATCGTCTCGAGGTCGGCCTGAACGGCGTCGAGGATCGAACTCTCCTGGCAGGGCAGATCGAGCCAGTCCATCCGTCCGATCCGCTCGATGTCGTGCACCTCGACCTCACTGGCCGGAACTTCGAGCCGCCCGGAGATGTGTTCCTGCAGCTCGGCGAGGTAGAGCTCACGGGTCTCGTCGAGGAAACGCTCTCCCTGCCGCATCGTGGCGGGGAGACTGACGCCGCTCAGTCGCTGGACCGCCTGGCGGTAGTCGCCGTATCCGAGCTCCTCGGCCGAGGTGCGCCAGCGGTTCAGCCGGTCCAGCTGGAGCGGAATGACGATCGAGTGCGCGTCCGCCCGGACTTCGGCCAGCTCACGGCGGCGATCGCGGTCGGGCTCCGATTCGATCATCGCGTCCAGGCGGCGCACCGGAATCCGCGAGCTCTCGAGCTCGACGTACGCCGTGGCGTGCCAGTGCCGGTACTCGTCGTCGAGCTCGGCGTTGTCGGAGCGCACCTGGTGCTCCGCCGCCCAGCCGAGCAGGCGACGCAGCCGCCGCTCCTCCTCGCCCGACGCGCCGGCCAGCGCTCGCTCGATCACCGGAGCGGCCTCCTCCCACGCCAGCACGCTCTGGGACTCGTAGAGCGGGGCGAGCTCGGGCCAGCTCTTGCGGCCCGACATGCCGTCGAACAACTCCTCGAGCAGCGCCGAAGTGAATCGCTCGGCGCGGTCGGAGATCTCGCGAACGGTCAGCCCCACGGGCACTCCCGACGGACCGGGTGCACGAACCGACCCCGGCTCAGGATCCCGCCCCCGCCAGCCGTTCCTGCAGGTGGGCGCGAAGGTCGCCGGCCGGAACCCGCACCTGCTCGAGCGTGTCGCGGTCCCGCACGGTCACGGTCCCGTCCTCGACCGTCTGCCCGTCCACGGTGATACAGAACGGCGTGCCGGCCTCGTCCTGGCGCCGGTAGCGGCGGCCGATCGATCCCGACGCATCGTAGAACACCGTCATCGCGCCCCGCAGATCCTCCTCGATCTCGCGGGCGATCTCCGGCATCCCGTCCTTCTTCACGAGCGGGAACACGGCGGCCTTGATCGGGGCGAGTTTCGGATGAAGACGGAGGACGACACGGGACTCGCCCTCCACCTCTTCCTCGTGGTAGGCGTTGGCGAGCAGCACGAGCACCAGGCGGTCGAGCCCGATCGAGGTCTCGATTACGTAGGGCACGAACCGCTTGCCCGAGTGCGCCTCGACGTACTCGAGCTTCTTGCCCGACTTCTCCTGGTGCGCCGTGAGATCGAAGTCGGTGCGGTTGTGGATCCCCTCGAACTCCTTCCAACCGATCGGGAGCAGATACTCGAGGTCCACCGCGTCCTTCGCGTAGTGCGCGAGCTCGTCCGGACCGTGCGGATGCAGGCGCAGACGGTCCTCGCGGATCCCGAGCGACTTCACCCATTCGACCCGACGGTCGCGCCAGGTCTCGAACCACGCGTCATCAGTCCCGGGCTCGACGAAGAACTGCATCTCCATCTGCTCGAACTCGCGGGTGCGGAAGGTGAAGTTCCCGGGGGTGATCTCGTTGCGGAACGCCTTGCCGACCTGGGCGATGCCGAACGGGATCTTCTGGCGCGACGAGTCGAGCACGTTGCGGAAGTTGACGAAGATCCCCTGCGCCGTCTCGGGACGCAGGTAGACGACCGAGGTCGAGTCCTCGACCGCGCCCATGAAGGTCTTGAACATCAGGTTGAACTGGCGGGCCTCGGTGAACTGCTCCTTCATCCCGCAGCTCGGGCACTGGTCGGACTCCAGGAGGTCCTCGCGGAAACGGCGGTGGCAGTTGCGGCACTCGACCAGCGGGTCGGTGAAGCCCTCGACGTGCCCGCTCGCCACCCACACGTCGGGGTGCATGAGAATCCCGGCATCCACGCCCTCGACGTCGTCACGGCGGTGGACCATCTCCGCCCACCAGGAGGCGCGCACGTTCTGCTTCAGCTCCACGCCGAGCGGACCGTAGTCGTAGACGGCGCCGACGCCCCCGTAGATCTCGGAGGACTGGAAGATGAACCCCCGGCGTTTGCACAGGGAGACCAGCTTGTCCATCAGGTCGGCGGGATAGTCCTGCGCCGCGGCGGGCGCTTCGTTCGTATCGCTCAAGGTCGTCTCGCTTCGGTTCGGGCCCGGGTCATCCGGTCAGCCGGACGGATCTCCAACGGGACGGACAGGATACCCGCTCGCGCGCGGGAGGGGCAAGAAAAGTCTCAGCCTCGTGCGCGGAGGTGCTCTTCTACCAGACGGCTGATCGCCTCCGAATCGAGCCAGCTACCGTCGCCAGAGATCGTCTCGACTCCGGGGGGCACCGGTCCCTCGAGCCGGCCGCTGACGAGAACGGCCGGTACGCCGGCCGCGTCGGCACGCGCCAGTACCACGCGGGTGATCTTTCCGAGGCCGCTCGTCGCGTCCCACGCGCCCTCGCCGGTGATCAGCAGGTCGGCGTCCGCCAGCGCCGCCTCGAAACCGCTCGCCTGGAGCAGATATTCCGCTCCGGGGACGAGCTCCGCGTCGAGGAACAACAGACAGCCGGCGCCGAGTCCCCCCGCAGCGCCGGTGCCCGGAAGTTCCCGGACGTCCAGGCCGAGATCCCGCACCGCCACGTCGGCCAGGCGGGTGAGCCCTCGCTCGAGCCGATCGACCTCCTGCGGAGAGGCGCCCTTCTGGGGGGCGAAGCGCCCCGCGGCTCCGTCCGGGCCGAGCAGCGGGCTACGCACGTCGGCAAGGGCGGTCACGGCGAGGGGGAGCCGGAGCGGAGGTCTCTCGATCATCGCGAGTTCGGTCAGCGCGCCGCCGCCGGGCTCGAGATCCCGGCCTGCCCGGTCGAGAAGGCGCCAGCCGAGGGCGCGGGCCATCCCGGTGCCGCCGTCCACCGTGGCCGAGCCGCCGAGCCCGAGGATCGCGCGGCGGGCTCCGTCGACCGCGCAGCGCTCGAGCAGCGTCCCCACGCCGTCGGTCGCAGTCCGGAGAGGGTTCCTCTCGTCCGGCGCGAGCAGGTGGAGCCCGCAGGCTTCGGCGGATTCGATGACGACCTCGTCGGCGGCGGTCCACAGGACCCGCGCGTCGACCTCGCGGCCCAGCGGGTCGGTCGTGTGAATCCGGGCTTCCCGTCCCCCTTGCGCCTCAGCCAGCGCCTCGACCAGGCCCGAGCCGCCGTCCGACTGCGGAAGCGTGCGGATCTTGGCGGACGGGCTTGCACGTCGGACGCCGACGGCGATCGCGTCGGCGACCTCCGTCGTGGAGAGGCTCTCCTTGAATGCCGTGGGACAGACGAGGACGCGCATGGC
>JAMJQL010000069.1 GCA_023554245.1 Gemmatimonadota bacterium
CCGGACATCCACGGAGACCGAATCGCCTTCGTCTACGCCGGGGATATCTGGACCGTGGCTGCATCGGGCGGAACGGCACAGCGACTGACCTCGCACGAGGGACTCGAACTGTATCCGAAATTCTCGCCCGACGGTCGGTGGGTCGCGTTCTCGGCCGAGTACGATGGCACGCGGCAGGTCCACGTCATTCCCGCCGAAGGTGGGACGCCGAAGCAGTTGACCTTCTACAACGACGTCGGCCCGATGCCGCCGAGGGGCGGAACCGACTACCGTATCTACGGCTGGACACCGGACGGATCTCACGTCGTGTTTCGGGCGAATCGACTGCCGCACGGCGCTCGGCTCGGTCGTCCCTATCAGGTGCCGGTCGCGGGAGGCCTCGAGACCCCGCTCGCGGTGCCAGAGAGTGGGGGCGCCGACTTGTCACCCGAAGGGCGACGACTCGCGTTCACTCCGAAAGACCGGGAATTCCGCACCTGGAAGCGCTATCGGGGAGGAAGGGCGCAGGAAGTCTGGGTGTTCGACCTGGAGGCCCTGTCGGCTCGACAGCTCACGGATCTTCCCGCTACGGACAACCAGCCCGTCTGGGTGAATGAGACGATCTACTTTGCCTCCGATCGGGACTGGAAGCTGAACCTGTACGCCGTGAGCCCGGAAGGCAGCGAAGCACGCAAGGTGACGTTTCACGAGGAATACGATGTACTGTGGCCGAGCGGCGGTCCCGGAGGGGTGGTGTACGAGAATGGCGGCTGGATCTGGCATTTCGATCCAGCTGCTGAACGGACGGCCCGGGTTCCGATCCGGGTGGCGGGCGACCTGCCTTACACACGACCACAGATGACGAACGTCTCGGAGGAAATCCAGTCCGCGTCGATCGGCCCCACCGGCTCGCGGGCCGTGTTTGAGGCGCGGGGTGAACTGTTCACGGTGCCCGCCGAGCACGGGCAGGTTCGCAACATCACGCGCTCGCAGGGGGTGCGGGAGATGGATCCGCGCTGGTCGCCCGACGGTCGCTGGATCGCCTATCTCAGCGACCGGAGCGGCGAGTACGAGGTCTACGTGCGACCCCAGGATGGCTCGGGCGAGGAGCGACGCATCACGACGGACGGGGACGTGTGGAAATTCCCGCCTCTCTGGTCGCCCGATTCGAAGCACCTCGCGTTCGGCGACAAGGCGCAGCGACTGGTCGTCGTCGACGTCGAGAGCGGTCGACTCACGGAAGTGGACAGGAGCGACCGGAACGACATCACCGACTTCGACTGGTCGCCAGACTCGAAGTGGATCGCCTACCGGAAGAGCGCGGAGACACGGCTGGCGCAGATCTGGGCCTGGTCTCTGCAGAGCGGAGAAACCGGCCCCCTCACCGATCCGAAGGTCGCCAGCTACTCTCCCGCCTTCGATCCCGAGGGACGGTACCTGTACTTCCTCTCGAACCGCGATCTGAATCTGACCTTCAGCGGCTGGGACGAGACCTTCGTGTACACGGGACCGACCCGGCTGTATGCGGGCACGCTGAGCGCCGATCAGCCGCGCCCGTTCCAGCCGCGCACCGACGAGGAGGCGGCCGAAGGCGAGAGCGCCGCCGGCAATGAGGACGAAGGCGAGACGGGCGATTCCCCGGTGCCGGACGTCGAGATCGATTTCGACGGATTCGAGACACGTGTCGTGGCGATCCCGGGCACCTCCGGCCGCTACGGTAACGTAACCGGAACGAAGAAGGGCCCGGCCTACACCTTCGTCCCGACCGGTGTCGATGAGGCTCCATCTCTCAAGCGATACCTGCTCGAGGAGCGCGAGGAGGAGACGATCCTCACAGGCGTGGGCTCGGTCAGAATCTCGGCCGATGGCGAAAAGGTGCTCTATTCGGCCAGCGGCGCGTGGGCGATCGCGGAACTGAAGCCTGGCCAGGAGGCGGGCAAGGGCCAGCTCGACCTGACGGGGATGCAGGTGGCGATCGATCCGAGGCTCGAGTGGGCACAGATGTACGAAGACGCGTGGCGGATCACGCGGGACTGGTTCTACGATCCCGGCATGCACGGAGTGGACTGGGAGGCCATGCGGGACCGGTACGGCCAGCTCGTTCCGCACCTGGCCCACCGCTGGGACCTGGACTACATCCTCGGCGAGCTGGGCGGAGAGCTGAACGCCGGTCACGTCTACGTGCAGTCGGGGGAGCTGCCCGGACCCGAGCGAGTCGAGCACGGGTTGCTGGGCGCCGAGCTGGAGACCGATTCGTCGGGGCGGTACCGCTTCACGAAGATATTTCGAGGCGAGAACTGGCACCCGGGATTCCGCTCGCCGCTGACCGAGCCCGGCGCGAAGGTCACGGAAGGCGAGTTCCTGCTGGCGATCGACGGTCACGAAGTCCGGACGGGCGACAATCCCTACCAGCATCTGCGCGGGAAGGCGGGGTCTCTCGTGACCTTGCGAGTCGGGCCGCTTGCCGACGGGCGGGATGCGCGGGACATCCTGATCCGACCGATCTCGAGGGAGACCAACCTCCGATACCTGGACTGGGTAGAGGAGCGCCGGCGGCGGGTCACCGAGGCCTCTGACGGCAGGATCGGCTACATGCACCTGCCGAACACCGCGGTAGAGGGGAATCGTGAGCTGTTCCGCAACTTCTATCCGCAGAGCGACTTCGATGCCCTGATCATCGACGAGCGCTACAACGGCGGCGGCTTCATTCCCGTCGTCGCCATCGAGCTCCTTTCGCGGCCGGTTCTCAGCTACTGGGCCCGGCGGGGCATCGTCCCGATGCGTTCTCCCGCGTTCGCGCATACCGGGCCGAAGGCGATGCTGATCAACGGGCTGGCGGCATCGGGCGGAGATGCGCTGCCCTATTACTTCCGGCAGCAGGAGCTGGGCACCCTCATCGGGACGCGCACGTGGGGAGGCCTGATCGGCCTGTCCGGCACGCCGAGCCTCGCCGATGGCGGCGCCATGCTCACACCGACATTCCGCTTCTTCGTGGACGGCCGGTGGGAGGTCGAAAACGAGGGCGTCTCCCCCGACATCGAGGTCGTCGACCGGCCCGACCTGGTGGCGCAGGGAAGGGACCCGAGCCTCGAGAAGGCGATCGAGGTACTGCACGAGGAACTCGAGCGCACTCCGCCGGTACCGTTACGCGAACCGGCGCCGTGGACAGACCCGAACGCGGGCGGTCCCTGACGCCCTTCCGCTCGACACCCGAACGACCGATCTTTGTGCGTTGATCCGGGCCGACCGAGGCGGCCCGGACAAACTCTGTGTATCCAACAGGAGCGCCGATGCCGACACTCGCCGAGCGAATGCGGGCAAGCCACGTCTGGGGCGTGCTCGCCGTCTACCTTGGCGCGTCGTGGGTCGTGCTCCAGATCGTGGACGTGGTCAAGCAGAACCTCGGCCTCCCGGACTGGGTGTTTCCCTTCGCGCTGCTGCTGCTCCTGATCGGACTGCCGATCATCCTCGCGACGGCCCTCTTGCAGGGGCGGACGAGAGACGCCGGTGCGTCCGCGTCACCTGAGGAGCCCCTGCTGACCGACAGCGGTCGCGTGCTCGCGCCGGAGGAGCCGGGGACGTCGACGGGACGCCGATTGTTCACCTGGCGAAACGCGCTCATCGGCGGAGGGCTCGCCTTCCTGTTCCTGGCCGCGGTCACCGGTGCGTTCATGTACATGCGCTCGGCGGGGATCGGGCCGGTGGGCTCGCTGGTCGCCAAGGGCGTGCTCGAGGAGCGTTCGCGGGTAGTGCTGGCCGAGTTCGAAGCGGCGGATTCCGTGCTCGCGCGCACCGTGACGGAGTCGTTCCGGGTGGACCTCGCGCAGTCTCCGGTTCTGGAGCTGGTGGAGCCGGACTCGATCGAGAACGCCCTGTCGCGCATGGACCTTCCGGAGGACACGCCGCTCGACGAGGAGACGGCCCGGGAGCTCGCCCTGCGCGACGGAATCCCTGCGCTCGTGGCCGGCGAAGTGGCGGCGCTCGGCGCCGGCTACGTCCTGACCGCGAGACTCGTGTCGGCCGGCGATGGAGCCGTGCTCGCTTCGGCCCGCGCCTCGGCCCGGGACGACGCCGGACTTCTCGACGCGATCGACGAGGTCTCGTCGAAGCTGCGCGAGCAGGTCGGAGAATCTTACACCTCGCTGCGCGAGACGCCCTCTCTCGCCCACGTCACGACCGCCTCGCTCGCGGCGCTGAAGAAGTACACCCAGGCCTACGATGCCCGGCACAAGGGCGGGAACCCGGAGGCGGCCATCCAGCTCCTTGAGGAGGCCGTCGCGATCGACTCCACCTTCGCCCTCGCGTGGCGGGACCTGGGTACGATCCTCGGAAACGTGGGCATACTCGAATCAAGGCGCGTGGACGCGACGGCGCGCGCCTACCGGCACCGGGAGCGGCTGACCGAGCGAGAGCGCTACGTGGTCGAGGCCTCCTACTACCAGGAGGTGACCGAGGAACCGCAGAAGGTGATCGAGACGTGGGAAGCGGTCCTGCGCCTCGACTCGACGGATGCGCAGGCTCTCAACAACATCGGCTACACGTACTACCAGCAGGCGGACTGGGAGAACGCCCTGCGCTGGTACGAGCGCTCCCACGAGGAGGCCCCCGACGTGCCGATGCACCTCGCCAACGTCGCGACGACCCGGGCGAACCTCGGGGAGTTCTCCGTGGCCGACTCGCTGTACGCGGAGCTCGACTCGGTGTCCGGGAATCCGGACTGGGACCTGTGGCGGGCGGCTTTCCTGTGGCAGAAGGGAGACGAGGCGGGAGCGAGGGCGGTTCTGGATGGGGTCCTTCGGGAGCACCCGAACCGACCCGGCTCGACCTCGCGGGCTCGCGGTGGTCTCGCCGCGCTCGACCTCGTACATGGCAGGCTCGAGCGGGCTATCGGTACGATGGAGGCGCTTGCCGAAGGAGCACTCGGGGCCGGGATGGACGGCATGGCTCTACAGATGCTCGTGAACTCGGCACAGTGGCGGCTCGACGTCACGGGCGACTCGGCCGGCGCCGTCGCCGACATCGATGCGGCGCTGGAACGGATCGACATCGAGGCGGTTCCAACGCTCGATCGGCCATGGATCGAGATCGCACTGGTCCTTGCAGGGTCCGGCGAGATCGAACGGAGCCGGGAAGCGCTCAACCGCTGGTGGGAGGAAACGCCCGACCTGCTCAAGCCTGCTTATCAGAAGTACCGGGCCGAAGGCCGCGGCATTCTGGCGCGGGCGGAGGGCCAGCCGCTCGACGCGCTCGAAGAGCTTCGAAGCCTCCCTCCGTGGCCCTGCGTTCCCTGCCGCCTGTGGCTCGAGGGACAGCTGTTCGACGGGGCGGGACGGGCGGACTCGGCGATCGTGTTCTACGAGCGGTCTCTGACGCAGCCCTGGAACTACCGGATCTGGCACGACGGGAGAACGCTGGCGCCCACTCACGAGCGGCTCGGGCAGCTGTACGACCTTGGCGGCGATCTCGAGAACGCCGCACTGCATTACGCCCGGTTCGTCGAGCTGTGGGCCGAAGCGGATCCGGAGCTGCAGCTGCGGGTGGAGGCAGCCCGCGCCCGGCTCGAGGCGATCGTGCGGGAGCGCGGATGATCGGCGGCCGCACGCTGCTCCAGGTTCTCGGGCTGTACGCGGCCGGCTCGTGGCTGGTGCTGCAGGTCGTGGATGTCCTGAAGGACAACATGGGGCTGCCCGACTGGGTGTTTCCGTTCGCGTTCGTTTTGCTGATGATCGGGCTGCCGATCATCCTGACCACGGCGGTCGTGCAGAACCGGCTGGCGAAGCCGGCCGGCGCCGCGGACGAGGAGAGCGGGGAGTCGACCGCCGGGCCCGATTCCGCGGATCCGGCCCCTTCGCCCCCCGCAGAGATCCGCGGGCTGTTCACCTGGCGGAACGCTCTGCTCGGAGGCGGGCTGGCATTTCTCCTTCTCGCCCTCGGTACCGGCGCATTCATGTACATGCGCGGGGCGGGGATCGGGCCGGTGGGCTCGCTCGTGGCCGCGGGTGTGCTGGAGGAGAAGGCGAAAGTCGTTCTCGCCGATTTCGAGGCGGAGGACGAGTCCCTCGGGCGCACCGTGACGGAGTCGTTCCGGGTGGACCTCGCCCAGTCGCCCGTCATTCGGCTCGTGGGACCCGACTCGATCGCGGACGCCTTGACCCGCATGGGCCGGACGGGGGACGCGGCGCTCGACGAAGAGACGGCGCGGGAGCTCGCGCAACGCGACGGATTTCCCGCCGTGATCGCGGGCGAGATCGCTCCCGTCGGATCCGGCTACGTGCTCACGGCCCGGCTCGTTGCGGCGTCGGATGGAGTCGTGCTCGCGTCGGCGCGGGCCTCGGCGCCCGACGACGCCTCGCTGCTGGGCGCGATCGACGAGGTCTCTACCCGGCTCCGCGAGCGGATCGGCGAGTCGTACACGTCGCTTCGCGAGACGCCCTCGCTCGCGCACGTCACCACGCAATCTCTCGCCGCGCTCCGCAAGTACACGGAGTCCGTGGACGCCGCCTATCGCGACGAGGACCTCGAGGCGGCGGTCCGGCTGCTCGAGGAGGCGGTCGCGCTGGATTCGACCTTCGCCCTCGCATGGCGCGCGCTCGGAGTGACCTACCGGAACATCGGGGGCAACTGGGAGCGAGCCGCCGAGGCGCAAGAGGCCGCGTACCGGCACCGTGACCGGCTGACCGAGCAGGAGCGCTACCTCGTGGAGGGCACGTATCACAGCGATCTGACTCGCGACCGGGACAAAGCGATCGCGGCCTACGAGTCGATTCTCCGCCTCGACCCGGACAATTCCCAGGCCCTGAACAACATCGGGGTGAACTACTGGCGGCAGGCGGACTTCGAGAAAGCGCTGAGTTGGTATCGCCGGGCACTGCTGGCGGCGAAGGGGGAGCGGTCGCTTCACATCGCCAACATGGGGATCGTGCACGCGAATCTCGGCAACCTGGATTCGGCGTCCGTCTGGTACGCCCGACTCGACTCGTTTCCGCCCAACATGTTGTACGAGGACTGGAGGGCGAATTTTCTCTGGCTGACCGGTGACGAAGGGGCGTTCCGGACGGAGCTGGAGCGCTTGAGTGACGAGTCGACCGGGGAACGGGGACGGGAGCGGGCGGCGCGCGCGCTCGAAGATCTCGAGATCCTGCACGGGAAGGTGCAGTCGGTGATCGAGGAATCGGAACGAAGCGCCGATCAGGAACGGGCAAACGGCGACGCCGACGCGGCGGTTCGCTCCCTCAGGAACGTCGCCTGGCTCCACCTCGAGGTGCTCGAGGACACGACGGCGGCCGTGGAGATGGCCGACGGATTGATCGAGTGGATCGATTCGGACACCAGCTCGATAGAGGACCCGCCCCTGGGCAGCCTCGCCAGCCTGATGTTCGCCGCAGGTCGGGTTGAACAGGGCCGCGCCCTCGCCGAACGGAATTGGGCAGAGGTGCCCGAGCAGCGCCGGAGATGGTTCGGGAGCGAGCGCGATACCTGGTTGCGGTTCGAGACCGCACGCGGATCGGGACGACCCGAGGAGGCGCTTCAGGCGTTCCGGTCGCTGCCGCCCCGGACCTGCCGGCCTTGTGACCAACTGGAGATCGCTCGGCTGTTCGATGCAGCCGGCCAACCGGACTCGGCGGCCGTGTACTACGAGAGCTACCTGGAGACTCCTTTCAACTTCCGCATCTTCGTAGATGCGCGGAATCTCGCCGACGTCCATGAACGGCTGGGGCAGCTGTACGACGAGCGGGGCGACATGGAGAACGCCGCGCTGCACTACGCCCGGTTCGTCGAATTGTGGGCCGACGCAGACCCCGAGCTCCAGCCCCGCGTAAGGGCGGCGCAGGCCCGACTCGAAGAGATCGTGAAGGAGCGCGGATGAAGAACCGCAACCTGTGGCAGATTCTGGCGCTGTACGCCGGCGCCTCCTGGGTGGTGCTCCAGGTGGTGGACGTGGTCAAGCAGAACCTGGGATTGCCCGACTGGGTCTTCCCGTTCGCGCTACTGCTTCTGCTCATCGGAATGCCGATCATCGTCGCAACGGCGCTGGTGCAGGGGCGGCAGGTGCCCGCGGCGGCCAGCAACGAATTCGCCGGCGACGAACCCGCGACGCCGGTCTCACCGCGGTCGGATGACGCGACCCGAAGGCTGTTCACGTGGCGGAACGCTCTCCTCGGCGGCGGGCTTGCCTTCGTGCTGCTCGCGATCGTTACCGGCGGCTTCATGTTCATGCGCGATCGAGGCATCGGGCCCGTGGGCTCTCTCGTCGCCAGCGGTCTGCTCGAGGAGAAAGCCGCGATCGTGGTGGCGGACTTCACCGGCGAGGATCCGTCGCTCACGCGCGCAGCGACCCAGGCCTTCCGGGTTGACCTCTCGCAGTCGGAGCTCGTGAAACTGGTCGAGCCGGCGACTCTCGACGATGCACTGGCGCGCATGGAGCTGCCGGAGGACCAGGCGCTGACGCCCGATGTCGCCTACGATCTCGCGGTCCGCGAGGGCTATCCTGCCGTGATCGAGGGGGAATTGACCTCGGTGGGAGATGGCTACGTCCTGACGGCTCGGCTCGCGGATGCGCGGAGCCAGGAGACGCTGGCCTCGCTACGTGAGACGGCTGCCAACGCCAATGAGATCATTCCCGCCATCGACCGCCTGTCCGGGAAGATGCGTGAGAAGATCGGCGATTCCTACTCGAGCATGCGGGCTGACGAACCGCTCGAGCAGGTGACGACCGGCTCTCTCGAAGCGCTCGAGAAGTACTCCCGGGCTCTCGAGCTGTTTGCGGCGGGGACGGACCATGAACTGGGCGTCGATCTGCTGGAGGAGGCGGTCGCGATCGACAGCGCCTTCGCCATGGCGTGGCGCAAGCTGGGGGTGGAGCTCACCGGAGATCGGGCCCGCGAGATCGAGGCCATCGAGAACGCCTACCGACACAGGGATCGCCTGACCGAGCGGGAGCGTCTCCTCGCCGAGGCCCAGTACTACCTGGACGTAGAGGCTGATCCGCGCAAGACGATTTCGGTCTACGAGCGGCTGGTTGACCTCGATCCGAGCGACTCGTGGGCGCTGAACAACCTCGGCGCCTCGTACGTCGAGCTCGGGGAGTGGGAGGAAGCCGAGCACTGGGTCGCCCGCTCCGTGGCCGTTGACTCGACCGTCAAGTCGCTGACCAACGTTGCGTTCACCCAGATTCAGCAGGGCAAGCTGGACGAGGCGGAGGCGACTCTCGCGATTGCCGATCGGATCGCGCCCGGCAACGAGCGGAACCTGCTTCACCATTACGCGCTTGCGGCGAATCGACAGGATTGGGCCGAAGCCGAGACGTGGGCCCGCCAGATGCAGGCCACTACCGACCCGGCCTGGGCGGGAACGGGGACATTTCAGCTGGCCAGCCTGGCGGCGATCCGGGGCAACCTTGCTGAGGCGGAAGCGCTCTGGCGGGAGGCGATCGACGAACAGAAGCGAGCGGGAGCGCTCGTCACATCGGGACCGCTGTTTCAGGTCTTCGATATCAACCTGGACGTGCGCGCGGACACCGCCCGGGCGCTCGGCACGCTCGAGGAGATCCTCGAGATCGATGATCTCGAATCGCTGGACCCGCTGAATCGGCCCTATCTGGGGCTGGCGGGCTGGTTCGCCAGAGCCGGTGACCGAGCCGAGGCGCAGGCTCTGCTGGACCGCTTCGAGGCTGAGGTGCCGGAAGCGTACCGGACTGGACGTTCGATCCAGCAGACCTACCAGTTCATCGATGCGACCCTCGCGCTCGCCGAAGGAGCGCCCGCCGAAGCGCTCCAGATCCATCGGTCGCTGGATACGGGGGGATGTCAATTGTGCGGATTCCTCGGTCCGGCGAAGGCATTCGAGACAATGGGACAGGCCGACTCTGCCATCGCTTACTACGAGGGCTATCTGAACGCCAGCAGTGTTCAGCGCGCGGCCTGGGACAACGAGAACCTGGGCCCGACGTACGAGCGCCTCGCTCAGCTGTACGACGAGAAGGGCGATCTCGAGACCGCCTCCGTCTACTACGCTCGCCTCGTCGAGCTCTGGCAGGAGGCGGATGCCGAGCTGCAGCCGCGTGTGCGAGCCGCGCAGGCCCGACTAGAGGAAATCGTCAGGGAGCGCGGATGATCGGCGGCCGAACGCTGCTCCAGGTCCTCGGTCTCTATGCGGCGGGCTCGTGGCTCGTTCTCCAGGTAGTGGACGTTCTCAAGCAGAACATGGAGCTGCCTGACTGGGTCTTTCCGTTCGCCCTCGTGCTGCTGCTGATCGGCCTGCCGATCATTCTGACGACGGCCGTTGTTCAGAAACGCTTGGGCACGTCGGGTGCGAACCCGGCCGTGAGCGGAGAGACTCCAACCCTGGCCAACGCGGATGCGGCCATGGCGGTGGACGCTCCTCCCGAGGTCCGCCGCCTGTTCACCTGGCGGAACGCGCTCGTAGGTGGCGGCCTGGCTTTTCTCTTCCTCGCCCTGGTGACCGGCGCGTTCATGTACATGCGGAACAGCGGCGTCGGACCGGTGGGCTCGTTGGTGGCGAAAGGAGTGCTCGACGAGCGCTCCCCGATCCTCCTGGCCGACATCGAGGGCTCCGACCTCGAGCTGGCCAACGCAGCTACGGAGGCCCTCCGGGTGGATCTCTCGCAGAGCGACATCGTGCGGTTGGTGGAGCCCGCCACGGTGATCGAGGGTCTCGGGCGAATGCAGCGCTCGCTCGACAGCCGACTCGACGAAGAGCTGGCGCGGGAGCTTGCGGTGCGGGAGGGGATCGCGGCCGTGGTCGTCGGCGACCTCGACGCGGTCGGCCGGGGGTTCTCGCTGACCGGCCGGATCGTTCGACCCGCCGACGGAGCCGTGCTCGCCTCCGCTCGTGCCACGGCAAAGGACTCGACCGAGGTGCTCGAGGCGATCGACCAGGTATCGCGGCAGCTTCGTGAGAAAGTCGGCGAGTCATACGGTTCGCTGCGCTCGGACGAACCGCTCGCGAAGGTCACGACCTCGTCCCTGGAAGCGCTACGCAAGTATTCGGAGTCGATGCGCCTGATTCGCGAGAGGGGCGACGATGAAGCCAGCCTTGCCCTGATGGAGGAGGCCGTCGCGCTCGATTCCACATTCGCCTCCGCCTGGCGCAGCCTGGCGATCGCGCTCGGAAACCGGTTTCAGGAGCGAAGTCGGCAGCTCGACGCCCTGGAGCGGGCCTATCGCCACCGCGACCGGCTGACCGAGAGGGAGCGATACTTCGTCGAGGCGGCCTATCACACTCGGGTCACCGAGGATGATGAGAAAGCGATCGAGGCCTACGAGGCGATGCTGCGTCTCGATCCGGAAGACCGCGCAGCGATCAACAACATCGGCGTGATCCATTACTGGCGTGGCGAACACGAGAAGGCTGTCGAGTTCTATCGCCGCGCCGCGGCAATCGATAC
>JAMJQL010000070.1 GCA_023554245.1 Gemmatimonadota bacterium
TCGAGCAGATCGGGGCCCACCGGCTGGGCGACCCCGCATCGCAGGATCGACTCGCGCCCGGGGTCCTGGCGCTGACGAGCATGGTGGCCCCGGAAGCCACCGGGGACTCCGCCATCGTCCTCCGCCTCGGTTCACAAGCGAATCGTGCCGACATCATCCGCTTCGACGGTGCATTCACCGCGCTCTACGTCCGCTGGATCGAGGAAGATGGTTTCGGTGGAGACTGGGCGAGTGGCATTCGGGGGCCGGAAACCACCGGCCAGTTCTGTGCGGTGAGAATTTCCGCATCTCGATGACCCCGATTCTGTAGCGGGCTCGCCACAGCGCCGGCTGCCAGGTTCCCGGAGAACAGCACCATCCATTCCGTAACATCATGAGATGTAATGCCATATGGCATTCCTGTCCGCACGGGACCGCTTCCTGCTTGGCTGTCCACCGAACGTGAATCCACGCGAGAAACTCGAAACCCGACGGGGGAAACGATGAACGAATTGCTCAAGACTCTGTGGCGGGACGACTCGGGACAGGATCTGGCGGAATACGCGCTTCTCTTCGCTCTGATCGCCCTGGTCGCGATCTCCAGCCTCTACATCATCGGCGGTGGGCTGAACGACGTATTTATTGGCGTGGGCGACGAGCTCGAGACGGGTATGGCCTCCACCTGATCCTCGCCAGGAGCGTGCACGATCCGACTCCGGTCGTGCACGCAGGAGTGTTCGGTGGGAAGCTCGCCGTCGGGTGCCTGAACCTCACCGTCGCACGTAGAGCCACAACACGATCACGGCGGCCAGGCCCCCGACGATGTACCAGATGTTGTCCATGACCATGGAGAACAGGTTGCGCGACAACTCGCGAACGAAGTTCGCACCTCCGTACTCACCCAAGGCCTGCGGAGGGCTCAAGACAGCGTAGATGCTGTACATGCGGTTCCTCTCTTCGCCCGGCACTCGTCCGGACCACTCCTGCGGTAGACCTTCCCACCTGCTAATCTAACGCCGTCCAGCACGGGTGAAGAGCCCGACCAGTTTCAGCCGCTCCCGGAGGTAAGTGCGGTGCGCGAACGCGAATCCAGTGGCGGGCCCCTCGACCGCGTCCTGCGACTGTTCACAGACGTGCGCTCCGGCGAGGGCCTGACGGTCCTGCTGCTGGCCATGAACGTCTTCCTGCTCCTGACCGCCTACTACTTCATCAAGCCGCTGCGCGAGGCCCTGATCCTCGACGAGAGCGGGGCCGAGATCAAGAGTTACGCCTCCGCCCTGCAGGCGCTGATCCTGCTGGTGGCCGTGCCGGCCTACGGAGCGCTCGCCGGCCGATGGCCTCGCAGCAAGCTGATAAACCGGGTGACGCTGTTTTTTGCAGCTTGCCTCGTCCTGTTCTTCTTTCTCGGTCGAGCCGGGCTCAACCTGGGGGTCGTGTTCTTCCTCTGGGTCGGGATCTTCAACCTGATGGTGATCGCCCAGTTCTGGGCCTTTGCCAACGACCTCTACACGAACGACCAGGGAGAGCGGCTCTTCCCACTCGTCCAGTTCGGAGCCTCGGCGGGCGCCGTGTTCGGGAGTGTAGTGGTCGGCGGCCTGATCGAACCGCTCGGGATCTGGATCCCGATGCTGATTGCCGCGGGAATCCTGCTCTTGAGTCTGCTGGTGACCGGGGCCGTCGAGCGACGGGAGCACCCGGCGGAAGGGATCAGGGGGGCGAGCTCCGACCCAGGGTCCCGGGGCGGCTCGACCTCGACATCCGGCGCTGCCGGAGCGGGCGTTGAACGGGAAAAGGGAGGGGGAGCGTTTTCACTCGTATTCCGCTCCCGGTACCTGCTTCTGATCGCGCTGCTCGTTCTGTTCATGAACTGGGTGAACACGACGGGGGAGTACATACTCGGCAGCGTGGTGGAAGACGCGGCGCGCGGAGCGGTCGCCGCCGGCACGGCCGACGGTCAGTCGGTGGGCCAGTACATCGGCTCCTTCTACTCCGATTTCTTCGCGGTCGTGAACGTCGCGGGACTGTTGCTCCAGCTGTTCGTCGTCTCACGGATCGTGAAGTACCTGGGCATCCGTATCGCGATCCTCTTCCTGCCGATCATCGCGCTGGGTTCGTACGGACTGATCGCGTTCCTCCCGGTCCTGGGCATCGTGCGCTGGGCCAAGACCGCCGAGAACTCCACCGACTATTCGCTCCAGAATACGGTGCGCCAGACGCTCTTCCTGCCGCTTACACGAGATCAGAAGTACAAGGCGAAGCAGGCGATCGATGCCTTCTTCTGGCGGGCTGGCGACGTTCTTTCGGCACTTCTCGTCTGGGTCGGCACGACCTGGCTGGCGCTCGATGCCTCGGGGTTCGCGAAATTCAACATCATGCTCGTCCTGGTCTGGCTCGGTCTCTCCGTCGCGATCGGAAGGGAGTACACGCGTCGGGTGAAGGACCGTTCCACTGACGGGTCAGGAGTCGTCGGATGACCGGCCCAGTTCCATCCTCTGGTTTGATTCCATGCTGACGAGTCGGGCGATCAGGGTCACCAGGTAGATCTGGCCGAACAGCGCCTCCGTGATGGCGAGCGACCGGGCCATGGAAGCCACTGGCTGGATGTCGCCGTATCCCAGCGTCGTAATCGTCACGAAGCTGAAATAGTGGAGTGCGCTGGCGAGTGCCTGGTCGGGATTCGCGGCGCCCTCCAGGATCGCCGGCGGGATCGAGAAAGCGCCCGGATTCCTGGCAGCCACGATCTGATAGGCGACCCCCCATACGAGCGCGAGCATCAGGTAGACGCATAGCGCGCCCAGGATGACCTCGACGTCGATCTCCCGGGCCCTGAGCACGGATCGAAGAATCAACACCGCAATGTAGATCAGGAATACGGCTGAGATGGCCTTACCCCAGATTTCGGTGTTCTGAACGCCGAACGCGTGCAGCCACTCCGGCAGGAGACCGAAGGGAAGCAGGAGCGCAGCAATCCAGAATTCGGCTCGGCGATCGCTGACCGCGTTCAGGGCCGACAGCATCACGATCGAGAAGAACAGGGGAACCTGCCAGCGGACGTTCCCTTCGTCCGGCAGAAGCTCCGGGACGATGAACAACGCCATCAGCGAGATGAAGAGGAATCCGAACTGTCCGACGCGCGACTTCTCCATGAGAACGGGTAGCTTGAGGTTCAACACGCGCCCCTGTTCGAGGTTACGGATGCGAGGGAAAGACGCCTCGTACTCAGAACCATTCGTAGCGAAAAGTATACTTCCCGCGCACGAATGACACGATATCGTCGAGGCCAGAACCGAGATTCCGACGTCTGTCAGCACCGACGCCGGCCGAGTATCGTCGGAGGAACCCCAGCGAAGGGAAGGTCCCACGAGTGTCGCCCGCAGCATTCGTCGAAAAGGTCAGCCGGGGCTGTTCCGTGGCGTTCGTGTTCATTGCCGCCACGATTCTGCCGACGGGGATCATCGCCCAGGAGATTCCCCGCGACGAGTACTTCTCTTACGTCCCCCTCGAGGTACCGGTCGCAATCCGGCAGACGGCTGCCAGCGGCCGTCTTCACCTGTTCGGCGACCCGTCAGCGCCAGGCTACCGCGACAGCGATCTCGACGGAATCGACGACGCCCGGGCGGAGCTGCTGGCGAGCCTCGCGCTGCGGTTTGCGCCACTCCTGGTGATGAACTCCACGGCCGTGCCGCTGGATCTCGTGCACACGACATCGGAGGAGGGCGCTTTTCCGATCATCGTGGACCTTTGGCAGAACGATCGTCCCGGCGGCCGATTCGCGGGCTCTGATACCACCGATGTTCTCGAAGCAGCTTCGGAACCGTGTACCGATGGCGACCCCGAGGAGGGCTACGACAAGTCCGACTGTCGCCTGCGACGGCTGCTCACGCGCTACTCGCTCGACAGCCCGGAGGGTGCCGCCGAGCGGGTAGCCGCCAGGTTGCCGGGAGAGAGCTTTCACGAGGTCCTCTGGGTCGACTACCCGGGGCGCAGCGCGGACGACTGGAACCGCATCTACAGGGACAAGAACGGTGAGCTTCCCGCCCGGTTCCGCGACCTGATCAGAACCTACGTACACCCGTTCATCACCGAGGTGCGAGAGGAAGGGGAGCCGGCCTCCTACGAGCTCGTGCTCCAGTACTGGTTCTTCTACCCGTGGAACGACGGCGGAAACAACCATCTCGGGGACTGGGAACACCTGAACGTGGTGGTCTCGCCTCTCCGATCGGTGGACCGCGCGCAGACCGAGGCCGAACTGCTCGCCCTGCTCGACGGGCTGGGGTCGGGCGTGGAGTCGGGTCCGGACCAGCTGGTGATTCGCAGACTCGATTACTACTTCCACAGCAAGGTCTGGACGCTCGACTTCGCGCAACCGAACGCCTACGCGCCGCGGGCGACCTGGGAAGAGGAGGTTCGCAGGCGGGCTCGTGACCGTGGCGGCGAAGCCTGGCTGTGGAGAGTCATCCGTGAGCGGGCATGGGCGGATGAGGCCGAGACCAGGATCAACACGCGGCCGGTTGGCTGGATCGGTGCCGACAACAAGGGTCTCGACCAGCTTCTGTCTCCGCCGGGCGGTACCAACCGGGATTCGCACGGTACGTTCGCGATGCCCGGTCTCTACAAGGAGATCGGCCCGGCAGGCGCCGTCGAGAGCATCAGCGTCGGATTCGATCCTCGCGACTACTGGGCAGCCTCGGCCCGGGATCGCCTGGACTGGACGGAGCGGTGGAAGCGGAAGGGCGTCGTGGATCTCGCCGAGCCCGGCAGGATCGTCCTGCTTCCCGACGTGGACCGGATCGCACCCCTCCTCGAGGTCAGTGCCCCGACACGTGCGGGGTGGAGCTGGCTCGTTCTTCCGGTTCGATTCGGCTATCCGGCGGTCGAGTCGCCGTTCGCCGGGATCGTCTCGCACGCGGAGACCGGAAACCTCGCGGTGCTCGGTCCGGCGTTCAACGCGGGGTGGAACCGATCGGGCGAGAGCGAGGGCTTCTCGGCCTATGAGCCGGACAAGGTGCCGCGGCTGTTGCCGCTCGCCTGGCAGGACAACTTCATCAATTCCTGGGGCTGGCTGAACCTGACCGCACCGACGATCGCGATGTTTCCCCCGATCGACTTCCTCTGGAGGGTGGTGGCCCTTCCGTTTCGAGCGATCCTGCAGCCACAGGATCCGACCTTCTATCCGGTGGAACGTCTCCCGTTGCGGTACGTGGGAGCCGGGAGCGGGTATTCCCGGATGACAATCGACGCGGAGGCCTACACGGAGTTGCTGATCAACTCCTCACAATTCGACGAACTGGTGGCGCGGCTGATCCTGTACGGCCTCATCAACGGAACGGAAGAAACGACGATCACGGGTATCGAGGAGTTCGCCGACGCTGCAGAGTCGCCGTTTTTTCTCGTATCGTTCTTCGTCGGCGATCGGTTCGTGTCGGAGAACGTGCTGCGTCACAGCCGCTCGGCCCTCGGCTTTGACGTCAGCTACAGCGACGTGCCGCCCCAGACGATCCGGGGAGAGTTGAACTTCTGGGAGTATTCCGGCTCGTTCCGCTACGATGTGACGACGGGGAGCGTTCGACTGTTTCCGAAAGCGGGCTACGGGTTGAGCTGGTACCGCATCGAGAATCTCGCTGCCGACGGAGACCCGTTCGAAAATCCCGATTCGGAGTGGGTGCGACAGCCGAGCCTGTTCGACAACCTGCTTCCCAACACCTGGCATGCGGGAGCCGGACTCGAGTGGCTCGTCCTGAAGAACTATGCCGTGCCGCCGAGAGGGCTCGACCTCTCGGTACGGATCGAGTGGACCTGGTACACGAACAAGCTCGGGCTGGACACGGGAGATCTGCCTCTCGAGACACTGGTGGATCTCGGAGTGAGCGCCGATCAATTGCCGCGCGATCGCTGGGTGGGGCGTACGGAGCTCCGTCTTGGCGCAACACTCAGCTTCTGACCTGGAATCGCCAGGGGAACTGGACGAGGAGAACCGAATGGACCGCCCCCGATTCACATCGATCGGCCGGCCTGTCGACCCCGCCTGGCCAACGAACAGGGCGATACTCCTGCTTTCGGTTACCGTGGTCATCGTGGTCGCCGCGTTCCGACTGCTGTTCGGCGGCCTGGGATTCCTGCCCGCTGCGGTCGCTGGTCTGCTCGCCGGTGGCACCGTGTTCTTCGCGTGGGCCCTCGCGCGCGAGGTGGATCCGGATCACGATCTCGCGGCCTTTGCCGGCGCACTGATCGCGCTTCCCGCGTGGGAGTTACTGGGGTCGCCGAGGTTCGCTGCCGTAGTGCTCCTGCTGCTCGCGCTGCGAATCGTGAATCGGACAGTAGGTCCGGCGGCTCGACCCCTCGATTCGATCGCGATCCTCCTGCTCGCGAGCTGGGTCGCATGGAGTGGCGATTGGGTGACGACATTCGCGGTCTTCCTGGCCTTCGTGCTCGACGCGACGCTCACTCCGGCTCATCGATCACATCTGGCAGGCGCCGGTGCGGCGCTCGCCCTGACCGGGCTCGCGGCGACGCGCTCGGGGTTCCCACCGTCCATCTCCGGCGCGAGCCTGGGCTCCCTCGGGGCGCTGGTGCTCATGTTGCCCTTCCTGCCGGTCATGGCACGGTCCGGAACCCTTCGCACTCTGACCGACGTGGACACTCGACCTCTGATCGGCACGCGGGTCCGATCGGCCCAGGCGCTCGCGATCCTCGCGGTCGCGCTGGCTGTCTTCGTCGACGGAACGGGGGGGCTGGCAGAGATTTCGCCGCTGTGGTCGGCGATCGTCGGTTGTGGGCTTTACGGCCTGTTGCCCGCGCGCGGTACCCCGGCCTGATCAGGGGCCCGGCACCCTCGCGTTAGCCGGAAAGCGCCGGGGCGAGGGCGAGCTCGGCAGCCTGCCGCGCATGGATGACGGCGCTGTCGAAGACCGGAATCGCAGCGTCTTCCGGCCTGACCAGCAGGCCGATCTCGGTACAGCCGAGAATCACTCCCTCCGCTCCCCGCCCGGCGAGGTCAGAAATCACGTTTTTCAGTCGGAGGCGGGATGCCTCGGAGATCTCGCCATGCACCAGTTCCGAGAAGATGACCTCGTCGACGGTCGTCCGCTGATCCTCGGGCGGCACCAGCACCTCGAGTCCGTGACGAAAAGAAAGCCGCTCCCGGTAGAACGGCCCATCCATCGTGAATCGAGTGCCCAGCAGACCCACCGTGCGAATGCCATCCTCCAGCACGGCAGCGGCGACCGCGTCCGCTATGTGCAGAAGAGGAATGTCGATGGCGGCCTCGATGTCCGGTGCCACACGGTGCATGGTGTTCGTACAGAGTACCAGAAAATCCGCCCCGGCCGCCTCGATCCTCCGCGCCCGGTCGGCCAGGATTCGACCTGCATCCGCCCAGTCGCCTGCAGAGGCGAATGCTTCGAGATCGTGGAAGTCTACGCTCCACATCACGATACGGGCCGAGTGGAAACCGCCGAGGCGCTCCGCGACGACCCGATTGATCTCCCGATAGTAGGGGACGGTAGACTCCCAACTCATCCCACCGAGCAGCCCGATCGTCCTCATCTCACCGCTCGATCGGCGCACCGACGAGGTTGCCCCATTCCGTCCAGGAACCATCGTAGTTCCGGACGTTCGGGTAGCCCAGGAGATGCGTGAGCACGAACCAGGTGTGACTCGAGCGCTCTCCGATGCGGCAATAGGCGATGATCTCCTCGTCCTCGTCGAGGCCGATCTCATCCGAATAAATGGCGGTCAGCTCGGACGCCGGCCGAAACGACCCATCCTCCTTCGCGGCTCGCTTCCAGGGAACGTTGCGGGCGCCCGGAATGTGCCCGCCGCGCAACGCACCTTCCTGCGGATAATCGGGCATGTGCAGCATCTCGCCCGAATACTCCTGGGGCGAGCGAACGTCCACGAGGGCGCCACCCGTCTTCACGTGTTCGAGCACGTCGACACGGAAGGCGCGTATGACGGAGTCATCGCGCTCGGGCACCGGGTAATCCATGCGCGGCCGGTCAGGAACGTCTGTGACCAGCGGTCGCTCCTCGAGCACCCACTTCCGGCGTCCTCCATTCATCAGTCGGACGTCCGGGTGTCCGAACAGGGTGAAGACCCACAGCGCGTAGGCCGCCCACCAGTTCGAATTGTCCCCGTAGAACACGACGGTATGCTCCCGCGAGATTCCCTTTCGCGACATCAGGTCGGCGAATCGCTCGGCGTCCAGGTAATCGCGAACCAGCGGATCGTTGAGGTCCATGTGCCAGTCGATCTTCACCGCGCCCGGAATGTGACCGGTGTCGTAGAGCAGCACGTCCTCGTCGGACTCCACCAGGACCACCGACGGATCGTCGAGGTGTTCTGATACCCAGTCCGTCGATACCAGCATTCCGGGGTTGGCGTATCCCTCGTGTTCCCGGCAGTCATCGTAGTTGCGGCCCATCTCATCACCCCATGGTTCCCGTTGATCGTCTGGCCCCGGGCCCGGCCGAGGGCATGGGCTCTCTTCCGCGACTGATTGCCCGACAATACACCGTCCGGCATCATATCGTTCAGTCACGGGCGGCCGATTCGATCCGTCCATCTGATAATCCCGACTGGAGGACGACCGCCCGTGTCCGTGCCGCCTCGCCTGCAGGAGATCGTGGATCAGTTCGCCGCCGCCCCCCGTGAGATCCGTGTTCAGGCCCTGCTGGAATACGGGAGCCGGGTGCCACCGTTGCCATCGCGATATGCCGAGCACCGGGAATTGCTCGAAGAGGTTCACGAGTGCCAGACGCCATTCTTCCTGGCCACCGAGACCGACGACGATGGCGGGGTGCAGCTCTGGTTCGATTGTCCGCCCGAAGCCCCCACCGTCCGCGGATTCGCGGGTATTCTGCACGCCGGACTGGCCGGCGAGTCTGCCGAGACGGTACTCGCCGTGCCCCCGGACTTCTATCGAACCATGGGGCTTTCCGACGTGGTATCGGTCATGCGCCTGCGTGGAATGGGAGCGATCCTCGGGCGACTCAAGCGACAACTCGCTGAGAGGGAGGCCGGTACCCCGGGCGTCGCGAAGACGAAGGAAGATCGGATTTGAACGGGAACCTGGCGCGATATTCGGGGATCGGGCTCGCGATCCTGTTCGTCCTCATACAGTTCGTCCCGGTCGACCGGTCGAATCCGACCGTGACCGGCGTGGTCGATGCCCCCGAGGAGGTGATGCTCACACTTCGCCGGTCATGCTGGGACTGCCATTCCAACGAGACGGAGTGGCCCCGGTACGCCCGCGTAGCGCCCGTGTCCTGGCGCTTGTCGCAGCATGTCAGCAGGGGAAGGGAGCACCTGAACTTCACCGAATGGGACGGCTACGATCTCGCGGACCTCGACGAGGCCTACGAGGAGATCGGAAAGGAGATGGAGAGCGAAGGGATGCCGCTGGGCGACTACCTCCTGATCCACCGGGAGGCTGTGCTGTCACGAACGGACCGACAACGTCTGATTGCCTGGGCCGAGGCCGCCCGGGAGAGTCTGCCCGAGCGGCCACTGGAAGACGAGCTCCCGGCGGAAGCCGTCAGGCCTTGAAGTCGGTGCCGCTACGACGCGCGTCCAGGCTGTAGGGTCCTCCACCCCAGACCGCGAAGAAGAGGAAGAGGAACGAGAACAGCATCGCCGACATGCCGTTGTTGTTCCACCACCAGATGCTTCCGCCCCAGGCGTGAATCCAGAAGTAGGCGACCGCGAGCATTCCGGAGAGCAGGAAGGCCGCCGGCCGGGTGAACAGGCCGATGATGATCAGGGCGCCACAGACGGTCTCCAGCACCCCCGCGATTCCGAAGCGCGACATCAGCTCTGCCGTGCCCGCTTCGCCGAACCCTCCAAACCAACCGAACAGCTTGGCCGATCCGCGCGAAAATATCAGCAGACCCGTAACCACACGTAGCGCAGTCCAGGTGAAGTCGTGCAACGGCGTCCTCTGGTCCATCCTCTCCTCCCGTTCGTTGAATGCTGGAAGCCCGACGGAGTGACAGGGAATATGAGCCCCGCGCGGCGTCCCACGCGAGCCGGGTGCCGCTTGTTCCGTTTCCGCCACCCGGTACATTGGCTCGCCGAGCAGGCGGAAGTACGGGAACGAGCCGGGTGCAGACCGGGGCGGCAAAGCGAGAGGTGGAGTGGGAGAATGACCCTGATGTCGAAGCTGACCATCATCTGCGCGATCCTGATCGCCGGCGGGTTGCTGGCCGGTTGCAGCGTCGAGCCCGCCGAGCGTCACGAGGCCGACAGGCGGGAAAGGGAAACCGGGTGGCGGGGCATCGCCCTCGAGAATGCGCCGCCGAAGCCCGACTTCACCCTGGCGGACACGAACGGCGATCCGTTCGATTTCCGTGCGCAGACCGACGGCTACATCACCTTTCTCTTCTTCGGCTACACGTCCTGTCCCGACGTCTGCCCGGTGCACATGGCCAGCCTGGCCGCCGTGAAGCGTGACCTGCCGGTCGAGCTGCAGCGAAGGATGAAGGTCGTATTCGTCACCACCGATCCCGAGCGCGATACACCCGAGCGGACGAGTTCCTGGCTGGCGAATTTCGACCCCGACTTCGTCGGCCTGAGGGGAGAGAAGGCGACGGTGGACAGCATCCAGCTCGCGATGGGCCTGCCGGCCTCGGTGTATCAGCCGCCGGATGAGGAGGGTTTCTACATCGTCGGTCATGCATCGCAGGTGATCGGATTCTCGCCCGATGGGTCGATTCGCGTGATATACCCGTTCGGCACCCGGCAGGCCGACTGGAAGCACGACATTCCGAAACTCGCCGGGGCGAGCTCCGGCTCGTGAATCTCCAGTGGTGGTGCTCGGCCCAGGCGATCCCATGGGACTGGTCCTGGCGGCCCTATCCGGGTGTGTGGCTGTTCGTGCTGGCGGCGGCGGGTCTCTACGGGCTCGCGGTGCGGGGTGACGGGACCGGGTCCCGACGCGGCTGGGCCATTGCGGGATTCTTGACCCTCTGGATCGCACTCGACTGGCCGATCGGCGCGCTCGGCGGCGGATACCTGTCTTCCGTGCACATGCTCCAGTACCTGCTGATCGCCCTGGTCGTGCCGGCCCTGCTGCTGCTCGGCATACCGGAGTCGACCTGGACTCGATTCGCCGACTCCGGCGCACGGCCGGTGCTCCGGTTTCTCACGCACCCGCTGATTGCGCTGGGGATCTTTCAGATCGTGTTGATCTGGACACACCTGCCGGCCACCGTCGATGGACTGATGGCGAGCCAGTGGGGTTCCTTCCTGATCGACGTTCTCTGGCTGCTCGGAGGGGTGCTGTTCTGGTGGCCGGTGATTTCGCCGGTTCCGGACCGGACCTGGTTCGGTGCGCCGTTGAAGATGGGCTATCTGTTCCTCGCCACGGTGCTCAATACCATGCCCTACGCCTTTCTGACCTTCGGAGAGTCACCGTACTACGGGATCTACGAGCTCGCGCCGCCCGTGGGCCGGCTCACGGCAGGAGAAGACCAGCAGATCGCGGGCCTCCTGATGAAAGTGGGGGGCGGCGTGATCCTGTGGACGGCGATCACGACGATCTGGTTCCGCTGGTACAGTCGGGAGGAAGCCGAGTGCCCGGCACCCTGATTACCGTCTACAACCTCATCGCCGGCGGAGTGTTGCTCTGGTTCGGCGCCGAGACCTTCGTACGAAGTTCTTCCGCACTCGCCATCCGTATGGGTCTTACGCCCCTGGTCGTCGGACTCACGGTAGTTGCGTTCGGTACGAGTGCCCCAGAGCTCGGGGTCAGCCTCATCTCGACCTTCCGGAGCATGGGTGATGTGGCCACCGGAAACGTGGTCGGCTCGAACATCGCCAACGTCGGGTTGATACTGGGGCTCTCAGCCCTGATCCGGCCGATCCGGATCGAGCCCAAGCTGTTGCAGCTGGACGTTCCGATCGTGGTCGCGGTGTCACTACTGGCCACGCTCCTCTTCGAAGATGGCGTCCTCTCCCGCCCGGAAGCGGGATTCCTCGTATTCCTGCTCATTGGCTACATTCTGCTTTCGCTGCGGAAATCACGCCTCGAGCTGGACGTGGAAGTTTCGCCGGTCGGGGAGTCGACCGGAAGGCGACCGCTCGCGATGGTTCTGGGACTCATCCTGGCCGGACTCGCGATGCTCGTCATGGGGAGCTTCGCATTCGTGAACGGAGCGCAGGACCTGGCAGTAGGTCTCGGTGTCAAACCCGCCATCGTCGGACTGACGGTGGTGGCGGTCGGCACCAGCCTGCCGGAAGCCGCCACCTCCGTGGTCGCGGCCTGGCGCGGTCAGGGAGAAATAGCGGTCGGCAACCTGGTCGGGTCGAATCTCTTCAACCTGCTGGCGATTCTCGGAGTGACCGGACTGGTCAGACCGGTCATGCGGGGCCAGGTGAGCATGGTCAGCTTCGCGGTCATGATCGGTCTCGCAGTCGCCCTGATTCCGCTCATGCGTTCGGGGTTCGAGGTGAGCAGGCGTGAAGGTGCTGCCCTCCTCTTTGCGTACGCAGCCTATGTATACTGGCTCATCCCCTGAAACGAGAGTTGATCGGATGGGACAATCCAAGAAGATCCGATTCCCGGGATCGACCGGTGACCTGCTGACGGCCCGGCTGGACATCCCCGAGTCCCGGCCCGCGGCATGGGCGCTCTTCGCACACTGCTTCACGTGCTCCAAGGACCTCAAGGCGGTCGTGAATCTCTCGCGAGCCCTGAACGAAGCGAAGGTCGCCGTGATGCGCTTCGACTTCACCGGACTCGGAGAGAGCGAAGGAGACTTCGCCGATACGAGCTTCGCCTCGAACGTGGATGATCTCATCGCAGCTGCCGAGTACCTGGCCGCGGAACACGAGCCAGTGAAGATCCTCGTCGGGCACTCTCTGGGAGGCGCAGCTGTCCTGCAGGCCGCCGCGGACGTTCCCTCGGCGGTAGCTGTTGCCACGATCGGAGCGCCGGCCGACCCCGCTCACGTTACCCACCTCCTGACGGGCGCGATCGATGACATCCGCCGGGATGGTCAGGCAGAGGTGATGCTGGCCGGACGCCGTTTCACGATCGGCGAGAAGTTCCTGGATGACCTGGAGGAGACCAGACAGCAGGAGCGTATCAGGTCGCTCGATCGGGCGCTGATCATCTTTCACAGTCCGGTGGACAGGGTCGTGGGGATCGACAACGCGGCGAAGATCTACGCGTCGGCGAGGCACCCCAAGAGCTTCATTTCGCTCGACGAAGCCGACCACCTTCTGACCGATCCGTCAGACGCCAGCTATGTCGGCGAAGTCCTGGCGGCGTGGTCGCGAAAGTACATCCCCGAGTGTCGCTCAGCCGCCGAATGAGCGGCGGGTCAGCCATGAGCGACTTCCCCGAGGTGGGCATCGATGCCGCACGTTTGCGGCCGAAGTTCGATCTCGATCTCCCCGTTCCCGCCGACGCGGCAATACAGCGAATCCGGGAGGGTCTCGACACGCCGGAGCTGCGGGAAACCACGATGAGCGCGGGCCGGCATGCCGAGTTCCATGTCGATGCAGCCGAAAAGAAGGTTTGGTCGCCACGACTCACCGTGCAGGTCGAGGATGCACCCGGCGGATCGTCGCTACGCGGTCGGTTCGCGCCCCGCGCCGACGTGTGGACCGGGTTCATGTTCGTCTATTTCCTGGTTGTATTCCTCATCCTGTTCGGAGCCACGCTGGGTTACGTGCAGCAAGTCTCGGACGAGACGCCGTGGGGCTACTGGGCGATTCCCGCCGGCCTCGCGGTCATCGCGGCAATCCATGGACTGAGCTATCTCGGTCAGCGACTGGCCGAGGACCAGATGCGCGAACTGCGTGGACAGCTCGACGCCATTCTGGACAGCCAGTTCGGGGACGCGTAGCAGGCCGATCGCCGGGACGCGGCGAAGAGCGAATCAGCCGGTCGGCCGGACCTCGTAGCCTGTGCGCTCCACGATAGCGATCAGTACCTCAGGGTCGAGAACATCTCCGACGATCACGGCGCTTCCGGGGTCGAGTGTCACCTCGACAGATCGCACGCCGTCCGCTTCCTCGAGCGCCTTCTGCACTCTGGCGGTGCAGTGATCGCAGCTCATTCCGTCAATGGCCAATTCGATCCGAGTCATCTCGTGAGTCTCCTGTTCGGCTCCCATATCCGGCCGCTGCGACGGCCGAGCTTGATCCGGTGGCCCGGCTCAGCGGGCGCGACTGAGCAGTTCTTCCGCCACACGATCGGGGTCGAGACCCGCTGCACGCCAGAGGACGAGCAGGTGATAGAGCAGGTCGGCCGATTCCTCGGCCAGCCGGTGCGGCTCCGCCACTGCCGAGAGCGCGGTTTCCGCGGCTTCCTCGGCCACCTTCTGCGCCGCCCGCATCACGCCGGCTTGCAGCAGGGTGGTCGTGTACGAGCCTTCGGGACGATCCCGGTCCCGCTGTTCGATCACGTCCGCGAGACCGACCAGAACCGATTGAAGCGTCGCTCGAGCCGGAGGCGTCGCGGCCCCCGGGGCATCGAAACAGCTTCGGGTCCCCTGGTGACAGCAGGGTCCCTTCGGATGGGCTCGGACCAGGATCGCGTCTGAATCGCAGTCTGCCGCGATCGAGGCCACGAAGAGGGTATTGCCGGACGTTTCGCCCTTCTCCCAGAGTCGCTTCCGCGACCTGGAATAGAAGGTCGCCTTGCCGCTTTCGAGGGTCCGCTCGAGTGATTCCCTGTTCATCCAGCCGAGCATCAGCACCGAGCCGTCCTGCGCGTCCTGCACGATGGCAGGTACGAGCCCCGAGTCGGGGTCGAACCGGATCGCGTTCGTGTCGAAGTCAGTCCCCATTCTCAGCTCCGTTCGTGATCGGCCGCACAGGGACGCCGCAGGCGGCCAGCTGCCGCTTCAGATCGGGAATCGCGATCTCTCCGAAGTGAAACAGCGATGCGGCGAGGGCCGCCGAGGCTCCGGCCTCGAAGGCCTCCGTGAAGTGCGATACTCGGCCCGCTCCCCCCGACGCGATCACCGGGATCGAGACGTTTCCACAGATTTCCCGCAGGAGCTCCAGGTCGAAGCCCGACTTCGTGCCATCGCGATCCATGGAAGTGAGGAGGATCTCGCCCGCGCCCCTGCGTTCCACTTCGACCGCCCATTCCACTGCATCGCGTCGGGTGCCGGCCGTGCCGGCTCGTACCCTGACGGCCCATCCGTCGAAACCCTCCCGGCGGGCGTCGATCGCGACCACCACGGCCTGTGAGCCGAACCGATCCGCCGCTTCGGAGATCAACTCGGGCCTGGCCGCCGCGGCCGTATTGATCCCGATCTTGTCCGCGCCTGCGTGCAGTACGTCGCGCATCTGCTCCACGCTGGTCAGTCCGCCTCCGACGGTGAACGGAATGAACAGGTCACGGGCCACGCTCTCGGCGAGGCGGACTGCCGTACGCTCCGCGCGACGGGTCGCCGTGATATCCAGAAACACGAGTTCGTCTGCCCCTTGCGCCGCGTAGAGCCTGCCCAGCTCCGCCGGATCACCGGCGTCCCGAAGCCCCTCGAATCTGACTCCCTTCACGACACGCCCGTCCCGGACGTCGAGGCAGGGTACGATACGCCGCTTCAGCACGAGGCCTCCAGGGCATCTCTCAGGCTGAGACGCCCGTGGTACAGCGCACTCCCGATCACGGCTCCGAAGGCCCCGATGTCCTTCAGGGCGCGGATATCTTCGGTCGAGCTGACGCCACCCGCCGCAATCACGCGAAAGCCCGATTGCACCAGGGCGCGGGTTCCGAGCCGATCCACCGATGTGAGTGTTCCATCCCTCCGCGTGTCTGTGTACAGAACGGTATCGATGCCCCTCGAGCGCAGAAGGCTGGAAACCGATTCCATGTCGCCACCCGATTCGGTGAGCCAGCCCTCCTGCAGTACCTTTCCGTCACGCACGTCGACCGCCGCTGCGATCCGGTCCGGTCCGTACCGCTCGACCAGGTCACCGGGCCATTCCGAGCCCGAGACCGCGGCCGTTCCGAGGAGCAGTCGGTGGACTCCCGACTCCAGGTACGAAGTCGCCTGCTCCTTCGTCCGAATGCCACCGCCCACCTGCACGGGACCACCGAATGCGTCCAGGATCCGTCCGATCAGGTCCTGATGCTCGGGCCGGCCCTGTTTCGCTCCTCCCAGGTCGACCACGTGCAGCGCCTCCGCGCCCCCGGCGGCGAATTCGCGTGCAACGTGCACGGGGTCGGCCGAGAACCTCGTGACCCGGTCGAAATCGCCCTGCCTGAGCCGGACACAGGTTCCGTCCAGCAGGTCGATGGCTGGATAGACGATCATGACGATTCTCCCGCGCGGCAGAAGTTCGCGAGCACTCTGAGACCGGCGTCGCCCGACTTCTCGGGGTGAAACTGCACGGCCACCCTCCGTCCACTTCGCACCGCGGCGGGAAAGGTCCCCCCGTAGTCCACCTCGGCGATGACCTGCTCCACAGGCGAATCGACCCGATAGGAATGCAGGAAATAGAAATGCTCCATGCGGCCCAGTCCGTCGAAGAGAGGGTCGTCGGCGAGTCGCGTCTCGTTCCACCCGATGTGTGGAAGGGGAAGCCCGAACTCCGGGTTCTCACTGCCAATTCGTCGTGTGACGCCGGGGAGAATGCCCAGGCAGGGGACCCTTCCGGCCCCCTCTTCCGAATTCTGCGTGAACAACTGGAGTCCGAGACAGATCCCCAGCATCGGCAATTGCGAGTCGCGCAGCGGTCTCACCAGGCCGCGGGACTCGAGCTCGCTCATGGCCGTCGCGGCTGCTCCCACTCCCGGCAGAATGATCGCCGTAGCGTGGTCGAGGGCACCGGCCGTCGATGCTCGCCGCCAGGCAAGACCGAGACGTTCCAGCGCGAACTCAACACTTCTCAGGTTCCCCGCCCCGTAGTCGACCAGCGCGATCACAGAACGCCCTTGGTCGATGGAATCCTGTCCTCGAAACGCGGATCTGTTTCGATCGCGGCCCTCAGCGCCCGTCCGAGCGCCTTGAATATCGCCTCGATTCTGTGGTGGTCGTTTCTACCGTATTCGACACCGACGTGAATGTTGGCTCCCAGGGTCTGCGCCAGAGCCCGAACGAAGTCCTCGACCAGCTCGGTCGGCAGCTCACCGACGGCCTCCCGAGTGAAATCGGCCTCGAACACGACGAATGGTCGTCCACCGAGATCCAGTACCACCCGGGCGAGGGCCTCATCCATCGGGACGTAGAATCCGTACCGGCGGATCCCGCGCCGCTCCCCGAGAGCATCGGCGAGAGCCGATCCCAGAACCAGTCCCACGTCCTCGACCGTGTGGTGCTCATCGACCTGCAGATCGCCATCGGCATCGATCTTCGCATCCAGGCCCGCGTTGCGTACGAGAAGTTCCAGCATGTGGTCGAAGAAGCCGATGCCCGTGTGAATCGTGGAGCGCCCCGAGCCATCGAGGTCCACCTCTACGGATATTCTCGTCTCGCGGGTGGTGCGGTCCGCCGACCCCACTCGGCTCATCGGTCGCCTCCGGGTTGGGTTTCATTCGGTTGGAGCGGAATCGTGCCGATCGGCCGACGGGCCTCGAAGATCGTGAGTCGATCCCAGCCCGCACGCGAGGCGTGTGCCGACCCGTCGGTGATTCCCTGGGTGAAGTGTTCCGGTGCGTGCGAGTCGGATCCGAGCGTGAGAAACGGAACCCCCTCTTCGCGCGCCCAGGTGAGGATCGACTCGTCCGGATAGGGAGCGCGTGGCCACTGTGCGCAGCCCGACGTGTTGACCTCGATCCCGATCCCCGCCCGACCCATCCCGGCCAGCACCGAACGGATCGGCGCCTCCAGCGAGGAAGGCGCGAACTCTCCATATGCCCGGTGGCCATATCGCTTGACCAGGTCGAAGTGGGCCACCGCATCGAACGTGCCCCACTCCACCAGTTCGTGCAGCGCCTCGAAGTACCGCCCGTACGCCGCTTCCAGAGGCCGGTCCCGGAAGAACTCCGACGCATTGGGACCCGACACGTCGATTCCATCCACGTCGTGGAGCGATCCGAGGATGAAGTCGAACGGAAGTGATTCGGCGAGGCGATCGAGCGGATCAGTCCACTCCGGCCGATAGGCGAACTCTGCCCCGAACCGGATCGTGAGTTCCGGAAATCGGCTACGGGCCCGCACGACGGACTCGAGCACGCGCTCGAATCGTCGCACCGCTTCCTCGAAGTCCACGACCCAGCTGCCGTCTTCCCTCAGCGCTTCCACGTGATTCGTGACGCAGATCTCCAGGATTCCCGCACGCCGGGCCGCCTCGCAGTGCTCGACGAGCGGGCGCGCACCATCGGATGAGTGCTCGTCGTGAAAATGGTAGTTGATCATGCGGACAGCTCCTGCCGCAGCGCGGCGAGGAAGGCATCGTTCTCGGGCGGCGTGCCAACGGTAACCCTCAGGGCGCCTTCGAGCCCGGGCATGCGACTCCGATCTCGCACCACGACACCGTGCCTCCCTGCGAGTCGTGATTGGATTCTCGAGGCGTCCGGGACGAAGAAGCAGACGAAGTTCGCATCCGAGGGCAGTGAACGGAGTCCGAGTCCGGACAGACCTTCCCTCAGCCGGTCGCGCTCGGCGGAGATTCTCGCGATCCGTTCGTCGACCACCGACTCGCATTCCAGCGCTTCGAGCGCGGCCTGGGCGGCGAGAGCCGATAGGGGATAAGGAAGGCCCACCCGGTCCATGGCGTCCACGAGCTCCGTCGAGCCGACCAGGTAGCCTGCCCGGGCGCCGGCCAGGCCCCACGCCTTCGACAGCGTCCGGATCACGACCAGTCGCTCGCTTGCGCCCGTTCCTCCCGCTTCTCGGGCGAGCGAGAAGCTCTCGCCGGCGAATTCGACGTAGGCTTCGTCCACGGCGAGGACGCCATCGATGTTTTCCAGGAGATCCAGAATCCGCTCTTTCGACAGCAGATTTCCGGTCGGATTGTTGGGCGAGCAGAGAATACAGAGTTTCGCGCCAAGGCTGGCCTCGCGCGCGGCGACCGAATCCAGGTCGAAAGACTCATCGAGGCGGAATTCCCTGATGGAGCCGGCTTGAGCCTGAATCCGCTGGGCATACACGCCGTAGCTGGGTGAGGGGATCGCTACCGGCGCCCCCGGCTCGGTCAGGGTTCGCACGAGGAGGTCGATCGCCGCGTCCGAGCCATTGCCCAGCCACAGGCGCGACGGCTCGATCCGGAGCCGCCCTGCGATGGCACGCCGCAATTCACGATTCGCGGGGTCCGGGTAACGATGCAGCTCCGCATCATCATCCGCGATGGGACTGCCGAACGCATTCTCGTTCGCGTCGAGGAGGATTCCTCCCGAGTGCTCCGATCGCGCGGTGACGTATGCCGGGACGTCCGCCACGTGAGGCCGAACCAGCTCCCGAATCACGCTCACGAGGTCACCGGCCGACTGTCGGGGAATCGGGCGCGAATCGAGGCGGCATGCGCCGGCAGACCCTCCCAGAGCGCCAGGGTTTCGATCGTCGGACCGAGCTCCTCCAGCCCCTCCCGGCTCAGTTGCTGGACCTGCAGCCAGCGTCCGAAATCGGCCACGCCGAGTCCGGAGCAGGCCCGCGCGCGTCGCCGGGTGGGCAGAACGTGATTGGTCCCGCTCGCGTAGTCGCCGGCGGCTACCGGGGTCCACGGTCCGAGGAACACCGACCCTGCATGACGAATCGTGGCGAGATCCCGCCGTGGCTCGCGGCGCAGAACGACCAGGTGTTCGCCCGCGAGCTCGTTCACCCATGCTGCCCCGACGGAATCGGATTCCGCGCAGAGAATCGCCGACCTGGCGAGGCTCTCCCTGGCAGCCGCTCCCGGTGCGTCCGCTCCGGCGTCTGCCCCCTGTCCGGCATCGAGTTCCTCGAGCGCCAGCCGTACTTCCTCGACCGTGGCGTGGGCTTGCAGCGCATTCAGCTCCTCGGCCCGTTCAACGGAATCGGAGAACACGCAGGCCGAGATCGAGTCGGGACCGTGCTCGCACTGTGCAACCAGCTCTGCGGCCACGAGTCGTGGATCGGCGGATGAGTCGGCCCAGACGACGACCTCCGAGGGGCCTGCCGGGAGGTCGATCTCCACCTCTGCGAAGAGGGCGAGCTTGGCTTCGTTCACCCACGCGCTTCCCGGTCCGAAAATCTTGTCCACCTGACGGATCGTCTCCGTTCCGAGGGCCATTGCCGCGATCGCCTGCGCCCCTCCGACGGCGAACAGTTCGTCCACTTCGAGCAGCGCGCAGGCGGCCATCACTGACTCCGGAGGAAGGCCGTCAGGTCCCGCGGGACAGCAGAGAGCGATCTCACGCACGCCTGCGAGGCGCGCCGGAATCGCGGACATGAGCACGCTCGACGGGTAGGCCGCCCGTCCGCCGGGTGCATAGACGCCGATGCGGTCCATCGGACGAAACTCTCGCCAGGCAGTGACGCCGGGCATGATCTGCACGGCGGGCTCGTCGCCGACCTGTCCCTCGTGGAAGCGCCTGATGTTGCGCGCTGCGACATCGAGGGCCGTCCGACGTTCTTCGGGCAGCCGGGCGAGAGCGGCATCGCAGGCGGCCCGGGGCACCAGCAGCGAATCCGGTCGCCCGCTTTCGTACCGCTCGGCGAGATCCAAGAGGGCGGCGTCTCCCTCATTCCGGACTCGTTCGATGATCTCCTGGACCGACCCACGAATGAGCCGGTCGTCATCGGTCCGGCCACCCGCCTTCACCCAGGCTTGCGCCGACTCGCCGGTCAGTACGGGAATCGGACCTCCGCTCGCACCGCTCATCGCATCACCTTTTCGACGGGCAACACGAGAATCTCCGTTGCACCGGCTTCCTTGAGCCGCTCCATCGCCTCCCAGAACACCTCCTCCTGCGCGGCGGCGTGCACCGCGACCATTCCGCTGTCCGCGAGCGGCACCACCGTGGGGCTCCTCATGCCGGGCAGAATCTCCCTGATGCGCGGCAGAGCCTCACGGGGGGCGTTGAGGGTCACGTACTTCAGGCGGCGCGCGGTCAGCAGCCCATCGAGCCGGACCCGGAGCCGCTTGACGAGTGCCGAGCGTCCGGAGCCTTCGTCCAATCCGGGACTCGCCACCAGCCATGCCTCGGAGTCCCACACGTCCCCGATCTGCCTCAGGTCGTGAATTCTCAGGGTGGTACCGGTCGAAACCAGATCGCATATCGCGTCGGCGACATCCAGGGCGGGCGCGATTTCCGCGCCCCCGGCCAGCTCGACGATCTCGGCTCCGATCTGCTCCTCGTCCAGATATCGGGCCAGAGAAACCGGGTGGGTCGTGGCGATCCGGGCACCCTCGAGCTCGGATGGCGACCGGATCGAGGCGTTTGCAGGGACGGCCAGTGTGAGCGTGCAGAACCCGAACCCGAGCGGAACCAGTCGATCGACCTCAGCCCGCTTCTCATGAATGACGTTGAGGCCCACGATTCCCAGATCGGCCACGCCGTCGGCCACGTACTCGGGGATGTCGTCATCTCGCAGGAAGAGAAGCTCGACAGGGAAATTCCGGCACCGGGTGAACAGGCGTCTCTCGTGATCTTCGAACTCGAGACCGATGTCCTTGAGCAGTTCCAGGCTGTAGCCGGTCAGCCGACCGTTGCTCTGGACCGCGATTCTGAGGCTCTCGCCGTTCCTGCGGGGCATCTGTCGCTCCTGTGAGTATCGTGTGTCACGCCCGTCGCATGGGGGCACAAAAAAAGCGCCCGCTGCTGAAGCGGGCGCCTTCTGGCTGTCTCGTCACATCTGCGGCTCAGCTCACGGGCACACGCCTCCGAATCCACGCTTCGCGTGGTGGGGATGATGGTCGTGTGCGGCTCGCCAATCGCTCATGCCCAATTCCTATCGCTTTCCGGTTCGTGAGTCAACCGCCCGCAATCCCGGCGCGCCCCTCGCGAGGCGATCACATGCCCGCGTAGCGGACGCCCGCGAGATCGGCGGTGTCCCGGTGCCATGTCGAGAGATCCCGCAGCTCGAAGTCTTCGAGCGCCGGGTGTCCGCACGCTCGGGCGAGCACCTGCATCAGCTCGACCGACGATTCCAGGAACCGGGCGAGTTGGCGTGCAGACGCCTCGATTGCGAGTCGTGCGCGAAGCGACTCCTTCTGCGTCGCGATGCCCACGGGGCAGTTGTTGGTATGACACGCCCGCATGGCCAGACAACCGATCGCCTGGAGTGCCGAGTTGGCGATCGCGATTCCGTCGGCGCCGAGGGCGAGTGCCTTGACGAAGTCCGATTCGGTCCTCAGCCCGCCTGTTACAATCAGCGTAACTCCACTGGCCTCACGTGCGTCGAGGTGCTTTCGAGCGCGGGCCAGGGCCGGAATCGTCGGCACCGAGATATTGTTCCGGAACACATCGGGAGCGGCACCGGTCGCCCCGCCGCGGCCATCGAGAATCACGTAGTCGACACCGACTTCCAGCGCGAAGTCCAGGTCCTCCTCGATGTGCTGGGCGGACATCTTGAATCCGATCGGGATGCCTCCCGTCGCGTCCCTGACTTCTTCGGCCACCGCGGCAAAATCCGCCGGGGTCTCGAGATCGGGGAACCGACCTGGACTCACTGCGTCCTGACCTTCCGAGATTCCGCGGACTTCCGCGATCTGCGCCGTGACCTTGTGCCCCGGCAGATGGCCGCCGGTGCCTGTCTTGGCGCCCTGACCGGCCTTGAAGTGGAACGCCTGGCACAGCTTCACCTTTTCCAGGTCCCAGCCGAATCGTCCCGACGCGAGCTCGTACAGGTAGCGACTGTTCGCCGCCTGCTCATCAGGCAGCATGCCGCCCTCTCCCGAGCAGATTCCTGTGCCTGCCAGCTCTGCTCCGCGTGCGAGCGCCGTCTTGGCTTCGGCGCTCAGGGCGCCGAAGCTCATGTCGCTGACGAAGATGGGAATCTCGAACCGAAGCGGCCGCCCCGAATGCGGCCCCAGGACGAGTTCCGTCCGTACTTCGGCGTCATCGGCGAGAGGACGACGCGCGAGCTGAGCGGTCAGAACCTGAATGTGATCCCAGCGGGGAAGCTCTGTGAGAGGAACGCCCATCGCCGACACGGGCCCGTGGTGTCCCGTTCTCGACAGGCCTTCGCGGGCCAGTTGCCGGATGTGACGGTTGAACGGCTCTTCGGGGGTGCCATGGATGTCGTCGTAGAGACCCAGATACTCGTCGCGGCGATAGGGTTGCGGGTGCTCCTCGGCCCACTGCCGAATCTCTTCCGCATCCACCGAGACCGTGTCGGCGTCCCGGTCGATCCACGCCGTGAACCGATGCAACGTCTCCTCGTTCTCGTATTCACTCGCGCCCGAGTCGATCCGATAATCCCAGAAGTGCAATCCGCAGATGAGATTCTCCCCATCTACGTGACCGTCCGACAGCAGGGCCCCCCGGTGAAGACAGCGGCCGTAAAGAACGGAGACCCTGTCATCGAAGCGGACGACCACGAGGTCCACTTCTCCGACCCTGGCGTACGCCGGCACCCGGTCGTCCAGTTCGCTCCAGGTAGCCACTACTTCGGAACGGGCGGGCGACTTCGTTTTCACTTCATCTTCCCCCGAATCAGAGTCGACTGCGGCCTTCATCCTGCGATATCGTAAGCAGGAGTGGGCCTTCAGCGCAGGTGCCGTTTCCTCTGGACCGGATCAGACCGGAGGGGTGTGTTTTAGCGCACCGTCTCGAGTATCTTGACCTGCGGCGCCGCAAACGGCCGGATTCATAGGCATAACTGGAGCAGGCTCGAGCAAATGATGAGAGGAATCAACCCCAGGCCGAGCATGAGATTCGTGCGACACCTCCGCCTCGCGGTTGTCGGTGCCATGCCCATGCTGGCGGCCTGCGCCACGAACCCGGCCACCGGCGGCAGCATGCTGTCCCTGGTGAGCGAGGGCCAGGAAGTGCAGATGGGCCAGCAGTATCGGCTCGAGGTCGAACGTGAGCAGGGCCTCTATGCGGATTCTGCCCTGAACGCTTACGTGGACAGTGTCGGTCAGGCACTCGCCGCCGTGTCCGAGAGACCGGATCTCCCCTGGTCCTTCGGTGTCGTCGACGACCCGGTTGTAAACGCGTTCGCCCTGCCGGGAGGACCGATCTACCTGGCCCGCGGCATCATGGCGCACTTCAATTCCGAGGCGGAACTGGCCTCGGTCCTCGGCCACGAGATCGGACACGTAACGGCGCGACACATTGTCGAACAGATGAGTCGTCAGCAGATCGCCCAGCTCGGCCTGATCGCCAGCATGATCGCGGTGCCCGACCTCATGCCCTATTCCGAGAGTCTGTCAGGTGCGCTTGGAGTCGTATTCCTGAAGTTCGGTCGGGACGACGAGTCCCAGTCGGACGAGCTTGGATTCCGCTACATGACACGTCTCGGCTACGATCCGCAGGGAGCCGTGGACATGTTCGAAATCCTCGATCGACAGGGTGAAGGATCGGGCCGTGCCATTCCCGAATGGGCATCGACCCACCCGGATCCGGGCAACCGGATCGCCGCTGCTCGGCAGCGGATTGAGACGAGCGGGATTCGCGAAGGGAAGATCCTGCGCGATGAGTATCTTCAGAGAATCGAGGGACTCGTGTGGGGGGAAGACCCTCGGGAGGGTTACTTCCTCGGGCAGCGGTTCCTGCATCCTGAGCTGGCATTCGAGTTCACGCTTCCCGAGGGGTGGGCGAAGCGCAACTCGAAGACGGCGGTGCTCGCCGGAAGCCCGGAGAAGGATGCGATGTTCCAGTTGACCGCCAGCGCCGGGTCTCCCGAGCAGGCGGCGGAAGCGTTCTTTTCCCGTGACGGCATCACGCGGACCGGTATCGCCCGCCAATCGGTCAACGGGCTCCCGGCAGTGGTGGCCACGTGGTCCACGACTACGCGGCAGGGAGTGATCGAAGGAATCGCGAGCTTCGTGAAGCATGGTGATCTCACCTACGAGCTGCTCGGATACGCCTCTTCGTCGCGGATCGGTCGCTATGCGGCGTCGCTTGAGCGCACCCTCAACAGCTTCGCTCCTCTCACCGATCCCACCCTGCTCACCGTGGAGCCAAAGCGCATCGAGCTGGTCCGGCTGCAAGAGACGATGACCGGGGAGGAATTCGTGGCCCGCTACCCGTCCACGGTGCCCGGGGAAGACGTCTTCCGAATCAACGGCATGCGTTCTTCGGATCGCATCGAGGCAGGGACGTTGCTGAAGCGCGTGACCGGCAGCGGTGGACCTGCCGGCCGGTGAGAGATCGACAGCGGGTGAGGGGCGGAAGAATCGGATGGGTGGCGCGCATCCTGCACTTCCGCGGGAACGCCTGAGATGACTCGGGGGCCCGGATATCGCCGGCTGCCCCGCGATAACGGCCGGATCCGGGGGAAATCGCGACTTCGTCCTGGCGGGACGAGGGCAAGCCGGAGTCCGCGTACTGAAGGAGGGACCCTTGCATTACGCCACGAAGACCGGCGCGGCACTCGTATGCGCGCTCCTGCTGGCGATTCCGGGAACGGCATCGGCGCAGGTGGAAGGCACGTTTTCCGTCGAGGCCCGCGGCGGAGCGGTGTTTCCGGTCGACATCATGGCCGACCTGTACGAGTGGAGCGGAACAGCCGGCGGAACGCTCGCCTGGCACTTCCACCCGAACTTCGCGATCCGCGGCGACGTGGACTGGATGCATCTGCGTGCCGGCGAGAACGAGTCCAGCCTGAATGGCGGGATCGGCTCTCCACCTGCGGATCTCCTGTTCTTCGGGGGTGGAATCGAGGTCAACTTCAGCCGGCCCAAGTTCCAGGACGTGCCGCTGACGTTCCTGGTGAACCTCGGAGCCGGTGTCACCCAGTGGTCGGTGGACAGCGACTGGCTGCCGACACACCCGGCCTCGAGCTTCGACGGCACCTATCTGACGTTCCGGGGCGGCGGGCAGATCGGCTGGCAGTTCTCGCCGTTGATCAATGCATTCGTCTCGACCCAGGTGTTCCTCATTCTCCCGGACGAGACCGACACGGCCGTATTCGTCGATCCGGCGGCCGGCATCGAGACGTTCCAGTCGGCATGGGTGATTCCGGTCACCGCGGGAATCCGCCTGACTTTCTGAGTCCGGACTCATCCCGGGCGATTCTTTCAGCGGTGGCCTCGCGATGACGGGGCCGCCGCCTGCCGCTTCCGGTCGGACTCTGCTCGTCGCCCTGGCGCATCCCGACGATGAAGTAGGTACGGTCGCCGCCATCGCCAGTCAGATCGCGCGGGGTGACAGGGTCGTTCTGGTCTGGTTGACGCGCGGCGAAGCTACCGACGCCTACGGGCGCATCGATCCTGGCGAAGTGGCCGCGCGACGCGACGCCATGGCCGCTCGGGTAGGGAGGTTGCTCGGAGTCGAGACGCGATTTCTCGACTTCACCGACACCGGCGTGATCGCGACCCGGGACGCCTCCCTTTCGATGGCCCGCCTGATCGCCGAGATCAAGCCCGATGGGGTGCTGACCTGGGGTGATGCCTGGGTGCGCGGCATGCGGCATCCGGACCACCAGGCCACGGGACGAATCGTGCGGGATGCGATAACCCTCGCCCGGATTCGAAGCTGTGTGGAGCCGCTGGAGCCGCACCGGGAACCTGCCCCGATCTGGACCTACAGGGGCCTTCACTCCCCCTTGCCCGCCGCGGCCATCGACGCCGAACCGTACCTGGACCTCATCTTCGGAGTGGCCGACATCTACCACCAGGAGCTGCAGTTTCCCGATCGGGGCTGGTTGGAGGAGCGCCTGCGGCGGATTGGCGAGCGCTGGGGCTGCCGCTGGGCCGAGGAATTCGATGCGTGGGAGACGGAAGGTGGGCTCGTCCAATCGCTTCTCCCCGCTGATCCAGCCGGTCTCGGCCCCCATCCAGAGCGCGCCGCGACAGAATCGCCAAACTCCGATTGAATGCCGGGTCGCGCCCGTCTGGTGCATCGACTCTGCTGCGCCTAGGATTCCGCTGTATCGAAGATCGCCCGGAGAGGCCCGGGATTCCGGAAATTCGAGGAGTCACGATGATGATCTTTTCACGCAGCAGCCTGCTTGTCTGTGGCGCCACCCTGGCGTTCGGCGCGTCGCCCGTGCTGGCCCAGGAGTCGGCCGAGCAGGACGGCGGAATGGCAGGCATGCATCAGCGTCACGGTCAGGCCGAGGGACGGATGCAGGGCGGCGGGATGAGCGGCGGACCCATGCTCAGTGGAATCTCGGCGGACGAGAAGGAGGCGCTGCTCCAGGGCAAGGGACTCGGGGCCGGGATGATCGCGATGTCGAATGGCTATCCGGGGCCGAAACACGTACTCGAGATGGGTGACGAGCTCGGACTCACGGCCGAACAGAAGGAAGAGATCGGAACTCTGTTCGCGGAGCGAAAGGCCAGCTTCGTCGAAATGGGCCGCGAGCTCGTAGACAAGGACGCGGAGCTGACGGCGATGTTCGCATCAGGGTCTGTCGATACCGGGGACGTCGAGAAGCTGTCCCGGGAAATCGGTCAGCTCCAGGGCGAGCTCCGCGCTGGACACCTGAACGCCCACGTGCTCACCTGGGAGGCGCTCACCGATGCGCAGCGCGAGAAGCTGGCTTCCATGCGTGGCATGCACCACGGCGAGGGCGAGCGGATGCAGACGCGCCAGCACCAGCGCGGAGGCGCCGGGACGACTTCGGGTACCTGACCGAAGGACAAATTCCGGCGCGCCTTCCCGACATGCCGGCGATCGAGCGGTAGTCAGGCGGCCGCGGAGCCTTCGACCTCCGCGGCCAGGGCTTCGGTCACGAGGGATGCATCCAGCCGGTCGAGGTCGAATACCTGGCCTTCATCACGACTCCTTCGATCCAACCAGGATGTCACGATCAGGCTCGGCGTGAGGTCCGCCGGCGCGAATACGCTCTCGGCGCGCAGTTCCGCGAGACGTACATCGTAGCACACGCGGCACACCTCCTCCCGCCAGTCTGCATCGCTCCAGTGGATTCGAGTACGCGGAAGTACCCGGCCTCGGGCCATGGGCAGCAGGAGCCCGTCTCCGGGTTCCGCTCCGGGCAGCACGATCAGCAGTGACCTGTCGACATGAGGTCTCTCGAGCATCGCACGGTACCCCTCGAGCTCGTGGAGCCAGTCGACACGGCGGTCCCAGGAGGTAGCGAGGTTCATGGCGCCCGCCTTCAACGCCGCGTCGCGCTGCGCGGAGCATCGGGCAAGAGCGGTCTCCACGGCTTCGGACTCCGCGAGGCAGCGCATCGCCGCCCGGACCTGCCTGCGGTACGCGTCCACTCCGGCCAATCCGATACAGGGAGCGCTGCATAGATCGATGCCGTGCTGGAGACAGGGAGACGCTTCCTCGTCGGGACGAATCGCGCCCGTACAGCTTCGCAGGCGGAATATCTTCTCTACGAGCCTGGCCGCCTCCGTGGGACCGCGTCGGCCCCGGAACGGACCGAGGTACTGGGCGCGGGAGCGACGGCGTGCCCCCGTGATGCGAAGGCGCGGGAAGGGCTGCCCCCAGTCCACCTCGATGTACCATCCGCGCGAACGGTTCTTCAGCGCGCGATTGAACGCGGGACGGTTTCGTTCGATTCGTTCAGCTTCCTCCAGGAGCGCTTCGAGATCGGTTCCCGTTCTGTGGATCGTCACCTTGCGCGCGAGTCGCACCATCATCGCCATTCGTTCGTCAGATGGCCCGCCCCCGTAAAAATAGCCTCGCACGCGTCGCCGAAGGTTGACGCTCTTGCCCACGTAGATCGGGGTTCCGATCTCGTCCTCGAACTGGTAGACACCCGGTGCGGGCGGCAGATTCGCGGGTACCCAGTTGGGCACGGGAGTCGATCTCGCCATCGGCCGAACTGCGATTCTCCTCGGTAGTTTCGGGTTTCATTCGGTTGAACGGAGGGTAGTCCGGGGCCGGAAGGATCGCAACCAGCAGCCGGTCAGCCTGATTCGCTGGGGATCGCGCGGAGCGCTCCGCGTCCCCGGAATTCGGAACCTGAACGACCGTTGCAGGGTTCGAATCGCGAGTCCCGAACTGCACCCGGAGGGTGAATGAGTCGAAGGCCGCTCGCGCTGATGCTGCCGATCGCAGCGCTCGTTTCGCTCGCATGCGCCTCCACCCCGGCTCCGGATGTGGCCGGCGGGGGAGCTTCGTCGCCCGCACCAGCGGTCATCGAGCGGGCCGTTCCTCCGGCGGGTCAGGAGACGGTGGGTGTCGGCCGCGTCCCCGCAGGCGGACATGGATCGACCGCCGAGACTGAGTCCGGCCCCGTCGCACTGGAGCTGGAGATCACCGCGATGGTGGACCGCCTCGCTCCGGCCGCGATCGATTTCCTCGAGACGATCGTCGAAGTCAACAGCGGGACCATGAACCCGGAGGGCGTGCGGGAAGTCGGACGCCTGTTCGAAACCGAGCTCGCAGCTCTGGGCATGCAGACCCGCTGGATCGAGATGCCCTCGGAAGTCAACCGGGCCGGCCACCTGTTCGCAGAGATCCGGGGTGGGGACGGACCCACCATTCTTCTCATTGGACATCTGGATACCGTCTTCGAGCCCGACAGTCCGTTTCAGGACTGGGAGCGGCTGGATACCGACCTCGCGCGAGGTCCCGGGGTGTCGGACATGAAGGGGGGAGATGCAGTCATCCTGCTGGCCCTCCAGGCGCTTCACTCGGCCGGTCGGCTCGACGACCTCAACGTCATCGTGGCGCTGCTCGGCGATGAGGAGGAGACCGGAACGCCGTTGACGATCAGCCGGCAGCACCTGGTCGAAGCTGCCCGCCGCAGCGATGCGGCGCTCGGTTTCGAAGGAGGGGTCGGAGGTCTGCAGTCCGCCACCGTCGCGCGGCGCGGCTTCACCGACTGGAGACTCACCGTGCGGGGAGAGCAGGGCCACTCTTCCGTCATTTTCAACGATCGTTACGGTGCTGGTGCCGCGTTCGAGGCGGCCCGGATACTGACCGCGTTCTACGACCGGCTGCGGGGAGAAGACGATCTGACCTTCGGGGCAGGTATCCTGGTAGGCGGAACCAGCGTTGCCTACGACGGCGAGTCGAATCGTGGCTCTGCGTTCGGGAAGACGAACGTGATCCCGAGCGAGGCCGTAATCGCGGGCGACCTGCGGACTCTCACGCACGATCAGCTTGCCCGGGCGAAGGAGAGCATGCGTCAGATCGTCTCGGAGAACCTGCCGCGCACGAGCGCGGAGATCGAATTCCGCGATTCCTATCCGCCGATGGCGCCGGAGCCGCGAAACCTGGAACTGCTGCAGGAGCTCGACCGCGTCAGCCGGGATCTCGGCATGGGACCGATAACGCCTGTCGACCCCGGAAAGCGGGGCGCGGCCGACATCTCGTTCGCCGCCCAGTACACGGCGGCGCTCGGTGGACTCGGCGTGGTCGGGAAGGGAGCCCACACGCCGGAGGAGACCGTGGACCTCTCCTCCATTCCGGTGATGGCCAAGCGGGCGGCGATTCTCATTTCACGGCTGGGCGGCACGAACTCGGACTGAGCCCGCCCCGGGTGGGAGCGCCGTATACGGCGGCGCTCAGCCCTCCGGCAGTTCCCGGAGCTCGAGTACCACCACCCGCTGGACATCGAGTTCGTCTCGATCCAGCAGAGCTGCCCGTGAGCGACCGAAGAAGTGCGTCGGGAGGAGGGCTCCTTCGCGGATCTCGCCGACGGGTGCCCCGTCCGCTGCGAAGACGTCGATGCGCATCGTCTCACCCGGTTTCTGCCCTGCCACTCCCACCCAGAGCCGGTCCGATCCATCTATCGCGAGACCCGTAATCCTCGGAATCCGCTCGGCAAAGGTCATCTTCTCGATGCGCTCGTCTATCGATTGTCGGACGAAGGGAGAGCTCGACTCTTCCGCCTGTTCGCGTGCGTCCTCTCTTGCCCGCTCGCGGTCCGCCTCCGTCGTCTCCCGCGCCGCCGGTTCCCGCCGGATTCGAAGCCGTTCGGTCCCGTCGGAATTCAGGATTCGAATCTCGTAGTCGGCCTCCTGCGCCACCGCGAAGCTGCCATCGGAAAACCGCTCCCAGTAGAATCCGGGGCTGAAGCTCCGCTGGACGAGCATCACAGCCAGCTGGTTGCCCGCCGTCAGCTCGATGCGATCGAAAGGTGGTGGCGGAGCGCTCCACAGGGTGTCGGCGATCGTGCCGTCCCTGCGGATGCGCAGGAGGGTTCGAGGCGGCGCCACCACCTCCTCGCCAGGCTGGAAGGAGAATACCATGGCGACGCCCACCACGCCGTCCCCTTCGACTGCCAGCTTACCCGCGAGTCCTGACGAGGCATCGCTGAGTGCGATCTCGTCGGGCTCAGAGTCCGGCTCGGGAGGGAACAGAGTGATGCGACGATTGCCTCGATCTACCACCCAGAGAGTATCGGCCGGTCCCAATCCGAGTCCGGAAGGGGTGTTGAATTCGCCCGGGCCTCCGCCTTCGCGGCCCCGGATCCCGGACGGTGAACCGGAGGGGTCGAATGCCAGGATGCGCTTGCCGGCTCCGTCCAGCAGGTACAGCCTTCCGGTCGCGTCTCCGGCGATGCCTCCGTTTCCGACCTCATCGAATGCGATCCCGGTTCCCTCGTTCACGAATCCGCCCAGGACGAGGACCGTATCCAGAGTCCACGGCAACTCGTCGAACGGAGACTCGGGCCACGTCTGACGGAGGACGCCCTCGACCGTATCGATTCGTGCCACCGGACCTTGCGAAGAAACCGGGTCCGCCGAGTCCCCTCCGCACCCGACCGAAAGCAGGGGGAAAAGCACGGTCGGAATGAGGTTCCGGATCCACGGGCATTCCCCGCGGCGGCGTGTGGCTGCGCGTGCGCACATGATCGAGTCCTCGGGCAGGGAGATGATCGCAGGTCGTGGGCCGGGAGCCCGCTCCGGCGCGCACGACTCGTTACGATCTCTAGGACACGCGGGAAGGCCGACGGGTTGGATCACGCGAAGGGGGCTTCACGCCTTCCTACGGGACGGAGGAGCTGTCAACGGCCTCTTCGGCGCGGGTCTCGTCCTCGGGATCTGATTCGCCGTCCAGCGCGATCTGACGGGGTTCCCACTGGCGGATCATCGACAGGAACGCATCCACGAATTCCGGGTCCATGGCTTCTCCCGATCGGGAGCGAATGAATTCGACGGCTCGATCGTGAGGCCACGGCGGTCGAAACGGTCTGCGGGTTCGAAGAGCGTCGTAAATATCGCAGACCTGAATCAGGCGGCTCGCCGTGTGCGGCTGCCTCGGATAGGTCATCTCCGGATATCCTTCGCCCTGCCAGTCGAGGTGGTGTTCGTAGGCCACGATGGCCGCCAGCTCCATGTGTCCGCTGGATGCCAGGAGGATGCGGGCCCCCTCGGTGGTGTGGGTCTGGATGAGCTTCCACTCGTCGGGCGTGAGCTTGCCCGGCTTGTTCAGAACCGAGAGAGGGATCTTCGTCTTACCCACGTCGTGCAAGAGGGCGGCCTCGCCGATCGCCCGTACGTCGACGGAGGCGAAGTTCAAGTACTCGGCGAGCCCCATCGAGAGCATCGAGACATTGATGGAGTGGGTGGTCGTGTACTGGTCCACCTGCTTCAGGTGGACGAGCGGGACCACCACGTCGCGCTCGGAGTGCATGGCGAGCGAGAGCAGCTTCACGACGGCAACGGCCTCGCTGGCCGGGACTTCTCCCGTCCGCATAACCTCTCCGTGTAGCCACCCGATCGTCTCGGCTTCTTCACGGAGATTCACCTCCATCGTTGCGGTGGTCAGCGGTTCGGGATCCAAATCCGACAGTCCTTCGATCCCCACTTCGCCGAAGCGGATGCTCGACTGGCCGCTGACTTCCTGAACCGACGCACCTGCGTCCTCGAGGTTCAGACGTGCATGGATCTCTTCCAGAAACGCCTCGAGGTCGGACCGGCTTGTCCCCGGTGAAATCTCGAGCCGTTCGACACCCACGCCGGCGAGCCGCAAAGACCACTCCCATTGTCGGAGCTCGGCCATCACGCAGTTCTCGTAAACGACATCTCCATCGAGGAAATTGAATACGGGAAAGGCGTTCTCTCGAAGCAGCATCGACATCTCTTCGAGGACCTGGTCCATCGCCTGGTCGCGTGATGGATGTCCGGCGCCGTAGAGCGACATGGCGGACAGACGCTTTCCGACGGCGTTCAGGAAGGCGGCGGCGCTGGTCATGAGACCGCCTCGCGCACCGCCGGAACATCGGAGCTTGCCGCGATCTCCAGAATTCGAGCCACTTCCGGATCGTCCCGCCATCCGACTCCGAGGGCACGCAGCGCCGCGCAGGTCGCAGCCGAGCCTTCGAAAGAGGTCCGTCCCACCAGGCGTCGCCTGGGCGATGCGATTCGCAACAGGGAGTCCCGGGCCGTAATCGTGCCGATTCCCGCCAGCGCCCGGATCGCCGGCATCCGGATCTCGGGCTCACATTCCGAGGTCAGGGCGATCTCCGTCAGTCGCGCTTCGGCCGAGGCCGGTGCTCCGCTCTCGGATGCGGATGTACCGAGCGCGACGATCCTGACATCGGGGTCGTGGATCGCCCTCAGGATCGCGGTCTCCCTCTCCCCCGGGATGTGGAGGCTCGCCTTCAGCGCCTCGTATCTGACCTGCGAGTTCTCGTGTTCGTGCATCGGAGCCGGCGTGAATCCGGCCGGGATCGACTCGAATGCGTTCACCAGCGCGAGCATGTTTCGGAGGACGTACCAGGGAACCGACTCCGGCTGCTCGATCCGCTGTATCGCCAGCGGCAGAATCGTCGGTCCCAGTTGAACGATCCGATCGAATGTCCTCCGTCTTAAAGACAGAGATTCGGCTGTGGCGAGCTGGTCGAGAAGTGCTTCCGCTGCCGATACTCCGGCCCGCTCGAGGACGGCCTCCACCGCATCCGGGTCCGGATCATCCATGGACAGGATTCGACGAACCACCGCCGGCTCCGCCAGCCTCAGCCAGGTGAGTTCCACCGCAGCGTTGGTCGCGTCGGGACCCGCGGGAGCCTGTGCGAGAGACTTTACGAGCGCGCTGATCTCGCCGGCATCGAGAAGCTCGTCGACTGCGCAGCGAAGCGCCTCTCCCTCCGCGCCGGTCTCGAGACTCATTCGAAAGATGCGTCCGGATTCGGGAGCGCGAGCCAGGATTCCGCCCATTCGGGTTACCGGGGTTCCAGCGGAGATCTTGCCGAGAGTCTGTTCGTACTCGGTGGGATTGGGGTTTTCCAGCTGCCAGCCCGAGAGGAGCACGCGCACCTGATCGCGCAGCGATTCGTCGGCACGGTATCGGATTTCACGCGCCTCCGTGCGGGCGTGACGCGCCATTTTCCCCAGAAGCTGCATCATCCAGCGTGAAATGTCGCTCTGTCTCTCCTCGGCGGCCGCCTTCACCAGCTCGAGGACGGCGTCTACCGCCACGCCCCGCGACGCGTTGTCGAGGAACTGCTTTCTCTGGCGTGCGTCCCCCCCCATGCGCAGGAGTCGCTGCAGGGTTTCCGGCTTCAGATGACCCAGCAGCTCGGAGAAACGCTCCCGGAGCGCGTTCTCCTCCAGAGGATCTGCGTCCTTGAGATCGTCGGCGATCTGGACCATGTAGCCGATGATCACCTGGTCGTAGCCGCTATCGCCGGAGCGATCGTCGATGGCGCGGGCGACTTCGCCCGGATCGTAGTCGTTTCCGGACCGGGATCCTTCCTCGCGCGAGGCGAGGGCGGCCTGCGCCAGTCCGACCCAGAGGTGGGTACCGGACTCGGAAACACCACGCCCGCTTCCCGCACCTCCGGCCGTGGCACGCAGCTTCAGGCTGTCGTAGCGGACCGGGTGCAGCCGGACGTGCGGACGACCCTTGAGCAGCTCCTCGGGTTCTCTGCCGAGAGGACGACCGGTTCTCTCGGGCTCCTCTGCGACGAGCGCCAGAATTTCGGCGATTTCCACGGCAGCCACGCCTTCTGCAAAGGAAATCGCGCCCAGCTCATGATGGTGGAGCCGGTCGGCCAGGCTTCTCAACAGGGCGTGCGACGAATCGGTCGCGACGCCCTCGATGATCAACTGCTCCCGCGCCACGCCGATGGAGAGGCCGCCGTGACTGGCGAGAAGCACTGAAAGCCGCTTGAAAACGGACTCCGAGGCCGGTCCGAGTACCGGATGACCTGGCGGGTACATCGCGTACTTCTGCAATGCCGCCGAGAGCTCGATGAGAAAATCCGAGAGCTCACCCGACAGGGATGCCTTGCTGCGTGCCGATGAAACCGTCGTCGCGTTCATGTCGATATCGCACAGAGCAAGTCACGTGCGAACGCGCCTCCGGTCCTGCCACGTGCCCCGTTCAGGTCGCGGGGGATATCTTCCGGCCATGCAGAAGCGGAGGAGTTACCGACCGCCGGAAACGAGGCATCCGGATGTGCTGATCGTCGGCGCGGGCGCCGTCGGAGCCAGTGTGGCACTCCATGCGGCTCGCTCAGGGCTGCAGGTGCTGGTCGTGGAGAAGGAAGCCGCACCGGCTCTGCACCAGAGCGGGCGCAACAGCGGGGTCTGCCACGCCGGCTACAATCTGAAACCCGGAACGCAAAAGGCCCAATTCTGCGTCGAGGGAAGCAGGCGTCTTCGCGAATGGTGCGCGACGCGCGGGGTGCCTCTCGAAGTGGGAGGAATACTCGTCGTCGCCACCCGGGAATCAGAGCTCCCGACCCTGTACGAACTGAAGCGGCGCTCCGAGGAGAACGGCGTGCGCGCGGATCTGGTGGGCGAGGGAGAAATCCGGTCTCTCGAACCACATTCGACGGGCCTGGCTGCCCTCCACGCGCCGGAAGGAGCGAGCTTCGACACCGAGGCCTTCGTTCGCAGCGTACTCGAGGAAGCCCAATCCCACGGTGCCGTCGTCCAGTATGGCGTCGAAGTGCACGCTCTGATCGACGGATCGGATTGCGCCCGGGCTCGAACGGACCGAGGGGCCATCGAAGCCGGGGTGGCCGTGAACTGCGCGGGCCTGCAGGCAGATCGGGTAGCAGGGGCCGTAGCGGATGACGTACGTGTGATCCCGTTCAGGGGCTTCTATGCCGAGCTCGTTCCGGGCCGGGAGCACCTCGTCCGGAGCCATGTCTACCGTGCTCCCGACATGGCCTGGCCCTTCCTCGGGGTGCACGCGTCGCGTCGTACAGACGGCCGCGTGCTTCTCGGTCCCGGGGCGATGCTGGCTCCCGGCCGGGAATCTTATGGACTGCTCGGGATTCACGCCGAAGACATGGCGGCCACTCTTTCCTGGCCCGGATTCAGGAAACTGCTGCGCGATCGCCGGTTTCGACGGATGGCTGTGAGTGAAGTGCGCAAGAACTTCCAGCTTCGTGAGATCTGGAAGGAAGCAGTGGAGTTGATTCCCGATCTGCGACCGGCGGACCTGGCCCGCTCCTTCGCCGGCAATCGGGCCCAGCTCGTTCGCCTGGACGGCACACTCGTCGACGACTTTCTCGTGAGGGAGACGAAGCATTGCGTGCACATTCTGAATGCGGTGTCTCCCGGACTCACCGGAAGCCTGCCATTCGGCGAATGGGTGTGGCAGCGGGCCGCCGATCTCGCGAACGGGGCGTCGCGAAGCGGCCAGGGGCTGGGCGATCGCGCCGGGGATGATATCTTCCCGGACTCTCGAACCGCGACGCGGGAGCGTTCCGGGTCAGCAGGGAAGACAGAGAGAGGCGAAACCGGGCCTGCCGGTTCACTGGACGAGGTACGATGACGAAACGCGCGTTGGTTACGGGGATTACGGGACAGGACGGCTCTTACCTCGCTGACTTTCTGCTCGGGAAGGGCTACGAGGTGCATGGAACGGTTCGCCGCTCGTCGGTCGAGAAATTCGAGCGCATCCAGCACATCAGGGATCGCGTGACGCTCCACCAGATGGACCTGCTGGACCAGCTCTCGATCATCACGGTGCTCGAGGAGGTCGAGCCGTGGGAGGTGTACAACCTCGCCGCCCAGAGCTTCGTTCCCACCTCCTGGAACCAGCCGCTTCTCACCGGCGAATTCACTGCCCTCGGGGTGACCCGAATGCTCGAAGGCATCCGGACCGTGAACCCGGACATCCGGTTCTACCAGGCATCCAGCTCCGAAATGTTCGGAATGGTGAGACAGACGCCACAGAACGAGGAGACGCCCTTCTACCCGCGGAGCCCGTACGGCGTCGCCAAGGTGTACGGTCACTTCATCACCGTGAACTACCGGGAGAGTTACAACCTGTTCGCGGTCAGCGGCATCCTGTTCAATCATGAGAGCCCCCGACGGGGACTCGAGTTCGTGACGCGGAAGGTCAGCGACGGCGTGGCACGCATCAAGCTCGGCATGGCCGAGGTGCTGCGGCTCGGAAACCTGGACGCGTGCCGCGACTGGGGGTACGCCGGTGACTACGTGGACGCGATGTGGCGGATGCTGCAGGAGGAAGAAGCCGAGGACTTCGTCATCGGAACAGGTGTCATGCACTCCGTGCGAGACCTCTGCCGGATCGCGTTCGAGCACGTCGGGCTCGAATGGGAAGCCTACGTAATGGAGGACCCGCGTTTCTTCCGGCCCGCCGAAGTCGAGGAGCTGTGCGCCGATGCTTCGAAGGCCGAGGAGCGGCTCGGCTGGGCACCTCGGGTGAGTTTCGAGGACCTGGTACGCATGATGGTGGATGCCGACATAGAGCGGCTGAGTCCGTGATCCGGTGACGCTGGCAGTCCACACGGAAGGTCTGTCGCGCCGATTCGACGGCGTCACGGCCCTCGACGGGCTCAACCTGGCCGTTCCGACCGGGTCGATCTTCGGGTTCCTCGGCCCGAATGGGGCCGGGAAGACGACCACGATTCGACTTCTTCTGGGACTTCTCGAGCCCTCTTCGGGCAACGCCGTGGTCCTCGGGCGGGATGTGAGACGAGAGTCCCAGGCGATCCGCGAGCAGGTCGGGGTTCTGCTGGACAGCGACGGTCTGTACGAGCGGCTGACGGCACGACAGAACCTCGACTTCTTCGCCCGGGTTGCACGGCTCTCCAAGGGAGAACGGGACGCGCGAATCCGGGCGCTGCTCGAGGAGATCGATCTCTGGGATCGCCGCGACGACCCGGTCGCGGACTTCTCGCGCGGAATGAAGCAGAAACTGGCTCTGGCCCGCGCCTTCCTTCATCGACCCTCTCTCCTGTTTCTCGACGAGCCTACAGCGGGCCTGGACACCCCTGCGGCCGTGGGACTGCGGTCCGAGCTGGTCTCGCTCGCTCGTGAAGAGGGCGTCACGGTGTTCCTGACCACGCATAACCTCCTCGAGGCCGAGCGCGTCTGCGATCGGGTCGCGGTGATCCGCCAGGGGAAGCTGCTGGCGGAAGGGCCGCCCGAAGCGATCAGGGGGGGCGGAAAGCGAAAACTGGAGGTGACCGCGACGGGCATCCGGCCCGCCCTGGTAGCGCGGTTGATGAACACGCCCGAGGTCATCGGGGCGGATGTCGATTCCGAGGGCCGCCTGATTCTGGCCCTGGCCGACGGAGCGGAGACCGCGCCCCTGATCCGCCTGATGGTTGAGACCGGCGTCGAGGTCTCGGAGGCACGCATTGCAGAAGCCAGTCTCGAGGAGACTTTTCTGGCTCTCGTGGACGAAGATCTGAACGGGCGGAGCCGAGTGGAGTCCGCGAGCGGCGAGCATCCTCGATGAGGGACATCATCGTTGTTGCCGGAAAGGAGCTCCGCGAGATCGTGGGCGCCGGCGGGGGACGAAAGGGATTGGTCCGGGAGCTCTTGTTCATCGGGATATTCGGGCTCCTCTTTCCCCTCACCCAGGTCGAGGCATGGTTGTCCGGGGGCGTGCCTGCCGCGTTCGCCCTGATGGTACCGTTGTTTCTCGTCGGCCCTCACGTAGCCGACAGTTTCGCCGGCGAGCGCGAACGAGGTACCCTCGAAACCCTGCTTGCCACGCGCCTGCCCGACCGCTCGATCTACTTCGGCAAGATTCTCGCCGTGTGCGGCTACGCGTGGGCGGTGACGCTGCTGATCATACTCGCCAGCCTGCTGGCCCTGAATTTCGGTGCTGACGTCTCCGGACGCGGGGGCTCTCCAACAGCGGGGAGCGGGGAGTCGGAGTTCTTCGTGTATCCGGCGTTCGTCTGGGTCGCCTGGGGGGTCGGGTCCATCGCGTCCGGCTTGTTGCTCGCCTCCATCGGGACCTTCGTGTCGCTGCGATCGAAGACAGTCCGCGGAGCACATCAGGCGATGATGATTCCCCTGTTCGTCGTGATCCTCGGAGGGTCGTTCGGGATCCCCGCGCTATTCCGGTCCCTTCCGCCGAGTACCCAGGAGCGGTTCACGGAGTTGCTGGAGAGCATGCCTGCCGTATCGGTGGTTCTTTGGGCGGTCGGAGGGCTGTTCGTGATCGATCTTGTCCTGCTCGGTCTCGGCGCTCGTCTCTTCCGGCGGGATCGTCTCATATCCGATTGAGATCGAATCGCTCCCCCGGTCCAAACGACAGCCACGTCATTCCTACACGCTCGCGAGCGCCTGTCTGATCGAGTCGACGACGCGGACCTGCGTTTCCTCCTCGATCTCCGGCCAGATCGGAAGGCTGAGCACCTCGGCCGCCGCGGCCTCCGAAGCCGGGAGCTCGATTCCGGCGTAGCACTCCGCGTAGACGGGAAGCCGATGGATCGGGATCGGGTAGTAGACCATCGTACCGATTCCCTTTGCGTCGAGACATTCACGCACTTCGTCCCGTCGTCCTTCGAGGATGCGGACGGTGTACTGGTGAAACACGTGTCCCACCGTGACCTCGGGTGCCTCGATTCCTTCGACAGGGTCCAGAAGCTCGCCATAGCGTGCGGCGGCCTCCCTGCGCCCGGCGTTCGCCGATTCGAGATGCTCGAGCTTCACTCGCAACAGGGCAGCCTGCATCGCGTCGAGCCTCGAATTGTAGCCCAGCATTTCGTTGTTGTAGCGGCTGCGTTCCCCGTGGTTGCGCAACATTCGTGCAGTCTCGGCGACGCCAGCCTCATTGGTGGTCAGGAGGCCGCCGTCCCCCACGCCGCCGAGGTTCTTGGTTGGATAGAAGGAGAAGGCGCCCGCATCTCCGAGCCCGCCGGTGGCCCGGTCCCCGATTCGGGCCCCGATCGACTGCGCACAGTCCTCCAGCACCCGCAGGTCGTGACGCGCGGCCACGGGCTCGATGGAGGTCATGTCTGCCGGCCGGCCGAACAGATGCACGGGAAGCAGGGCTCTCGTTCGAGCCGTGATGGCCGACTCGATGGCACTGACGTCGATGTTGAAGCTGTCCGGTTCGATGTCGACGAATACTGGAATGGCTCCGAGGCTCGAGATCGCCTCGGCCGTCGCGAAGAAACTGAACGGCGTGGTGATCACCTCGTCACCGGGTTCCACCCCCAGGCAACGCAGGCCGATGACGAGCGCATCGGTGCCCGAATTCAGTCCGACGGCATGCTTCACGTCGAGGAATTCGGCGGCCTCCGTTTCGAAGGCTTCCACCTCCGGGCCGAGCACGAATCGGCCCGACTGCAGAACTCGCAGTGCTGCCTCACTCAGCGGCTCCCACAGCGCCTCGAGCTCCGGACGCAGATCGAGGGGGGGGACACGCTCGGCGTCAGGGCGAATGGGCACGGCCGGATCTCCTCGAGATGGGGTCAGGGTGTCAGCGGCCAGATCCGGGGGATCAGCAGCAGGGAGATCAGAATCAGGATCAGCTGCAAGGGAATTCCGACCCGGGTGAAATCGGTGAACCGATAGCCCCCGGGTCCGTAAACCATGAGATTCGTCTGATAACCGATCGGTGTCGAGAATGAGTAGGAGGCAGCCACGGTCGCGGCGATCAGGAACGATCGCGGGTCCAGCCCCAACTGGCCCGCCGCGGCCAGTGCGATCGGGAACATCAGGGCGATAGCAGCCGTGTTGGACACGAGCTCCGTCAGGATCATCGAGGCAATCAGCATTCCTCCCAGGACTCCGATCGGACCGAACCCGCTCGCCACTGAGACGATCCCCTCCGCGATCAGGCCCGCGGCCCCGCTCGATTCCATTGCCTGCGCAATGCCGAGCGCAGCGCCGATCATGATCAGCACCGACCAGTCCACCGAGCGTTTCGCCTCGCCCGGCGTCAGGCAGCGCAGCGCGACCATCAGGATGGCGCCTCCCAGCGCGGCGACCGCGATCGGAAAGACCCGGAACGATGCGGTCAGCACCACGAATGCAAGCACTGCGACCGAGGCGATCATCCGCTCGTGCCTCGGCGGCTCGCTCTCGTCGACCCGGCTGACGAGGTAGAAGTCTCGCGAATCGCGGAAGGCCCGGGTGAATCCGGGTGCCGCCTCGAGCAGCAGCGTGTCACCGGGTCGCAGGACGATGTCGCCGATCCTCGAATCGATGCGTTCTCCGTGCCTGTGAACCGCGATCACCGCCGCATTGTACCGGCCACGGAAGTTCGCGTCGCGAACGCTGGTTCCGATCAGGGGAGAGCCCTGCGAGACGACGGCTTCATGCAATCCGACTCCACTCGAGGGATCCTGTCTCTTCTCCTCTGCCACAGGCTCGAGTCCGCGGAATTTCCGCAGGTCCACGATGGTCTCGAGCACTCCCGCGAACAGCAGGCGATCTTCAGGGAACAGTCGGACACCCGGATCGACCGGAGCGATGGTGCCCGTGCTCCGCTCGATTCGGACCAGGAATAGACCCGGAAGCCGTCTCAGGCCCGCCTGTTCGACCGTTTTGCCGGTGAGGACCGAGGGTTCGACGATCTCGAATTCCGCCGTGTACCTTCGAAGGTCGCCGTCCAGGTCCTTCACCTTGACGCGATCGGGCAGCAGGCGGGGTGCGACGAATACCAGGTAAGCGATTCCGACCACGGCAGCCGGGATACCCAGTCGCGCGAGCTCGAAGAAGCCGAGCCCCGCCAAGTCGTGCGAATGGAGGAGTCCATCGCTGACGAGATTGGTCGAGGTTCCGATCAGCGTGCAGACGCCCCCGAGCAGCGAGGCGTAGGATGCCGGGATCAGGATCTTCGATGGCGAGATACGATGTCGCCGCGACCACGAAGTGACCGCCGGCATCGCCATGGCTACGACCGGAGTGTTGTTGACGAATGCCGACATGGAAGCCGTCGCGACGGTCGTGCGGAACAGGGCCGGCGTCAGCTTCTCCACTCCCCGGAAGAGTCTCTCCGACACCACTTCCAGCGTACCGGTAGCCCGCAGGCCCGCAGCCACGACGAACATGGCGGCAATGGTAGCGATCGCCGGATTCGAGAACCCTGCCAGCGCCGCTTCGACGTCTATCACCCCGGTCGCCGTGAGAACAACGAGGGCCGCACCGAGCACGACCTCGGGGCTGACGGTGTCCCTCGCGATGAAGAACACCGTCACCCCGACTACGAGGATCGTGAACCCTGCCTCGAGGCTCATTCTCGAGCCATGTCCGATCGGCTCCGGGTGATCAGGCCCTGTACGCCCGCATCAATACGTCGGCGACTTCGGCCCTGGTGAATTCGGCCGGGGGCCGCTCCCCGCGGCTGAGCATCTCCCTGACCTTGGTGCCCGAAAGAAAGATCTTCTGATCCGCTTTGGCCGGGGAGGTCTTCGGTGTGGCCATCTGGTCGGTCACGGTGCAGTAGAACGCGTGTTCGAACTTCAACGGCCGGATTCCAAGCTCCTCATCGTCGATCTCGTCGAAGATGTGCTGGGCATCGTACGTGCCGTAGTAGTCACCCACGCCCGCGTGGTCCCGCCCGACGATGAAGTGGGTGCAGCCGTAATTCCGGCGCATGATCGCGTGGTGGATCGCCTCCCGCGGACCGGCGTACCGCATCGCCGCCGGAAGGACCGACAGCACCGTCCGACCCTCCGGGAAGTACCGGTCCAGAAGCACCTTGTAACATTCCATCCGGACATCGGCCGGAATGTCATCCGCCTTGGTCTCACCGACGAGAGGGTGGACGAGCAGGCCATCCACGATCTCGAGGGCGCATTTCTGGATGTACTCGTGCGCCCTGTGGATCGGGTTGCGGGTCTGGAACGCGACGATCTTGTCCCACCCGAGCTCCTCGAACGCCGCACGCGTCTGAGCCGGCGTCATGTGATCTTCCGAATGCCCCGAAATGTCGTCCGGGTAGCAGTACTCTACCGGGCCCGCCACACACCGCGAGCCGAGACGGTTGATCATGGCCACGCCGGGGTGCTCGAGATCCGGGGTGCCGAATACCTTCTCCGCCTCCCGCTCGAGGTCACGGTCGAAGATCTCGGTTACGGTTATCACGCCCGCGATCTCTCCATCCGCGGCCATGAGCGCAGCGCGATCCCCGGGTTTCAGGGAATCGACCTCTCCGTGGGAAGCAGGCAGAACGATCGGAATCGCCCAGGGACGTCCATCGGGCAACTTCATCGAGTCCACCACGCTCGTCCATGTGGCGCTGTCCATGAAGCCATCGAGCGGCGACAGGGCACCGACGGAGATGAGATACAGATCGCTCAGGGTCGGACCCTCGAGAGTGATCTTCGGCAGTGACGCCGCTTCGGCGCGCAAGGCGTCGGCGGCGGCTCCGGAGACTTGCCTGTCGACGAGAGTTCCGCCGTAGGGAGGGAGGCTCATATTGTCTATCCTGTCTGTATTGATTGAGTCAGTGTTACTCGGCCGGGAGGTAGCCCCGTTCGGCGAGCACGTCGATGATCCGATCCACGCAGGTGGCCACATCGTCGGACGACGTGTTCACCACGATCTCGGGCGACAGCGGCGCCTCGTACGGCGCGCTGATCCCCGTGAACTCAGGGATCTCGCCGGATCGAGCTTTCTTGTAGAGGCCCTTCGGGTCTCGTTCCTCGCAGACTTCGAGAGGAGCCTCGACGAAAACCTCGAGGAAGTCTTCGTCACGATCCAGAAGGGCTCTGACCTTGTCTCGATCCTCGCGATAGGGGGAAATGAACGCGGTGATCGCAATCGTTCCCGCATCGGCGAACAGCTTCGCGACCTCGCCGATTCGCCGGATATTCTCAGTTCGGGCCTCGGGCGAGAATCCGAGGTCGCCGTTGAGGCCGTGTCGAATGTTGTCTCCATCCAACACATAAGACGAGACCCCGCGCTCGAACAGTCGCCAGTCGAGCTCGTTGGCGAGGGTGCTCTTGCCGCTTCCCGACAGACCCGTGAACCAGATCACGGCAGTCGGATGTCCCTGTCTCGCTTCACGATCCGCACGCAATACGTGATTCTCGTGCCAGAAAACGTTCGTAGACTTACTCAACATGCAGCTCCGGTAAGGATTCTCGTTGTAATCTGTCTCCGGGGGCGCGGTGCAGGGACCATGCCCGGCCACCAGTCACCCGGCCGTCCGCAAGATAGGAGTGGCGATCTCTCGCACCATAGGACGAAGGGCACCCCAGGTGTGGTCGCGTGCCGCGAAGATCCCCCGGGGCTGCCTCGGGTCGTGCTTTCCATAAGTGAGCGGCTCGCCTCCGCAGTCGGTCACACGACCTCCGGCGCCTCGGAGCACCGCCTCGGGCGCGCAGGTGTCCCACTCCTTGAGGAATGCCACGGGGTGCACGTAGACGTCGGCGACGTCCGTAGCGATCCTCGCGCACTTCACACCCACGGAGCCGCACAGCACCGTATCGGCCTCCGGCAGCCGTTCTTCAAGCTTCGCGAGCAGCGGATCCGGATGGGAACGGGACCGGATGAAGCGCACCGGCTCAGCGGGTTCCGGGCCGAGTTCGAGTGTCACGGGCTCGCCAAACTCCGGATCGCCGCTCGCGAGGTCGACCTTGATCTCCCAGGCGCCGCCGTCGCTGAAGCCCAGGTAGAGAACTCCCGGATCCGGCTGATACAGGGCGCCGGCGGCGGCCCGGCCCCCGATCGACAGTCCGACCATCACCGCGAATTCTCCGTTCTGAGCGATGAACTCCTTCGTCCCGTCGAGCGGATCCACGATCCAGAGGCGGGACCGGGCGTCCGTCGTCGTCTCGGCCGGTGGCGGCGACTCCTCGCTGAGGATCGACTCACCCGGAGCACGGATCGCGAGCACCTCGTGGATCGCCTCGTTGGCGGCGTGGTCTGCCGCCGTCACGGGGTCGTTGAGACCCTTCTCGGCGATCGCGAGGGTCTCGTTTCCATAATGCTCCATGGCCGAGTTGCCCCCGCGCAGTGCCGCCTCGCCCGCGGTGCGCAGATCGCGGGCGATCTCGGGGGGCAGGGAATCGGGTATCGGGATGTTCATCAGGTCTTGACTCTCGTGAACAGTAACAAGCCAGCTACGAGGAAAATGGCATTGGCCAACCAGGCCGCGGTCACGGGCGCGATGACTCCCGACGAGCCCATCGCCTGGGCGACGCGCACGAGTATGAGAAAGAGAATGGTCGTGCCCAGCGCGATTCCGATCGACAGCGAAGCTCCGCCCTTTCGCGAAGAATTGGCCAGCGGCAGGCCGAACAGTACGATGATGAAGCAGGTGAACGGGAAGGCGAGCTTCAACTGCTGTTCGACGCGGAGCTTGCCCGTGTCCGCGCCTGATCGCTCCAGCGCTTCGATGTACCGACCCAGCTCGGCATAGCCCATCTCCTCTTCCCCTTTCGGCCGCGCGAGCAACTCGTCGGGGGTCTCCGTGAATTCGCGTTGCCAGAGCTCCTCGAACCGGAATTCGATCGTTCGCTCGCGCTCCGGGAAGTAGCGGAGCCGGCCAGACTCCATCACCCAGCGACCGCGGGCCGCGTCCCAGCTGGCCTCGTCGGCGGCCGCGTCGTATCCCGGGTAGCTGTATCCGGCTCCCTCTCGAGCCACGAGGATGTCGGCGATTTCGCCGCGGGCGGCCGCGAGGCGGCGGATGTAGTAATACCGGCCCTCTTCACCTCTGTAGATGAACGAGATGCGATTTCCTTCCCTCTGGCTGCGAGTGTCGCCGAGCGCGTCCTCGCTCTTTCGGTTTGCCGCCGGAACGACCTCGGTGAGTCCGAGAGCGACGACACTGATCACCATACCGACGACCAGGAGCGGGGTTACGATTCGATAGAAGCTCACTCCACCCGCTTTCGCCGCGCTGATCTCGAAATGTCGGGTCATGCTCGATACGGTGAATACGGCAGCCAGAAGGGCGGCGATCGGAAACGAGAGCAGCATGTAGTAGGGCACCTGGTACAGGTAGTGGGCGAGAATGCTGCCGCTCGTGAGGTCGTCGGCGAGGAAGTTGTCCAGCTGGTCGGTCAGATTGATGATGATGAAGATGAACGGAACGCCGATGACGCAGACCAGCAGGATGCGGAAGAACTGCCTCAGCACGTACCGGTCGAGGATCTTCAACCGCCCGCCCTCCGGGCCTGGAAGAAGGCCATGACGCCGATCAGTCCGAACAGAAAATTCGGCGCGAACATGGCCCAGAACGGTGAAAGGAGCTCCCTGTCGGCGAGGTGTTCACCACCGATCAGGGCGACGTAGTAGGCGCAGAAGACCACGAGACTCACCCCCACGACAAGCGCCACGCCCGCCCGGCGATATCGCACGGCGATCGGAGCGCCGATGATCACGAACACGATGCACGCGACGGGAATGGAGTACTTCTTCCAGATCTCCACCTCGTACCGGTTGGCCGACTGCTCGAACTGCGTCTCCGAGAGCGAGAGCGTCCGGAAGTTGCCCGCGGCCGACTGCGGGGAGGGGAATCGCCGCCCGGTCCGCCAGCCCTGCACCACGGCATCGGTCGTGTCGGGTGGAACCGTGTCCGCTTCCGCGAGATTGCCCAGCAGGGCCTCGGTCCAGGCGACCGCCGTCGCGTGGCTCTTGGCCCTGGTCTCCTCGGCAGCGATCTCGTTCTTGGCCACCCGCACCTGCATCGAGTCGATGGAGAGCTCCCGGTCGCCCCTCGCTCCGCCCTGGGACCTGTCGAGCTCGTTTCCGACGCCGGCCACCCGAAGGTAGTTGCGGTCGAACCAGACACGTTGCAGCCGATCCGGTGCCTGGCTGGACGTCTCGTGGAGCACACCGTCGAAGAGAGTCAGGAAGAGATCCTCCTGCTCGCCGTTCGTCGCCAGCCCCATCACGGCACTGTCGGCGTAGATCGTTCGTTGCGCCTGACTGCTCTGCACGTCCCAGATCGTCACGTCGATGAGCAGGTTCCGGGCCTGTTCCTTGCTCTGGGCGACCAGAAATACGCCTTCCACGATCTCGTTCACCTCGCGGTCGCGCACGGCGAAGGTCGGCGACTTCCGGGCAATGCTGTGAAGCAGGAGCGCCAGCTTGTGATTCGACTCCGGGAGAGTCGTATTGTTGAAGTGCACGAGCCCCGCCGCCAGCAGAGTCGCGAGTGCCACGACAGGCAGCGTGATTCGCCCCAGGCTGACGCCGCTGGCCTTCATCGCCGAGATCTCGTTGTCGGCTGCGAGTCGGTTGAATACGAACAGGACGGCTACGAGGACCGCCATCGGTACGATCACCGCGAAGATGAACGG
>JAMJQL010000071.1 GCA_023554245.1 Gemmatimonadota bacterium
GACGGAGCGGGCGGCGGCGGGGCCGACGGCGGACCGCTGCCGGCCCTGATCCCCGGTCTGCAGTTTGTCTGGAACATCGAAACCGGAACCGAGGTGGTCGCCAGCTGGGAGCTGGACAGGGTGCACACGGTTCCCGATCCATATCTGGCCACCAGTCGATACGACTTCAGCCCGACCACCAAGCAGCTGATGTTCGTCAACCTGCCGCCGCAAGCGACGATCCGGATCTACACGCTGACCGGCGTGCTCGTGGATCAGATCGAGCACGACGATCCGACGGGGGGCGGCCGCGCGGTTTGGGACATGCGGAATCGGAACAACCAGTTCGTCGCCAGCGGCGTCTACTTCTTCCACGTCGCCACGCCTGCGGGAGACGAGCGCGTCGGCAAGTTCACGGTCCTCATAGCGACCTAGTGTTAGCCGGCTGACTCCGAGGTCGAACGGTCACAAGGCCAGGAGAGGTCTCAGAGGCCCTCGCAGCTGTGACCCGCCAGCAGTCGTTGCAGCGGCTCGTAGTCCCACATCGCTCGAAAGTCGACCCGGGCGATCCCGTGCACGTCTTCGTACGGGATCCCCTTGCGACTAGCGGAACGGAGATACTCGACCGCCCGGGCCGGATCACCCTGGATGGAAGCGATACGAGCCCGGAAGAAGTCGGGTTCGTAGTCGGAATAGGACCTCCCGTGCGCCAGCGACGGGATGCTGTCCACCAGGGCGTTCGCCCGCTCGATCTGTCCGGCACGCGCCGCGAGTACGGCCCGGGGTCCGAACCCGTATTCCGGGGATACCGGCCACCCCTCCTCGAACAGAGCCGCGGCTAGAGAGTCCGCTCTCTCCCAGTCGGCACCCCGGTAGGCAAGCACCCAGCGGGCGAACCGGTACCAGGTCGCGTCGCCATTCTGTTCGAGCCGGTCTGCGTACCAGGCCCGGGCGCTGTCCACGATCATCCGGTGCTCGGGGCTTTCCGGCGATACCGCCAGCGGGCCCCAGTACAACAGTTTCATGTACACCATGTGCCCGCGTGTTCCGAGCGAGCGTACCTGACCCAGGTATTCCGCGAGTCGGGCAGTGGAACCACTGACGGCTGCTGCACGGATATGCGCGGCCAGGGGTCTGAATTCGTCCCCGGGATGCAGCTCGTCGGTCAGCTGGTCCATGGCCATCTCGGCATCGCGGACCTCTCCTTCCTCGTCGCCAAGCAGGTGACGAACGTCAAGACGGACGGTCCAGTAAGCGGGGGACCAGCGACTCATCCACCCGGTCCGCGAGCCCAGGTCCTGCAGGATCGAGAGAGCCTTGTCCCGGCAGCCGACCTGCTTCGCCGCCAGCGCCAGGATGTACCGCCACTCCGAGTCGGGAGCGAGATCGACGACCGAGGCCGCAGCGCGATACTGTTCCGCCAGCTCGCCATGCATGAACGCAAGGTGATACTCCAGCATCGCTCGGTCCCACTCGGGCATCGAAGTCGCACCGGGCTCGAGAGCGTGCGCGAGCGAATCGGCACGGTCGCCCTGCCCGGAATTCCACATGGCGAAAACCGCCCACAGCAGCGGAGCGGTGAACGTCGTATCGGCACGCCAGGCTTCCACGAACAGGTCGGCGGCCTGCGCCTGGGAGGCGCGATCTCCGGCGAGAAACATGTCGAGCGCCCGCGAATACTCCTGGTATGATTCGTAGCTCGGCGGCCGACTGGCGGGCCCGGACCACTGGCGCATGCGCCGGTCCAGGTGAGTGGCCACCGCCCCCATCGTGGCCCTGCGGAGCCCGTTCAGGGCCTCCGTCACGTCCTCCTCGCGAGCCCCGACCGGCTCCAGAGCGAACAGCAGCGTGCCGGACCTCGGGTCGATGCCGAAGACTTCGAACACCGCGGAATCAGCGCGCCCCGTCAGGTAGCCGCCAATGACCAGGTCCGACCCGCCCTCGGCTCCCACCGCAACGAACCTACCAAACCGGGTCGTATCGGCCTCGGACTCCAGCTCGGCGCTCAGTCGCAGCGCCGACACCGGAGGCACTACGGTCACGCGACCGCTGCGGGCGATCTCCGTGCTCAACCAGTCCGATGCGAGGCGAGCCAGCGGTTCGAGACTCGCATTTCCCGTCTGGTTCTCGAACGGCGCCACGAGGACATGAGGCACGGCGGAGTCCTCGATCTCCGTCGCCTGCCGAGAGGTCTGAAAAATGGCCAGGATCGCGACCGCCACGAGGGCGACCACTGCAGTGGCCCGCCAGCGATTTCCAGGCGAACCCCGGGCTGCAACTGGCTCGTCCGTGGCGCGGTTCGGCCCGGATGATCGGTCCGTGGGAAGAGGTGCATCGATCGCTGCAGGTGGTCGTTCGACGGCCTTCGCGGCCGCGGCGCAGGTCTCCACGATCCGCGCCGAGGGCTCCAGCCCCAGCTCACCCTCTATCCACCTGCGGTACCGCTTGAACTCCTGCTGAATCGCGAGTCCGTTTCCGGTGACTCGCAGCAGTTCGATCAGGCGGATCAGCTCGTCCTCGTCGGCCGGGTCCAGCCGTACGCTACGGCGAGTCCAACTCGCCGCAGCCGCTATGTCGCCCGCCTCTTGCGCTTCTCGCGACAGCCCGGCGGCCGCTTCTCTGGCCTGGCGTTTGAGCCTGGCCCGCTCGTCGTCGACCCAGTGCTCGAACTCGGGAGTGTCCACCAGAAAGAAGCCGTCGAGCAGATCACCGCCATACAGCGAGAGTGCCTCTTCGCGATCGCCCTGCTCCAGCAACTCCTGGAACTCGACGGCGTCGCAGCTGACGTAGCCGCGATCGATCTGCAGCGACTGCTGTCCCGCCCCGATGAAGACGTCGGCGCCGAGAGACCTGCGGAGGACATACAGAGTCTGGCTCAACGCGCGTCGAGCCCGGGATTCGCTCAACTCCGGCCACAGCATCCCCAGCAGTCGATCCCGGGATACCGATCCACCGGCTGATTCCAGTGCCAGATAGACCAGCAGGGCCACGCGTTTCGGCTGTCCGGAGAGCGCGCTCCTGGCTCCGCCCGGTTCGGATTCTACTTCGAGTGTACCGAGGACACGCAGTCGAACCATGCTCTCCCATCCCCTGTCACGAGGGTCGTGAGAACGGCGTGACAGGCTGCCGCCAGTTTCTATCCGGAACGGACATCTGGAGGTCGGTCGGTGGGGCGCGGCTACACAGCTTGAATCTTATGCACTCCGCCGGTCGACCGCCAATCAGAGGCTGGCCGGAGACAGTCGCAGAACCAAAGGAGAGCGTCATGAGAAAACTCGGAGTTTCACTGTGCTCGATTCTCCTCCTCGGCCTGGTAGGATGCGGAGATTCGCCCGTCGCGACGGACGCGGACTCGGCGACGGAGTTGCTCAAGAAGCCTCCGCCGGTGGAGGAGCCGGAGGAGTGGCCGATCGCAGTCACCTTCGCGGATCGGGACGGTGATCAGGTCCGCAGTGACGCAGAGCTGAGACCCGATCTGAGCGATCACGCTTACGTCGACGGAGAATGCGGTGTATGGGGCAACATCGGAAACTTCGACGACGCCCGCATGGACCCGGACCGGGACTGGAAGAGGAAGCTCGCGCGAACCTGCGGCACGGAGCGCGTGATCGTGTTCGAATTCGATGAGCCGCGCGAGCCCGCGAGGGCCGAGGTCGGCGCGTTCCTGAGCGTCGAGGACATCTGCACGATGGCCGTCGGCGACACGCCGCGGACGGGGGTTCCCGCTCAGTTCAACGTCTGTAACGTGCTCTCGTTCGACGCGGGCGTTCAGGTGCAGCGGACCGATGCGTCGACCTGGATCGTCTCTACCGACGGCACCGACGCGGCGGCGACCTGTCTGGGCGACGGGTCCACCCACACCATGCCGTTCGAGCTGACGATCACGATGCTCGAGGCCGGCTGCTAGCTCCGCACCACGAAGTTCAGCAGACGGTCCGGTACGTAGATCGCCTTTACGATCTGACCGTCCGTGACGTGGCGCTGTACGCCCTCATCGGCCAGCGCCACCTCGCGGGCGGTTTCCGCATCCGCCCCGCGCGGCACCGAGATCGTGCCCCGAAGCTTGCCGTTTACCTGGACCGGCAGCTCCACCTGGTCGGTCACCAGCTTCGCCGGATCGAACGCCGGCCAGGAGGCGTGGTCGAACAGGCTGGACTCGTTCCCCAGCAACTCCCACAGCTCCTCGGCGAGGTGAGGCGCGATGGGGCCGAGCATGACGACGAACGGCCGGACCTCGTCGAGGGTGGGCACGCGTCCACCGGCACGCAGCTCGTTGAGCAGCTCCATCAGCGCCGCGATCGCGGTGTTGAAGGAGAGTGAATCGAAGTCTTCGGTCACCTGCTGGATCGTCGCATGGAGCGACCGCTCGATATCGGGATCGGGAAACCCGGTCGCTCCGGCCTCGACGGCCGCTTCGACGGCGTCCGAGACCCGGCTCAGGAAGCGCTGAGGCCCCGCGATCCCCGCCTCTCGGAAATCTCCGCCCTCCTGATAGGGGCCGAGGAACATCAGGTAGGTGCGGAAGGTGTCGGCGCCGTACCGGTCGATGTACTCGTCGGGGTTCACGACGTTGCCCTTCGATTTCGACATCTTGGCGCCGTCCTTGATGATCAGCCCGTGCTTACGAAATCGCAAGTACGGTTCCTCAAAGGTCAGATACCCGAGGTCGTGCAGCGCCATGGTGATGAACCTGGAGTACAAGAGGTGCAGCCGGGCGTGCTCCTCGCCCCCGATGTACATGTCCACGGGCAGCCAGCGCCGGGTCCGGGCCTCGTCTATCGGCCGGTCATCGAAGTCGGTGCTCGGATAGCGAAGGAAGTACCAGGCGCTGTCGAGAAAGGTGTCCGAGACGTCCGTCTCCCGCCGCGCCTCTCCTCCACAGGAAGGACAGGTCGCGCGGTAGAATGACTCCGCCTTCGCCAGCGTGGCGATGCCATCGTCCCCCGGCTTGAACTGCTCCACGTGGGGCAGCAGGACCGGCAGGTCTTCCTCGGGCACGGGCACCGTGCCGCACACGTCGCAGTAGATGATCGGGATCGGTGGTCCCCAATAGCGCTGCCGGGAAATACACCAGTCGTGCAGCCGGTAATTAACGTGTGGCTCAGCAAGTCCCTGGGCTCCCAGCGAAGCGACGATCTTCTCGCCGCCCTCGACCGCCGTCATGCCACTGAACGCGCCGCTGTTGATCAGACGCTCGCCCTCGGTATGCTCGACGAACGCCGACTCGCCCAGCTCGAGTTCCACCGTCGACGCGTTCTCCGCCGCCTCGACGATCGCGGGCGGCGCGACGACCGGACGGATTTCCAGGCCGAACTGAGTCGCAAAGTCAAAATCTCGCTGATCGTGCCCCGGAACGGCCATGATCGCTCCCGTCCCGTAATCCATCAGGACGTAATCCGCGATCCACACGGGGATCTCCTCGCCGGTCGCTGGATTCAGCGCGAATCCACCCGTGAAGACGCCGGTCTTCTCCTTTCCCTCAGTCCTCTTGCGCTCCTTCAAATCGACCGCTGCGGTTGCCTTCTTGTACGCGGAGACTTCCTCACGCCTTGCATCGGTGGTCAAAATGTTGACCAGCGGGTGCTCGGGCGCCAACACCATGAAGGTGGCGCCGTACAGCGTGTCTGGACGGGTCGTGAATACTTCTATCACCCGGTCCGGAACTGCGGCGAGTTGGAATCGGAGCAATGCACCCTCTGAGCGGCCGATATGGTCGCGCTGGGCCGTTACGGTCGACGCGGACCAGTCGATCCAGTCAAGATCAGCGAGAAGCCGTTCCGTGTAATCCGTGATCTTGAAAAACCACTGACTGAGCAGCCGCTGACCGACCTCCGTCCCGCAACGTTCGCAAAGACCACCCTGGGCCTGTTCGTTTGAAAGCACCGTCTTGCAGGAGGGACACCAGTTGACCGGCGCCTCCTTTTTCTCGGCCAGGCCGGCCTCGTACAGCTGCAGGAAGATCCACTGCGTCCAGCGGTAGTAGGCGGGATCGGTGGTGGTCACGGTATGCGACCAGTCGTACATGATCCCGGCTCGCTTCAGCTGCCGCGTGAAGGTCTCGATGCTCCGAGGGATCAGCTCCATCGG
>JAMJQL010000072.1 GCA_023554245.1 Gemmatimonadota bacterium
GACGCGGCGTGGACCGGGGAGCTCCCCTCTGCGATCCGACTGCTGGCGGCACGGGTTCTGGACCCGGAGATCTCCATAAAGGACGGCCAGGTCACCGTTTCCGGCCGCGTCCCGACAGAGAGAGTTCGCCAGGGCGTCATCGAACGGCTCGGCCAGCTGTTCCCGGGATTCGAGATTGTTGATCGACTCGAGACGCGGGCGCACGAGACGGCCGACGAGCTGCAGCGCGGACTCGATCAGTTCGTGGCCAGCCGGGTGGTCGAATTCGACTTTGACAGCGACGCGCTGACCGCCGAAGGCAGAGCCACGGTCGAAGAGGTGGCCGCCACGCTCGCTTCGCTTCCGGGCGTGCGCGTGGAGATCGCGGGACACACCGACAGCGTGGGCGAAGACGACTTCAACATGGACCTGAGCCAGCGACGGGCAGAGTCTGTCCGCAACTACCTGGTTGAGCTCGGGCTCGCCCGTGACAGGTTCGATACCACCGGTTTCGGGGAGACCCGACCGATCGCCGACAACGAGACGGAAGAGGGCCGGCACCGCAACCGCCGGACCGAATTCCGGGTGCTAGACTGAGGAGATTGGAAACATGACCTATTTGATCACGCAGATCCTGCTCTGCCTTCTAGCGGCGTTCCTGCTCGGTCTCCTGCTCGGCTGGTGGCTCTGGAGCCGCGGCTGTGACAAGAAGATCGAGGACACCATCGCCGAATGGCGTGCGAAGTTCGATCGCGCGGAGAGTGACTGGAAGGCGAAGCTCGCCGACCTCGAGGCGAAGCTGAAGGCCGCGGCCGCAGGCGCAGGGGCCTCGAAGGAGCACGAGTCCCTGATCGCCCAGCTCAAGGCCGATGTCGAAGCGCACAAGAACCGCGCAGACGAAGCCGACGCCAGGATGAAGCTCCTCCTGGTCGAGCTCGACCAGTACAGGGTCGCGGCGAATCCTGACGACTTGACCCGGATCGAAGGGATCGGCCCGAAGATCCAGGAGCTGTTGTTCGGGGCGAAGATCTACACCTGGGCCGCACTGTCGAAGACCGATGTCGGCCGCCTGAAGGAGATTCTCGACGCCGCCGGAGAGCGGTTCCAGATGCACGAGCCGAAGACGTGGCCGGAACAGGCTCAGCTCGCATCCGAGGGTCGCTGGGAAGAACTGGACAAGTTGCAGGACATTCTGAGGGGCGGCCGCGAGGACTGACCCCGGGATACATGATCGACCGCACCCCCGCTTCGGCCTCGGCCGGGGCGGGGGTGTCTTGCGTTCGGACAGGCGGTCAGCGCGCTACTCGCCCCTCGCGTCCTCGTGAAGGAGCACACCAGTGGCTGCGTCGTAGATTCGAGTCCAGAGCATGCTCGAGTCGGACCCGTATTCCCGAACCACCACTTCCTTGTGGTTTCGGGTCGGCCTCCAGACCAGCCATCCTCCAGCCGGAACCTGAGTCGCAACCCAGGAGCAGTCGCCTGCTGCGAGGTCTTTCTGGAGCCCAGGTGCCTCCCCCGGCAGCCACACGCGACAACTCCCCGGGTCCGGAAGGTGCCCGGGCGGAATCCCCAGCGTTGCGGCACTGGACTTCCCGGGCTTCCCCACTCTCTCTCCATTCGAGTGCGTGGATGTGGGCGCCACCTGAACGGTCCGCCCGATAGTGTCCGGCCGCGGATTTCCGTCCACTACGAGTTCATTTCCCGCGCATGCGCCAGTCAGCAGCAGGGCGAGAATCGTCGCGCCTGATCGTCGCATTGGCTTACTCCTCTCGTGAGATCGCATTCCGAGACGTCGCGGGAAGCGTGCCGCGTCTTTCACCCCGTAAATAGAGGCTGGATCGGGAATCAGGAGTTTCCTGCCGCTACTCAATTCTGCGTGTTGTGCACGATGTTCATGCCGCGTGACCGCCGATCGAACCACCACCCTGCCGGCGCGCGGAATTTGCGGACCGGGTGGCGAGAGTCTTGCACCGGAGCGAGGCGCTCGCGCCCCCGGTTCGCCACGAGAGGTCGAGAAAATGGGGGCATCGGAGCAATCGACTGTGAAATGGCGTGCGACTGTGGGATTCGACCCCAACGGGTTCACGGGCGCCCGACCGGAACGCGAACGAGGTGGATGGCAAATCGCCCCGTATCGACCACGAACTGCAACGCCAGGAGCATCGCATCACATGACGATCGACCGGCGAATCGACTTGACGGCCCTCATCGGTTCGATTGCGCGACTCGCAGAGAAGTCCGGCTCACTGCGGGATGCGGTCGAAACAGCACTCGAGTCTCTGTGTGCCACCACACCCGTCGCCTTTGGTCGGGCCCGGCTCCACGATGCCGCGGAAGAAGACGGCGCGTACGTCTGGCGCTCGGACTTGCCCGATCGGCGGCTCGCAGCGTTGCATTCCGCGCTCTCCGAGAACCCGCATCTCGCCTTCGGTTCTGCGGGTGCGGACGGGATCTCCTGCCGTCGGCTGGCGGGTGCCACCGTCACGGCCGTGGAAGGTGCTGCACGTATGTCGGGGCTGTCGTGCGCCGTGTACCTCGACGTGGCGGCGGAAGGCAGGCCGGCGATCACGCTGCAACTGTTCACCGACCGTACCATTGAAGAAGGTGAGCCTTTCCTGCTCGCCTTGAGGTTGGTGGGCGACCAACTCGAGAGCATCGCGGTAGCCGACAGGTTTCGCGCGGCAGTGGCGGGTGCCGCGCGGCACAGTCGCAGGCTGGTCGCCGAGCGCGAGGCTCTGCAGGCACAACTCGAGATCAGGGACGCCCGAATCGAGCACCTCGAGACAGAGATCGCGGAGATCGAGGCGGCTGCCCACCTGAAGACGTACCGGTCACGAGATTCCAATGAACTCCCCGGTGTGCCACCATACGACGCCCAAGCGGCCGTGCCTGGCGGCCCGGCCGCGGATGATCAGGAGCAGAGCTTCGAGCTCGTTCCCTCGAGCGCGAGATCGGAGCAGGTGCCCGGCGTGGCGAAACCTCAGGAAACCGAATCGGAATCCGAACCGCTCTACGATGCGCGCACGGACCTGCCGCGACGAGCCATACTCGAAGACCGGATCGACCAGGCGATCCGACGTCGGCAGCGTTCGCCGAAGAACCTGTTCGCCGTTCTGGCCATATCGGCGGACGGCCTGGAGAAGGTAGCCATCGAGGCGGGCGAGGAGGGTCTCGACATCGTGACCTCGGCTCTGTCTCGCCGACTTCTGGCGCAGGTTAGAAGTGCCGACACCGTCGCCCATTTCGATCCAGCCACGTTCGTGGTGGTTCTCGAGGAGATCCGCGTCCTCGACGAGGCGCTTCGCATCGCGGACAGAATCGTCAAGGAGCTGCAACGGCCGATCTGGTCAGGGTCGTCGGAGACGGTGCTCGGTGTCCGGGTCGGAGTCGTTTTCGGAGGACCGGCCTACGACAGGGCACGCCCCGTGCTGCGCGATGCCGTCTCCGCGTTGACCAGATCGAGAGTCAGCCGGACACCTGTCGCGGTGTTCGATGAGGCGGCCCAGCACGAAGAGGAGATCCGTCGCCGGGTCGAAGTGGAAGTTGGAGAAGCGCTCTCCAGCGAGCAGCTGTTCCTCGAATTCCAGCCGATCGTCTCGCTTCAGGATGGCCGTATCGACGGAATCGAAGCCTTCCTGCGCTGGCGCCACCCGGAACACGGGCTCATCCCGCCCGACCAGTTCATCCCGATCGCGGCGCAGTCGCCCCTGATTCACGACCTCGGCGTCTGGCTGCTCGAGCGAAGTTGCGAACAGGTGAAGGCCTGGCAGAAAGCGCTGACCCGCACCGTCCCGACGATCGATCTCAACGTGACGGCCCGGCAGATCCTCCACGAACGGACGGCCGGGCGGATAAAGGACATCGTCACCCGGCATGGCCTGCGTTGCGAGCAGTTCCGGTTCGACATATCGGAGTCCGATCTGATGGCGAATCCGGCTGCGTCGGTCAAAGCGCTCGACGAGATCCGGAAGCTCGGCTGCCGGATCGCGATCGATGACTTCGGCACCGGCTTCTCTTCGCTACGCCTGCTGCACGCCATGCCGATCGACGCCGTGAAGATCGACCGTTCGTTCGTCAGTGGAAGCAGAGGGTCGGGAACCGACCAGCTGGCCGTGGCTCGTACCATCGTTCAGCTGGCGCGCACGCTCGAAGCGGAGGTGATCGCGGAGGGCGTCGAGACTCAGGACCAGTTCCGATTTCTCCGGAGCATCGGTTGCGGAAGCGCGCAGGGATACCTGTTCTCCGCGCCCGTCTCGGGGCCGAAGATCGTGGAGATGATCCGCGATGGATACCCGCTGGAGACGTCGAGCCAGCGCTGACCAGCGCGTCCGATTCTCCGAGGTCCGGCTTGCCTCAGATCGGGTGCGCCCGGACCTTGTTGCCTGGATACCGGGCCAATGAGCTGACCCGGTCGGACGAGAACCCGGGCGAGACTCGAGAATGCGATCACCAGGCGCCGCTGCTGCAGTCCTTCTGTTCCCGCTGGCCGCGCTCGCTCTCGCGGCGTGCAGCGATGACGAGAGTGGACCGACAGGTCCCGCCGGCCAGGTGGGCGACTACACCCTCCAGACGGTGGACGGTGCTTCGCTGCCCGTATCGGTGGGCGGCTCGCAGTCCACCGTTCTGCTGCAAGGCCAGATGTCCCTGCTGATCGGCAACGACTACGACCTGGTCCTCGAGGTCAGGGACAAGAACGGTGACGAGGCCTACCTCGAGAGCGGCTTCTGGGGGACCTTCGCCCTCGACTCGATCTTCTTCGTGCCGGACCGCCAGGGGGTTGCAGGCTATCGGGGTACGGTTGCGAACGGCATCCTCCGTGTCACCACGCCGGACGGACTCGCCCTGCAATTTCAACGCTGACCGACCGGCTTAACCGTAGTAATTGGGCACATTTCCCGGCGTCCACTTAATGTTACATCCAACACTCGGAACCTGGGGCTCGGGAACCGGCCGATCTTCGAGCACCGCATCCAGCGCCGCCCGTAGATCCCGTCCGGTCACCGGTCGACCGTTGCGTGGACGGCTGTCGTCGAGCTGCCCTCGATACGCGAGCCGGCCGTCGCTGCCGAACAGGAAAAAATCGGGCGTGCACGCCGCACGAAATTTCTTCGCCACCTCCTGGGTGTCATCCAGCAGGAACGGGAATCCCCACCCCTCCCCGTCTGCCAGTTCCTTCATTCGCTCCGGCCCGTCCTGGGGATAGAGTCGGACGTCGTTCGAGTTGATCGCGACGATGCCGACTCCCCGGGAGAGGTAGTCCTCCCCGAGCCGGCCCAGCTCTCCGACGACATGTTTCACGAATGGGCAATGGTTGCAGATGAACATGACCAACAGCGCCCGAGATCCACCATAGTCCGTTCCAGATACGATCCGGCCACTCACCGCGTCTTCCAGCTGAAACGTCGGAACCGGCGTCCCCAGAGCCAGCATCGTCGATGGAGTTTCGGCCATCTTTGCCTCCCGTTTCGAGATTCGTTACGACACCGGCTCCTGCCATTTACGGCATCGTTGCAGACACCCGGCATCATCTGAGAGCGAGCGGCCCGCTGGTTGAATCGCATCACCAGGAGCGGAGACCACCGTGAGTGAAGTGTGGAACAGTCTGCTGCTTCCGCTGGCACTGCTTGCACGCCTCGTAGAGAGGCGTTGACGGTTCGCTGGAATTTCCGGCGCGCCGATAGATGCCGGTGACGGCGAGGGCCGCGGGGCGAGGGCCGCGTCCCGAGCCCGACCCGTCCCGGTCACGTCCCGGGCCGAGAGGCGGCAGCACCGCTTCCGGAAGCCCCTCGCGCGCGCCACGCTCTGATTCTTCGAGCGGCCCAGCCCAACAGCACGATCACGAGCACACCTGCCACGATCGGCACGAGGATCGAAATCACCGTCATCGACACCGATGCCACCAGCTCTCCGAGCGCCAGCGCGGGATTGGCAACTCCGCCGGTCGAGGCGGTCGAGACGGCGCGGGCCCCGGCCGTTCCGGCGTGGACCACGCCGGCCGTCCCTCCGCCCGCGATGATCGCGAGCACCCAGGCAAGGAAGGGGGAGCCATCTCCGAGCACGGAGAGCGCCGCGACCGTCCCCGCTCCGACGGCGGCAGGTGTGGCGATCGTGTCCATCGCGTTGTCGAGCCACGGGACGAAATAGGTCCCGACTTCCAGTACCGTCGCGATCGCCAGCGCTACCATCGCTACCGGGCTGGACAGCCAGTCGAAGCCAGGCGAGAGAGTCAGGATCCCCATCTTCGCGGCAACGCTCATCCCGAGCAGAGGAACGAAGACCCGGAAGCCGGTCGCGGCCGCGAGGCCAACCCCGGCGAACAGCGAAACGACCCACTCCACGGATTGCTCCTCCCGAAAGGAATCCCGGTCACGTCTTGACCGACAGGCGCATGGCCCTGTCTCTTGTGGAAGGTGCCCTTTCAGGGTCGAGGCGTCCAGCGGAGCTCGCCTTCAGGGTGGGATTCGCCCGGTCTGACCTCGATTCTGAAGCAAGGTCGATCACGCAGCCTGGAGAGTCTCCTCATGAAACGTCTCTCGTTCGTATTGATCCTCGCGCTGGCCCTCGTAGCGCTGCCGAGCACGGCGGAGGCCCAATTCAGGATCGGGGCCCGCGGGAAGATCCTCTTCCCGACCGGCTCCTTCGACGACGTCGCCAAGACCGGGTGGGGCCTGGCCGCCACCGGCGACTTCACGATCATCCCCCTCGTCAAGCTCCGGGGCGAGGTCGGATACAACAAATTCGACGGAGAAGACGTCAGCGGAGGTGCGACGATCGACGATTGGAACATCTGGAGCTTCCTGATCGGCGCCCGTCTCCAGCTGCCGATCATTTATTTTAGCCTCGATGGCGGCTACTACACGGAGCTTGACGAGTTCTCCTTGCTTCCGGGACTCGGTTTCCGATTCCTCTTCCTCGATGTTGGCGGCCGGTACAAGTGGACCGGTGAGAACTGGTTCGAGATCTTTGGTGGCGTCTCGTTCTGATCTCTCTTGAGGCGAGCCGGGAGTCGGCCGATCGAGGCGTCGACTCCCGGCGCTCTGCAACATCCATGAGACATCGACGATGAGAGGACTGAGGCTGATCCTGACGGCTGGCGCCGTCGCGCTCGCGCTGCCCCCGGCGGCGGCGGCACAGGTACGATCGGGCATCGGGGTTGGCGGCAAGCTGCTCTTTCCCACCGGCAGCTTCGACGACGAGGTGAAGACAGGTTGGGGCATCGCCGGAACCGGAGAAATAGCCATTCTCGGCATACTCTCTGGGGTAGGCGAGTTGAGCTACAATCGATTCCCTGCCGAGGACGGCACTCGTGAAGACGGCACGGCCTTCGACAACAAGGACGTGTTCGGCCTGACGGCCGGAGCCCGGGTGTACCTCTCGATGCTGTTCGCTGGCGTGGACCTGGGCTACTTCACGGCCGTGGATGATGGGGGCGTTCTCCCGAACGTCGGTCTCAGGATTGCCCTGTTCGAATTGATGGGCCGCTACAAGTGGAGCGGTGACAACTGGTTCGAAGTCCGTGGCATGATCAGTTTCTGATGGCAGATCCGGGAATTCCCTCTCCGCTCGACCGCGATCGGCGGTTCGACGAAGCGGCTGCGGCCGCCCTATGGCGCCGAGCCGCCGAGTTGCAGGAGGAAGAGGCACGGCGCGCCGAGGAACGTGACCGAAGCACCGCTCTTCAGAGGGTGTTCAGCGGCGAAGGTGACGCCAGCCTGTCGCTGGTCGAGATCAAGGCGGCGGCAGAGTCGGCGGGCATCCCCCCGGAGTACGTCGAGCTCGCATGGGTGGAACGCCGCTTCGGCGCCGACGACGACATCGAGGGGTCACGCTCCGCGCGTGCGATGCGCCGGTTTCTCGGAACGGACCAGAAGCGGGTCGAGGTTCGACGCACGTACGATGCTCCGCTCGATACCGTTCTCGATGCCATGGCCCGGGTGTTTCCACACGCGCCCTTCGGACTCCGCCTCGAGGCCACCGAGAAGATCTCTTCCGAAGGCACGGAGCTGTTCGTTTTCGTCGTGCCGGGCCAGTTCGACGGGGGGTTGTCGAGTCCGTTCGCGGGCTTCGCGACCGCCATGGCCTGGGCCGACCTGAAGAAGCTGATCGTCTCGCTGCACTCGGTCGACGAGGGGGCTGCCACGGAAGTCACGATCCGCAGCCCGCTGGGCTATTCCCGCAAGCTCAACTACGGGCTCGCGCTGGGCATCGCGAGCGCGCTCACGCTCGGAGGCGGCGTCGTCGGAGTGCTGGGCGCAGCTGCCGTTCTCGGCGGTGCGATCGCGGGGGGAGCGGCCCTGGCTCCGCTGGGCGTGGCCGCGGCAGGCCTGTCCGGAGCCGCGGGAGGCCGAATCCTGACGGAGCGCGGCTGGCAGCGGTTGTATTCCCTGGCGCTGCGCAAGGGTCGGGAGGGCCTGGAGCAGTTGCTGTCAGCCATCACGCTGCACCTTCGAACGGATGGCGCGTTTTTGCCCGGACCGGGCGGCCAGCCGCCCGGGGATGCCGAGACATCCCCGGGCCGTCGGATCAGCCGAAGCTGATTCCCTGCGCCAGCGGCAGGTCTTCGCTCCAGTTGACCGTGTTGGTCTGGCGGCGCATGTACGCCTTCCACGAGTCCGAGCCCGACTCTCGTCCGCCACCGGTCTCCTTCTCTCCACCGAACGCTCCGCCGATCTCGGCGCCGCTGGTGCCGATATTGACGTTGGCGATCCCGCAGTCGCTGCCCCGGTGTGAGAGGAAGTACTCTGCCTCGCGCACGCTGTCGGTGAAGATGGCCGAAGAGAGACCCTGAGGTACATCGTTGTGTATCCCGATCGCCTCCCCGATCTCTCCGACTGCTTCCTTCGCGGACGAGCCCTTCTTGCCGTATCCGATGATGTAGAGAATCGGCGCGAAAGTCTCTTCCTGGACGATCGAGTACTCGTTCTCGACCGTCGCGATGCAAGGAGTCACGTAGTGGCCACCCGGGTAATCGTCGCCGCCGAGCTGCTTGCCGCCCGCCACGATCTCTCCGCCCTCGGCCTTGACCCTGTCCAGGGCGTTCATCATGTCCTCGACGGCGCCCTTCGTGACCAGCGGACCCATCAGGGTATCGTCGTTCAGCGGATCGCCGATACGGATTCCCTCGTAGGCGGCTGCGAGTCGATCGACGAGCTCCTCTCGGATCGACTCGTGCACGATGATTCGACGCGTGCTCGTGCAGCGCTGCCCGGCCGTACCGACGGCGCCGAACAGGATGGCCGGCAACACCAGGTCCATGTTCGCGCTCGGCGTTACGACGATCGCGTTGTTTCCGCCCAGCTCGAGGATCGTGCGGCCGAGCCGCTTGCCGACGACCTCGGCCACCCGGGTGCCCATGTTCGTGCTGCCGGTGAACGACACCAGCGGAATTCGCTTGTCCCGCAGCAGTCTCTCGCCGACCACCGATCCCTTCCCGACCGACAGTGAGAAGATCGCCGGGTTCACGTCATTGGCCCGGCAGACCTTCTCCGCGATGTGCGTCACGGCGATACCGCACAACGGCACGCTGCTCGAAGGCTTCCACAGCGTCGAGTCGCCGCAGACCGCGGCGAGGGCCGCGTTCCAGCTCCAGACGGCGACCGGGAAGTTGAACGCGGTTATGACGCCCACGACGCCCAGCGGGTGCCATTGCTCGAACATCCGGTGATCCGGACGCTCGGACTGCATGGTGTTTCCGTAGAGCTGTCGTGAAAGACCGACCGCGAAATCGCAGATGTCGATCATCTCCTGCACTTCCCCCTCGCCCTCCGCGCGGATCTTGCCCATCTCCAGGCTCACGAGCCGGCCGAGATCTTCCTTGTGCTCGCGCAGGGCGAGACCGAGCTGGCGAACGACTTCGCCCCGCTTCGGTGCCGGGATCTTCCGCCACTCGAGGAAGGCCTCGTGCGCCTTTGCGACGATCCGGTCGGCTTCCTCCTCGCTCACCTGTCTCACGTATGCGATCACCGACCCGTCGATGGGCGTCGTGACTTCGAGCTCGGGTCCTGAGCCCACCCAGTTGCCGGCGAATCCGCCGAGATTCCGGTCCTCGATACCGAGGCGCTCCAGGAAATCTTGCATGAATCCTCTATCCTCTTGCTATGGATGCGTTTCGCTGATCCGACACCGGGACGGACACCGTGCCCCTTGCTTGGGGATTCTAGCGAGTCCGACGCGCACGGGCTACCGTATCGCTCCTGCCGGTCAGGTCACCCCCGGCGACGCGCCATGGGCCGGAATTCATCCCGCTGCGGAGCAGTTCATGCACGACGAGACGAGGGCATTCTGGGAGCGACCCGAAGTCGTCGAGCGATTCGCGAGTCGCGAGCCGGACGCCCGACTCAAGGACTGGCTGTCGAAGTGTGAGCGTCCCCGGAGCCTGCGGGTGCTCGACATCGGGTGCGCGGGAGGCCGCAATGCAGAGCTGCTCGCGGAACTGGGCTGCGACCTGCACGCGATCGACGCATCGGAGGCCATGGTCCGCCGGACCCGACTCCGGGTCGGATTCGTCATCGGTGAACGCGAAGCAGCTCGGCGCATTCGGCTGGGCCGCATGGAGAATCTGGGAGCTTTCGCCGACCGGTCGTTCGATCTCGTACTCGCGCTGGGCGTCTACCACAGCGCCCCGGACAGGCATTCGTTCGAACTCGCGATCGCCGAATCGAGCCGCGTGCTCGACGAAGGCGGAGAGCTCCTGCTGGCGAGCTTCGCGCCGGGGACGGCCCTCGAGGGAATCCCGTGGCGACCGCTGCCCGAGGAGCCGGGCGTCCACGTCGGCCACGAGTCCGGCCGTCACTACCTGCTCGACGCCGCAGACCTGGACGAACTGCTGGCGCGATTCGATCTGCTTCCCGTCGAGCCGACGAGGACGGTGCAGGCTGGTGACGAATCCTCGGTCCGGATCACCGTGAACGGGTGGTACAGGAAGGGTCCGCGGGGACGGGGCGTCAGCCGACGCCGGTCGTGACTCGATCCCGTCGGATCACGGGTGCAGGACGTGACGTCAATGCACCCATCAGATGCGGGTCCGCCTCACCTCCGGTTCATCCGCCTTCTCGATTGGCGGGTGGAATGTCCCGGGCGGCAGATCCGTCTCGAATTTCACGCTCTCCAGCTGCGTTTCACCGGTGCGGCGCCCCTGGGCCCAGTTCACTTCGTGGAAGGGTACAAGGATCCCCTCGACCTCCCGGAAATCCGAGTACTCGGTAGCGAACCGGAGCGTGACCTCGCCGTCCGGACTGCTGATCGTTCCCTCGGATCGCAGCACGTGACCGGTCTCGGGGTCGATCTCCGCAATGACTTCGAGACCGCGATGAAAGCTCAGTGCCAGCATGCGCCGCTCCCGTCCTTCCCTCGCCACCGTACCGCGATCCTCCAGGCTTGCGCGAAACTCCGACAGCACGGCCGGCATTCCGAGACGAGCCGCTTGCAGCAGCATCGATCGGTACATCGGACCGCTCGCCTCGCCTCCGTTTCTCCAGCCACGCCCTCCATCGAGGATCCTGACCTCGGTTTCGGCTCCCGGATAGTCGATTTCCACCCGGAGGCGTATCGGCCGCTCGTACACCCGCACGAGCCGACCGCCGATGCCGCCTCGCATCGTTGAAGTCACGCTACCCCGCTGCACGACCTGTCCGGCCGCGGCGAGCGCTTCCTCTCCCCCGTAGGCTCGGATCGCGAGGTCGACGAGTGCCTCTACTGCCGGACGGGAGAGGGCGGAGTCCTCGGGCGGGACCTGAGACGCAGACGGACCGGGGTGTACGAGCGCAAATGCTTCGATCGCTACACACGCGGCGATGAAGGCTCGAATTCGCACGGATCGTCCCAACTGTGCCTTCCTCTCGCCTGAGATCGAACAGGTGCGGCTGCCGGCCTGAGTGTCCACTTGCGGTCGGGCGCCGTGACTCCCTCCGGGGTCGCCGGCGGGTGATCGCAAGGAAGATGATCCGCGGCGGTTCGGGGAGCCAGAGTAAGGGCTCAACGGGTGCGATTCGGGAGGCACCGGCACACTTGACCTCCGGGCTTCGTCAAGCGAGACTTGTCGCACAGATTTTCAGGAATCTGCCCGGGCCAGGTGGCCCCGGACCCAGCGCGGGGGTCGAGTCCGCGAGTGCGTCAAGCGGTCGGAAGCTGCGGTATCGTCCGAACTCCGAACGTTGACCGAACACAGGAGCAGGACGATGCGCATGCGTGGCACCGTGAAGTGGTTCAGCGACGAGAAGGGCTACGGCTTCATCACGCCCGATGAAGGCGGCAAAGACTACTTCGTGCACCACTCCGCCATCCAGGCGGAAGGATTCAAGAGCCTCAACGAGGGCGACATCGTGGAGTTCGACGTCGTCCAGGGTGAGAAGGGTCCGGCGGCGTCCAACGTCGTAAAGGTCTGATTCGGCGAGGGGGACTCCGGGCCCCCTGATGATCGAAGGGCCGCTCCGAGGCATCGGGGCGGCCCTTCTGCTCTTCGTCGGCTCTCAGCGACCTCAGTCCAGCCCTCGCCGCTCGAGCAGCGGCTCGATCGATGGATCCCGGCCCCTGAAATTGCGGTACAGCTCCATGCCCGGTCTCGTGCCGCCCTGAGACAGGACTTCGCGCCGGAATCGCCCCGCCGTCTCGCGGTCGAACAGGCTCGTCTCCTTGAACGCCTGGAACGCGTCCGCGTCGAGGACTTCCGCCCAGATGTAGGCGTAGTAGCCCGCCGAGTAGCCCCCCGAGAAGATGTGTGCGAAGTAGGGGCTGCGGTAACGCGGAATGATCTCCTCGATCAATCCGATTCGTTCCATCTCCTCCGCTTCGAACGCCCTCGGCTCGGCACCCGCCGGCTCGGTGAGGGTGTGCCACGCCATGTCCAGGTAAGACGCGGCGAGATACTCCGACGTCGCGAATCCCTGGTCGAACTTCGATGCGGCATCGAGCTTTTCGATCAGCGCAGACGGTATCGGCTCTCCCGTGCGGAAGTGGCGCGCATAGAGAGCCAGCACCTCGGGCTCGCCCATCCAGTTCTCCATGATCTGCGAGCCCAGCTCGACGAAGTCCCGGTCCACCGAGGTCCCCGACAGCGACCGGTAGGTGACGTCGGAAAACAGTCCATGCAGGGCGTGTCCCATCTCGTGCGCGAGCGTCTCGACATCTCCGAACGAAAGCAGCGCCGGCGTATCGCCGGTGGGCCCCGGGAAGTTGAAATTGGTGGTCACGATCGGCGTCACCTCTCCGTCGAAACGGGACTGCGATCGGAGGCTGTTCATCCATGCCCCGCCGCGCTTGCTGTCCCGGATAAAGAAGTCCATGTAGAGAATGCCGATGTGCGACCCGTCCGCCTCCTTCACCTCGAATACCTGCTGGTCAGGATGCCAGCGAGGTACGTCGGGCAACTCGGTGAAAGTGATTCCGTACAGCCGGTTCGCGACCAGGAACACACCATCGCGCGCGGCGTTCACCTCGAAGTAGGGCCGAAGCGCCTCCTCGTCGAGATCGTACCTCTCCTTCCGCACCTTCTCTGCGTAGTAGCGCCAATCCCAGGCCTCGAAGTCCCCATTGACCCCGTCCGCGTGCATCATTGCCTGAAACGCGTCGCGGTCCGCCTTCGCGGCCGCGATCGCCGGCTCCCAGATTCGGTCGAGCAGGTCGTAGACCCTCTCGGGCGTCTCGGCCATGTTGTCCGATAGCACGTAGTCGGCGTAGCTGCCGTATCCCAGCAGGTTCGCCTTAACGACCCGCAGATCGGCCATCCGCGAGAGGATCGCCTTGTTGTCGCTGTCGTTGTCGTTGTCCCCACGCATCGCGTAGCCGAGGAAGATCCTCTCCCGAAGCTCCCGGTTCGGCGAGTACTGGAGGAACGGGTTGATGCTCGGCCGCTGCAACGTGAACGACAGCCCGCTCTCGTGGCCCCGCTTCTTCGCTTCGGCCTCCGCGGCGACGAGCAGGTTGCCCGGTATGTGCCCGGCGTCGGCCCGGTCATCGATGTGGAGCTCGAAGTCGTTGGTCTCGGCGAGGAGGTTCTGACTGAACCGCGTCGACAGCTCGGCGAGTTCGGAGTTGATCTCGCGCAGGCGGGCCTTGGATGTTTCGTCCAGCGCCGCGCCACTGCGGACGAAGCTGTCATAGGTGTCTTCCAGCAGACGCTCCTGCTCCGGATCCAGGCCGGCCGAAGAACGTCCTTCCCACACCGCCTCCACGCGCTTCCAGAGGTCTGGATCGAAGCGGATATCGTCCCTGTGGCTGGACAGCTCCGGGGCGACGGTTCTCGCCACCTCCCGCAGGTCGTCGTTCGAATGTGCCCCTTCGACGGCGTAGAACACACGGGAGACCCGCGACAGGTCCTGTCCCGCCCGTTCCATCGCCACGATCGTGTTGTCGAAAGTAGCCGGCCGTTCGTTGGCGGTGATCGCCGCGATCTCTGTCGCATGTGCCGACATCGCCTCCCGGAACGCAGGCAGGTAGTGCTCATTCCGGATCTCGTCGAAGGGCGGCACGCCGAAGGGCGTTGCCCACTCCTCGAGCAGTGGATTGCCGTCATACATCACTGCCACCGGCTCCTCCGTAGCGGATTCATCCGAATCGGTCGAGCAGCTTCCTTGCACGAGCGCGGCTCCGAGCACGACAGGAATCAGGGGGACGAACGATCGAACGCGCTGCATTGGTGCCTCCCGCTGAGTTGCGATGTAGATCTCAGGCTGCAAGGCAAGATGAGGGCCACCTTGACGCTCTCGAGCGCGACCGATGACGCTGCGAGTTCCGAGCGTGACGCCGCGGCAGGAATCCCCCGGGCTGTCCGGGAAACCGGAAACGGCTCAGGCAGTCTCGTCGTCCGGCGAGGAACCACCGCGGAAGAGGAGCATGACCACGATCGATCCGATCGCAGCCGCGCTCAGAATCGCCGCGGCAAACCAGGGAGGGATCGCCCCCCGGGAGCCGACCATCAGCAGGCTGATGCTGGTGGCGCCCCAGATCATCGCGACCGTAGCGAGTCGAGCCCTGACGGGCATCGCACGATCCCCATCCAGGTAACGGAGATAGGGTCGGAACACGGGAGCTCGAACCAGCCGGTCTTCGAGCCACGGGCAGCTTCGCGTGAAGCAATACGAGGCGAGAATCAGAAACACCGTGGTTGGAAGGCCCGGCAAAAACACGCCGATGAAGCCCACTCCTACCGACAGCAGGCCGGCAAGCAGATAAAGCCAACGCTTGACTGACCGGCCGGGAAGGATCGAGAGCGCTTCACCGTGCACCGGGCAGCCGGATCGCGTCCCTTCGTCGGGCGTGTAACCGGCCAATCTGTCTCCTCGTTGGAAAAATCGACCCCGGTAACCGACGTGAATCGCAGACTCACCGCAAGGGGTCACGCTGACCCAACGCCACCGCCTACCCCATGCGGGGCGACCTGATCCGCCGTGTCAGTCCGGCCGGGGCGTCGGTCCGAGTGCTACCTCGAAGCGGGCATGCTCCTGCACCGGAATCTGACCCCGCACGCGGACCACCCTATCGAGGTCGATCTCGGCCATAGCGAAGCCTGCTCCCCCCTCGACCTCCGCCAGCACGGTGCCCCATGGATCGACGATCAGGGAGTGACCGAAGCTCTCCCGGAGCCCCTCGTCGTCGTGACGTCCCTGCTGAGCGGCGGCGAGCACGAAGCACTGCGTCTCGATTGCGCGAGCGCGAACGAGCACGTGCCAGTGATCTCGGCCGGTGGTCGCCGTGAAGGCCGATGGAATCATGATCAGCTCGGCGCCCTGGTTCCGCAGCGACTGGTAGAGAGCCGGAAACCGCAGGTCGTAGCAGATGCTGAGGCCGATCCCGCCCAACTCCGTCCGGGCCACGACGGATTCGCTTCCGGCGCGCACCGTCGCGGATTCCTCGAAACGCACCTCGGGCGACACGTCTACATCGAACAGATGGATCTTCCGGTACGCGGCGAGCATTGCGCCGTCGGGCCCGAACAGGACCGAGGTGTTGTAGCAGCGATCCGGATCATCGCTGCGCTCGGCGAACGAACCGAGCAGGAGGTGAATTCCCAGTTCCTCGGCGAGGGCACCGAAAGCGCGGCAGGTCGCTCCGTCGAGGGACTCGGCCCTCCGTACCTTCTCTTCGTGCGGCCCGAGGAACGGCGTGTTTTCCGGCGTCGCGACGAACGCCGCACCCGCCCCGACCGCCTGTCGTATCAGGGACTCGGCGTCGAGCCAATTCCGCTCCCAATCACTATCTGAGTTCAGTTGAACGACCGCCGCCTGGAACAAGGAGTCGATTCCTTTCACCCAGTTGTAAACCCGACGCGCTGCCATGAGCCGGTTGTCACGAAATCCGACTGCATCAGGCAGACCTCCGCTGCCTTGATGGAAATTTGACCGTACCCGGCGAGTCTTGGACAGACCCGAGCCGGGAGGCGTCATGACACATCGAGCAAATTGGACACGATTCAGGCTCATCACGATCATCCTGCTGCCCTCGATGGGCTCGATTGCGGGCTGTCAGACCTGGGCCGAAGTGCCTCCTCCCTTCCATACGTGGATCGCGGAGAGCCAGGCCGAGCACCTGAGGGTCGTGTCGGGCGATACCGAGCTCGAACTGCGAGATACGAGCGTGCTCGGCGATATTCTGTCGGGGACGGTCGAAGGTTCGAACGAGCGGGTAGAAGTGTCCTGCTCGACGATTTCGAGAATTCGGGCAAAGCAGATCGATGGCCGCCGGACGACCGGCGCCGTATCCATCGGAACACTGGCCGCCGCTCTGGTGGCGAGCATCATCGCCGGCGCGTCAGGCTGAGGACATCGTGAGATGACCAGCCACGATCTCGTCAGAAGATCGCTTTCGGCAAGGCCCTCGCGAGTCGTTGCATCCTCTGCCGGGATTGCAGGGTGCGTCCTGCTCGTCCTGCTCCTCTTCTCGGTGTCGCGCGGAATCACCACCGGAGTCTCGTCATTCGTCGGTCAGGATGGAGCCGACGTCTGGGTGGCGCCACGCGGATCGGATAATCTGATTCGCAACTCGGGTCTGCTGCCCTCGAGTGCGGCGGCCCGGCTGGCCACTCTGCCCGGAGTCTTGCGAGCCGAGCCGGTCCTGCGGGGATTCGTCAGTGTTTCGCGACCGCGGGATCCCGGACCGGGTCTGAACCTCCTGGCGATCGGGTATCGCGCTCCCTCCGGTCTGGGAGGTCCGCCTCTCATGGACCGCGGCAGATCGCCCGCGAACCCCCATGAGGTGGTCCTGGACAGAGCCGCGGCGTGGCGACTCGGTGTCGTACCGACCGACACCGTGCTCCTCAACGATGTACCGTTCATGGTGTCCGGCGTGAGCGACCGCACGAATCTCATTGCGACCCAGTTCGCCTTCGTGTCGGAATCCGCGGCTCCGAGGCTGGGAATTCTCCCCGGTGCCGTATCCTTCATCGTGCTGGAGGTCGATGGAGACACGGCGCCCGAGACTCTAGCCAGGTCCGTGTCCGAACTCGATTCCGCGTTCGTGGGCATGTCTCGATCCCGATTCGTCGCGAACAATGTCCGAGAGGTCGCCGCGGGATTTCGACCGATGCAGAGTCTGCTGTCCCTCGTGGGCTTTCTGATCGCTGCGATCTTCGTGGGACTGCTGGTACATTCCGCCGTAGAAGACCGTCACCGCGAGATCTCGATCCTCCTCGCTATCGGCACTCCCGCCTTTCTGGCGGCTCGGGGCATTCTCCTCAATGTCTTCGCGATGGTGCTTGCCGGCTGTCTGCTGGGCAGTGGCGTGGCGCTGATCATCGCCCGCTCGCTGAGATACTGGATACCCACGCTCGAACTGGCGCCCCGATTCGCCGACACGGGATTCGTCATTCCGTCATTTCTGATGGTCGGAATGATCGCCGCGATCGTCCCGCTGCTTCGTCTGCGGAACGTCGATCCGGTGGATGCGTTTCGACCATGAACGCTCTCGTGCTGGATCAGGTGTGCAAATCTCGCGGCTCCGGAGCGCAGCGGGTCGCGGCGTTACGCGACGTGAGTCTCCGGATTCGGCGCGGCGAACTCGTGATGCTGGAAGGCCCCAGCGGGTCTGGAAAAACGACTCTGCTGGCAGTTGCGGGCAGTCTCCTCACGGCCGATTCGGGATCGGTTGAACTCGGTGGAGAATCCCTGTGTGGCCGCTCATCCTCAGAACGACGACGGCTCCGGGCGAGTTGCGTCGGCTTCGTTTTCCAGCACGCGAACTTGCTGACCTCCCTCAGCGTCCGCCAGAACCTCCTGCTCAGAAGTCAGCTTGCCGGCGTCAGCCGCGCAGAGGCCGCCCGTTCAGCGGATGAGCTGCTGGAACGGTTGGGGATCGAGAAGCTCGCTGATCGCTTCCCCGATGCGCTGTCGGGAGGTGAAGAAATGCGAGCCGCGGTGGCTCGGGCGCTCGTCCACCGGCCGATCCTGGTGCTGGCCGACGAGCCATCTGCCAGCCTGGACGGTGATTCGGCACTCTCCGTAGCTGACGCGCTGTCCCGAATTGCACGGGAGCGAAATGCTGCCGTGCTCGTCGCCACTCACGATGCGCGGCTCACCCCTTACTCGGACCGACGAGCCGGTCTCCTGGACGGCATGCTTCGGAACGGAGGCGGGAATGTCTGATCGCCGTTTCTATTCCCGCTTGAATTACTCCTCGATCAACGAGGACTGGCGCACCGAGATCGAGGGGCTGCAGCCGCGGTCCGGACAGCGGGTCCTATGCATCACGGGCAGCGGTGCCCGGCCGCTGGACATACTCGCCGCCGAACCTGTCCGCATGGTCGCGATCGACCTCGCTCCACCGCAGAACCATCTGCTGAGACTGAAGATCGCGGCGCTCTCGTACCTGCCGTTCGATTCATACTTGCGATTCCTGGGTGTGCGTGAATCTACCTCGGCAGAGCGCCGCAAAGTGTGGAAGAATCTTCGCGGCAGCTTGCCGGAGAACTCGCGCCTCTGGTGGGAATCTCATCCGCGGATGCTCGATCGTGGCGTGCTGTATGCCGGGGCCTTCGAACGTCACCTTCATCGCTTCAGTCGAGCGATCCGGATTCTGCGTCCGGTCGCTCGGAGCCGACTGCTGGAAGCGAGTGACCCGGAACAGCTCGCCCGGGCAGCGTCCGTCTGGGATTGTGGCCGGTGGCGGACCTTCCTGCGTATCGGCTTCAGTCCCCTCACGTCGCGGATATTGCTTGGGGATCCAGCTTACTATCGCCGGCCCGCGGTCGCTCCGGGACCCACCATTCACTCGCGGATGGTGGAAGCGCTGCATCGCTGGCCGGCAAGCTCGAGCTTCATGCTGGGTCTCATCCTGACCGGCCGACTTCCGCATCGGGACCTTCCTCCCCACCTCACGGAAGAAGGCGTGGAGCGTATCCGAAATCGTATAGAGGGGCTGGAGATCGTGGACCTCGACCTGCGGGAGTATCTGCTCGAGGATTGCGGTCGATTCGATGCGTTCTCGCTGTCCGACCTCACCTCGTACCTCGATGAAGATGGCCTCAGGCATCTGCTGGATCTCGTCGCCAATCGTTCCGAGTCCGGAGCTCGGCTCGTGATCCGGCAATTTCTGACGCGCGACCCGTGGCCCCCGGGCCTGGAGGAACGGTTCGTCCGTCTACATGATATCGAACACCGGCTGCGAGAGCTGGATCAGGCCTTCGCCTACGAGTTCTTCGTTGCGGAGGCTGCATCATGACCGGCCGGGACGGAGGCGCGACTCACATCGCCCGGTTCAGGCCGACTGACGACGATGAGGCACTCGACCTCGAAAGGCGCTGTCCTCAGGGGCGGAAGCTCCGTCTGTCGTTCCGGCGTGAGTCATTCCAGCTTCGCTCCAGGTCGTTCTCGGAATGGGCCATCTGGACGGCTCGCGACCGAGGACGACTCGTGGGCATAACCGCTTCAGCGATCAAGCCTGCAGAGCTGTTTGGACGACGGATCCGGGCGGGCTTCGCGTACGATCTGCGGGTGGACCCGGACTACCGGGGACAGGGGATCGCCCGAAGACTGATGTCGGTCGCTCACGAGTGGGCGTTCGAGCGTGCCGAACTGGGATACACGTATACAGTAGCTGACAATCGCGCGGCCGAGCATCTGATTTCGGATTTCGGAGCGGATCGTTCGGGAAGCTACGAGTACCTGATAGCCCCGGCCTGCCGGGAGCTTCCCTGCGGCGACGCGTCGACCATCCCGCCGGAGGTCGCTCACCAGCGGCACCTGGACCGCGAGGGGCCGTTTGATTTCTACACACCCCCGGACTGGGATCGAATGCGCACGGGCCATGTTCGCTCGTGGCTCGTGGGAAAGGGACCCGATTCCGCGTCCTGTTCGGCCTGGGACAACAGCGCAATTCTGGGAGAGACAATCGAGGCCGTACCGCTGTCCGTCCAGACCGCGCGCCTGGCCAGCAGATTGCCCTTACTGCGCCTCCGCAGCTGGCCTCACTTCCCACGCGCGGGGGAAGCGATCCGTTCCTGGTACCTGTTCGATGTCACTGCTGCCTCCTCCGCGGCGGCTTGGACGCTGGCCAGGGCAGTGGCGCGTGAAGCCATGGAGTGCGGAGTCAACTGGCTCTACTGGATCGCTCCGGATGACGTCTCATGGAAAGAAGCCGTCCTCGCTGACGCACCTCGCCTCGCTACGCTCCGCGTGCGCTATCTAAGGATGCTGCAGCACAGGGATTCTCCTGCACAGGTCATCGGTAAGAGCTACGTGGACGTGCGCGATGTCTGAAAAACGGTCTAAGGCCCAATGGTGAGAACTTCCCCACTCGCAGGGTCACGACCCCGCCGCACGACGAATTCTGCCGGCTGGCCCGGTCGGATCGTCCCGTCGCCCTCCGGCTCGACGTGGAGGAAGAGTCCGCTCACGTCCACCGTGTCGGCCGCAGCCGTGTCGGCGAGGTCGCCGATTTCACCCCATCTCGCTCCCGTTCCCGCCACGGAGTCGTCGAAGCGGATCGCCACGTCGGCACGGACCGGTGGCAGCTCGCCCACGATCAGCTCTCCGCCCATCAGTAGAAGATCATTGGAAAGCGAGACATTCATCGGCAGGTCGTCGTAGGCCGCGGTGGAGAC
>JAMJQL010000003.1 GCA_023554245.1 Gemmatimonadota bacterium
TACGCTCCCGGCCTCGGAGCCCGTTCTCACCACGCAGAGATGGGATTGAGAGGGAGCTTGACCAGCCACGGATCCGGGATGGAAGCCGCCTTTCGGATCGAGCAACGGACGCTCGCCAACGGCCTCCGGGTGATCGTACATCCCGATGGTTCGGCACCGCTCGTCGCCACTCACCTCATGTATCATGTCGGAAGCCGCCACGAGCCGCCGGGCCGGCGTGGATTCGCCCACCTGTTCGAGCATCTGCTCTTTCAGGGATCGGAGAACGTGCCGGAGGGCGAGCACTTCCGGCGGATCCAGGCGGCCGGCGGCACCTTGAACGGCACGACGTGGTTCGATCGCACCAACTACTACGAGACCCTGCCCTCGGGTGATCTGGACCTCGCCCTGTGGCTGGAGTCGGACCGTATGGGGTTCTTCCTCCCCGCGATCACGCAGGAGAAGCTCGACAACCAGCGGGACGTAGTGAAGAACGAGCGCCGCCAATCGTACGAAAACCGACCCTACGGACTTGCCGTGGAGACGATGCTGGAACTCGCCTACCCACCGGGTCACCCCTACCGGCATCCTACGATCGGCTACATGGAGGATCTGGACGCAGCGTCGCTCGTTGACGTGCGCGGCTGGTTCGAGTCGTGGTACGGTCCGAACAACGCGGTCCTGGTCATCTCGGGCGCCGTCGATCCGGAGGCGGCATTCGCCCGAGCCGAGCACTGGTTCGGGGAGATTCCCGCGCGTGTCGTACCCGAGTCGGTGCCCGTTCCGGTGGTGACGGAGGGGGTGAAGAGTGCGGGCGTCATCACCGACAGGGTGAGCGTTCCTCGGGTATACCTGATGTTCCACGCCCCGGCATTTCCCGATCCGGAATTCGAGCCGGCCGATGTCCTGTGTTCGCTCCTCTCCGAAGGCAAGAGTTCGCGCCTCTACCGGTCGCTCGTCTACGACGCCCGAATCGCGGCTGATGTGAGCGCCTTCGTCTGGCCCACCGAGTCTGCCGGGATGCTCTGGGTGGTAGCCACAGGCCGACCGGGCGTCGAGGCCCGTGAACTGGAATCCGCCATCTCGGAGGTGCTCGAGCCGTTGCGAGCCGACGGCCCCACGGAACACGAAATCGAAGGCGCGAGAAACCGGGCGCGCCGACAGTTGTTGCGGCAACTCGACTCCGTGACCCGCCGGGCCGACCTCCTGGCCCATGCTGCCGTCCTGCGCGGCGATCCGGATTATCTCAACCAGGTCGGAGCGCGGTACGAGTCGATTTCCGGCGCCGAAGTGGCGGCGGCCGCCGCCTCGATCCTCGATCCCTCCCGGCGGACTGCCGTGCACGTCATTCCCCGGACGGAGGGCTGAAATGGCCGTTGCGGACCGGAAGACGCCGCCTCGATCGCGGGCCACGCCACCTCCGGCGATGCCCGAGTTCCTGGATTTCAGGCTCGCGAGAGATTTTCGGGTGCGTGTCGCGCGGGTCGAGAGGCTCCCGGAGGTCGCGATCCGTCTGGTGCTGGATGCCGGATCGGCTGCCGAGCCTGCAGCCAGAGCCGGCGTCGCGGCTCTGACCGCGCGCGTCGTCCAGGCCGGTGCCGGAGGACGCACCGCGATGGAGCTCGCGGAGTGGCTCGACCACATGGGCGCATCGGTGGGAAGCGGCGTGGGTTACGATTCGGCCCGTTTCTCACTCCACAGTCTGTCGGACACGTTGGAAGATGCTCTCGATTATCTGTCCACGGTGCTCCTCGCCCCGGATTTCCCCGAAGACGAGATCGCCCGCGTCCGCGCCGAGCGCATGGACGAGGTGCGGCGGAGCGCCGATGAACCGGTAGAGCTGGCCGGAGAGGCTCTCTCCGAGGCGATATTCGGGTCTCATCCGTACGGGCGCTCGGTCAGGGGCCAGCTCGCGACGCTCGAGACGCTGCACCGGACGGAAGTGGATTCGTTCTGGCGAAGCTCCTACCGGCCGGGAGAGGCGTTCCTGGTCGCCGCGGGCGATGTCGACCCCGAACGCTTCGCCGGTCGACTCGAGAGCCGATTCGAAGACTGGCCGCTCGGAGAGCGCCCGGGCGCTGTCGAGGCTTTCAAGGGGCCGGCAGTCGCCGCGGGCGATGTGATCCTCGTCGATCGACCGGGCAGCGAGCAGTCGGAGATTCGTGTCGGAACGGTGGGACTGGCGCGTGGCCACGAAGACGAGGTTCCCGTGCTGGTGATGAACGCGATTCTCGGTGGGCTGTTCAACTCGCGGCTCAATTTGAATCTCCGCGAAGACAAAGGGTGGACATACGGAGCGCGCTCGGGCTTCTCTCTGCGCCGGGCGCCGGGTCCATTCGTCGCCCGGGCAGCCGTGGATACTCCCGTCACCGTCCGGGCCTTCGAGGAAACGCTGGCCGAGATCGCGAGCATGCAGGAGCGGCCTCCTTCCGACGAGGAGCTGGAGCTCGCCAGGAACGCCCTCATCCTCTCGCTTCCGCGCCAATTCGAAACGACCAGCCAGGTGGCTGCAAAGGAGGCGGAGCGCGTCGGCTACGGGCTTCCGGCGGACTGGTGGGAGACACTGCCCGCGCGGGTCAGGGCGGTAGAGAAGGAGGACGTGGTCCGGGTCGCCACGAAGTACCTGGACCGAAAGAAGTTGACGCTGGTTGCAGTGGGAGATGCGACCCGAATCAGGGAAGACCTGGCGTCCCTGGGTTCGGTTCGGGACCGACCGGAGCCTTGAGCTTCGGGGCTTTTTCGGTTACCTTTCCGCCTCGACTTCCGTCATACGATCAGACAGCGGACAACGGCCCTTGCGAGACGAATCGGGAACGATCGAGAGTCGTTCCGTGTTCCGGGGGCGGGTGCTCGATCTGAACGTCGAGAGAGTCCGCTATCCCGACGGCAGCGAAGGAGAGCTGGAGATCGTCCGTCACCGCGGAGCCGCGGCGGCGCTGCCCGTCTTTCGAGCGGGCGAGTGGCCGCGGGGCCCGGGGCCGGCGGTCGTCCTGATCCGGCAGCACCGCCATGCCGCCGGGGGGCGACTCTGGGAGTTGCCGGCGGGAAAGCTGGACGAAGGGGAGACAGCGGAGTCTTGCGCTGCTCGCGAGCTGGAAGAGGAGACGGGCATCCGGGCGGCGGAGTTCGTGCCGTTGACGACGATCTGGACGACACCCGGGTTTACGGACGAACGGATTCACCTCTTCCTGGCCATGGGCCTGGAAGAGGGAGAGGAATCGCTCGAGGCTCACGAGTTCATCGAGCGACACGAGATGACGCTCCGCGAAGCATTGGAGCGGGTGGATTCGGGCGAGATCGACGATGCGAAGACGATGATCGCCCTGCTGCTGGCGGATCGCCTGATCGGCGAATCCGATCGCGGCGGGCGAGGCAACGGTCCGGGCCGATCGAGTGTCCTAGATACGGGGACAGGATCGAGCTCCAGTTGATGTCGTACGCCCTGCTGTGGAAGCGTTCGAGTTCGACGACGCCGTCCGGGTCGAGTGGACGGGAGAACGTCGGTGATTGCCGGATCGCCAGCGATCCGGTCGATAAGGAGCTGAGATGACGGGAATCCGGCTGGAAAAGACCACTACGCAGCCCGCTGTCGGCAGCGAGTCCGTCGATTTGAAGGCGCTGGACGACGCGGCACTGGTCGCCGAGTATCTCGGAGGCCGGAGGCGTGCGTTCCATGAGCTCGCGGATCGCTACCATTTGCGGCTGCTGAACTTCATCTATCGGACCATCGGCGATCGGGATCGTGCTGAGGACCTGGTTCAGGAGACGTTCGTGCGGGTGTATCGTCACCTGCACCGTTTCGACCCGACCAAAAAGTTCTCGACCTGGATCTACACGATCGCCAGCAATCTCGCCAAAAACGAGCTCAGGAACCGTTCGCGGAATCCGATGGTGCTCTTCCAGGCGATCAAGAAGAACTGGGAAGCCGACCACAGGCCTCTCCAGTGGGAGGACAACTCCTATTCGCCGGACGACCTGTTCCGGAAGCGGCACCTCCGCGAGCAGGTGGAGCAGGCGGTCGCCGAGCTTCCCGAGCATCACCGCGTCGTGTTCGTCCTGCGCGAGATGGAAGGCAAGACCTACGAGGAGATCTCCGAGATCACCGGGGTGACACTCGGAACGGTGAAGTCACGCCTGAACCGGGCGCGGAACAAGTTCGCGCAGATCATCGGGCCGATGCTCGACTGACCGCGCGAGGCGCACCGGACGCACGATACCGAAGGCGGCCTCCGGGCCGCCTTCGTGCATCCGGAACGAAGTGCCCCGCTGCCCGGGAACCCGCTTTCCTCAGTCCGGTATCACAGCCACGAACGAAAGTGCGCCCGGAGGCTCGGGCGCGAACCACGGGACTCGAAGCACGGAGCGGCTCCGGCCGCGGTCGAACGGAACAATGCACTGCGATTGTGATCGATTCATTCAGGAATACTCCGAGTACCGCGACGGCGTGCTCACGCCCGACCGGGAGGCGGAGTTTCGCGAACACGTCGCGGCCTGCCCCTGCTGTGCCCGCTACGACAGGGTGTTGCGAGCGGCTGGTGATCTTCTCGCCCAGTTGCCTTCGGCAGAGCCCCACGACGACTTCATGCCCCGCCTGCAGCACCGCCTCTACAACATCGACGAGGGACTCGGCGACATGCCGGCGCACCGGTTCGCCGGGGCCGCTGCGCTAGTCGGCGTAGCCGCGGTCGGGATACTGGCCCTGTTCTGGCTTCCCTTCGCGGCATCGGTTCCGGTGGAGATGCAGCTCGATCCCGTGGCCGCTTACGTTCCGCCGCCGGTGGACGAAGAGGTCCCGAGCCTGTTCCGAAGAGGCCATTTCGTCGAAGCAGCAGCCGGCCAGGCTCGCATCCTGGAGTCCGGCGCCGTGGTCTGGCAGCCCCGCTCACACGTGCATCCGACCGTGATCCTGGAATCCGGCTCCTGGGTCCAGGCGTCCGCGTCGTTCGGCCACTGAGCCGGTCGACGCTCCCGGCGTGAGTCTCGCCGCCGAGAAGCGGTTCGAACGGATCGTCGCCGGGGACTCCCTCGACGGCGCTTTCTTTTTCCACGGTGACGCAGGTCGTCTGCGCGACGAGGCAGCGCGCCGCCTCGCAGATGCAGCCGTCGACCCGGCTACGCGCGATTTCAATCTCGACATCTACCGGGGGGCCAGTGTATCGCCAGAGACACTGGCCGCGTCGCTCGCGATGGCGCCCGTGATGGCGTCCCGCCGTGTCGTGGTTCTCTACGAGGCGGAAAGACTGACCCCGACCGGTTGCAGGGTGGTCGAAGAGACTCTGGACCGTTTCCCTCGTGGCCTGACGCTGATCGTCACTGCCACGATTCCCGATCGGTCGAAGAAGAAGTTCTACCTTCGCCTCAAGAAAGACACGACCGCGCTCGAGTGGTCGGCACCGCGAGAGTCGGAAGTACCGGGCTGGCTGATCGAACGGGCGCAGGAGCACCACGAGGTGAAGCTGCGCGCCGATGCCGCGGAGGCCCTCGCCTCCGCGGTCGGGGCCGATCTCGGTCTTCTCGACGCCGAGCTGGCGAAGCTGGCGTCCGCGGCGTCCGGCGGGGAGGTGGATCGTGAACTCGTCGGCCGTCTCGTTCCGAACGTGCGTGAAGTCGATCGCTGGGCCTGGATGAACCTGGTTGGCGACAGGCAATACATGGAAGCGAGACGCCAGTTGCCGTTGCTGCTGGCGATGCCCGGGGAGAACGCGGTGGGGCTGCTGATCGGCCTGGTCGAGCATCACCTGTTTCTGGGGATCGCAGCCGAAGGCGGCGCGGGAGCCGTGACCGAGGTTCTCGGCCGGGTGGGCAAGCCCTACCTGAGATTCAAGGCCAGGACCTGGGCCGCTCAGGCCCGACGCTGGACGCCCGCGGAGATCGACGAGGCCCTGGCCCTGCTCCAGGTTGCCGATCGACAGGCGAAGACAGGTCATACGGATCACGCGGTGATCGAGAATCTGCTGCTCCGTCTGGAGACGCAGCGCATGGGAGTGAGTTGAAGTGAGGAGACGGGTGGGTTTCCACTCCAGCGGATGGTTCATTTCCCCTGTCGCCCTTCCCGCTCTGTTCTGCGCCGGGGCCTGCCTCGCGACTCCGGGTAGCGTTCTCGGCCAGTCCGGTGACCCGCTCGAGGCAGCGGAGCTGGCGGCCGATGCGGGAGACGTCGACCGGGCGAGGCAGTACCTGTCCGAGTGGACGCAGTCCTCCGCGTCCACCGCCACGCGCGACGACAGAGGACAGGCCCTGGTCCTGCGCGCCCGCCTGACCGAAGATGCCGATTCGGCGGAACTGGCCTACATGGAGGCAGCGGTCGTCGGCGGTGAGGAATACGGGGCCCTCGCTCGCCTTCGCCTGGCGCAGTTGAGGCTGATGAGCGGGCGGGCACGTCTGGCCATCGACGATCTCGACCTGTTGCGCGATGATTTTCCGGCCAGCGAACGGGTTCCCGAGTCCTGGCTGTGGACCGGATTCGCCTTCGAGTCGCTGGGAGATCCGGCGTCCGCCTGTGCGGCCTGGGCCGAGGCTGCCGGCAGCGATCCGACGGATCCCGTCAACGTGCAGGCAACGGCCGGACTGTTGGCCTGCTCCGACGATTCCGCCGTGGATGGATCGGCGAGCAGGTATACGGTCCAGCTCGGAGCATTCGGAACCCGGGGGGCGGCGGACGATGTAAGGGCGCGAGCCTCCAGCGCAGGTTCCGACGCGTGGGTGCAGGAACCCGATGACTCGACGCCCCTGTACCGGGTCCGGGTCGGCCATTTCTCGCGCAAGGAGGATGCGGCGCGCATGGCGGTCGACCTCCGTTCCCGCGGGCTCGAGGCAATCGTGGTGGCGGATCGCCCATGACCGGGGCCACGAAGCACACCCCGCTGATCCAGCAGTATCTCGACGTGAAGGCGAAGCACCCGGACTGCATCCTGTTCTTCCGGGTGGGCGACTTCTACGAGATGTTCTTCGAGGACGCCCAGGAGGGGAGTCGATTGCTCGGCATCACCCTGACCTCCCGGAACAACGGCTCCTCGGACGTCCCCCTCGCCGGCGTACCTGTCAAGGCACTCCCCGAGTACCTGCCTCGAATGGTGCGCGCGGGGCGCCGGGTAGCGATCTGCGAACAGGTCGAGGACGCGGCCGGGGCCGAGGGACTCGTCCGGCGCGAAGTCGTGGAGATCGTCACCCCGGGCGCCTCCATCGACGATGTTCTGCTCGATGGCGGCCGCAACAACTTCGTCGCGGCAGTCGCAGGTGAGAACCCGCTTGGAATTGCGACGGCAGACCTGTCCACCGGCGAAGTGGAGGTCTGGGAGTGTCATCCGGAGGCGCTTGGCGATGAGCTGAGCCGAATCGAGCCGGCCGAGCTCCTGGTTCGCTCCTCCGCCGCTGCACCGGATGGTCCCTGGATCGTCACGCGCCGCGAACCGTGGCGGTTCGAGGCAGATGTCGGTGCCGAGGCCCTGCGCCGGGTCTACCGGACTTCGGGAATCGACGGATTCGGATTCGAGCTTCCCGCGGATCGGCATCTGGTGGCAGCGGCCGGGGCCATGGCGGCTTATCTGGAGGAGTTGAGACCGGCGGGAGTCGATCATCTTCGGGCGCCGCGCCTGAACCGTATCGGCCGCCACCTTCATCTGGACGAGATGACCCGCCGCAACCTCGAGATCGTGGAGCCGCTCCGGACGGGTGAAGGCGGAACGCTGGTGGAGGTGCTGGACCGGACCCGAACGCCGATGGGTCGACGCCTGTTGCGCCGCCGGGTCCTCCGTCCACTGGTCGACCGTGCCTCGATCGAGAGACGGCTCGATGCCGTCCAGGAGCTGGCGGAGGATCGTGATCGACGCGCCGATCTGCGCAGTGCCCTGGGCGACATCCGGGATCTGGAGCGCCTTGCCACCCGCGTGGCCCTCGGGCGCATATCTCCGCGCGAAATGCTGGGACTCGGGCGCTCCCTCGAGCCGTTGCCGGCAGTCGCCGAGGTGTTGTCGAGCGCGAGCGCCCCCCGAATGCGGGAAATCCGGCAGGACTTCGACGATCTCGGCGATCTGCGCGGGCAGATCGAGTCGGCGATCGATCCCGACACGCCTGCGACCCTCGCAGCCGGCGGAGTCATCCGGACGGGATTCGATGCGCGGCTGGATGAGTTGCGCGAGGTCAGGGACGAAGCGGTGAACTGGATCGCCAGGCTCCAGGCGCGTGAGCGTGAAAACACCGGAATTGACAGCCTGAAGGTCGGATACAACAAAGTATTCGGTTACTACATCGAAGTGACCCGATCCAACCTCGGCCGGGTTCCCGATCGCTACGACCGAAAACAGACGCTGGCCAATGCCGAGCGCTTCATCACGCCCGAGCTGAAGGAATGGGAAGCGAAGGTGTTCGATGCTGAGGCCCGGATCGCGGAATCCGAGGCGGAACTGTTCCGGACGCTTCGCGAGGACCTCGCCACCCACGTTTCACGCGTCCAGGCGACTGCCGAACGGATCGCCGAACTCGACGTCCATGCTTCGTTTGCCGAGACTGCCGAGCGCGACGATTACGTTCGTCCGGAACTCAGCGACGACTTCGGCCTCGAAATCGTCGGTGGCCGCCACCCGGTGGTGGAGCGACGGATCGCCCGCGAGGAATTCATTCCGAACGACTGCCGGCTGGATCGCGACGGTTACGTGATGATTCTCACCGGACCCAACATGGCTGGAAAGTCGACCTTTCTACGCCAGGTGGGGTTGATTGCGCTGATGGCCCAGGTGGGATCGTACGTTCCGGCCGACGCGGCGCGAATCGGTTTGTGTGATCGGGTCTTCACACGGGTGGGAGCTTCCGACAGCCTGGCGCGAGGCCAGAGCACCTTCATGGTCGAGATGACGGAGACGGCGACGATCCTCAATGGCGCTACCGACAGAAGCCTCGTGCTGCTGGACGAGATTGGCCGTGGAACCTCGACCTACGATGGCGTGGCGATCGCCTGGGCGGTCACCGAGCACATCCACGAACAGCTGGGCGCTCGCACGGTGTTCGCTACGCACTACCACGAGCTGGTCGAGCTAGCGGACTCGCTGTCCGGTGTCGAGGCATGGAATGTCGCGGTGCGCGAGACGGGTGACGACATCGTCTTCCTGCGGCGACTCGAGCCGGGTGGCTGCGACCGGTCCTACGGGGTCCACGTGGCCCGGCTCGCCGGTGTTCCGCGACCCGTGATCGACCGGGCCTTCGAAGTCCTGCACGAGCTGGAGGATGGACCGGCTGGAGGCACGAGGCTCGCGCACCTGGTGGACCGCGGTCGCAATCAGCTTTCTCTGTTCGGGGGGACCGACCCGGTGCTGGCCCGGAAGATCGCCGCCGTGGACGTGGACCGGTTGACGCCTCTGGATGCCCTCCTGCTGGTGAGCGAGTGGAAGACACTGTTGGAGGAAGAGCAATGACCGCCGCCCGGAGCGCCCGCTTCCTGGCCGCTTGCATGTGCATTGCGGGTTGTGCCGATACGGTGAACCCGGGCCGCACCGGGCTGCGTCTCGGACTCGAGGAAGGCCCCCTGCGACCTCCGGCGGCCGAAGAATCGGGCGTCTTCGAGTTCCCGCGTGGCGCCTGGGAAAAGGGAATCGGAGGGACCACCGTTCTGAAGATACTGATCGCCGCCGACGGCACGGTGGACTCGGCCATCGTCCTCGAGTCGAGCGGATACCGGCCCCTCGACTCGGCAGCGGTGGCGAATGCCGGCAAGCTCCGCTACCGACCTGCGGAACAGGGCGGCGAAGCGGTTCCGATCTGGGGCCGGCTTCCCGTCATCTACCCTCTTCCGGAAGAAGGGAAGTCCGATGGACCCTCGAGTCCCTGAATCGATTCCGCCCGTCGCGTCGGGCCGGACCGGCGAGGTCCACGAGAGCGTGATCGAGGCGATCGGGCGGACTCCCCTGATCCGCCTTCAGCGGTTGACCGAAGGGATCCGGACCCCGGTATACGTGAAGATGGAGTCGTTCAATCCGGGAGGCTCGGTCAAAGACCGTATAGGCCTGGCGATGATCGAGTCGGCCGAACGGTCCGGATTGCTGGGTCCCGGAGGAACGGTGGTGGAGGGTACGTCCGGAAACACCGGAGTCGGGCTCGCAATCGTGGCTGCCGTACGCGGCTACCGCTGCATATTCACGATCCCCGACAAGATGAGCGCCGAGAAGATCAAGCTGCTCCGTGCCTATGGCGCCGAGGTCGTGATCACTCCGTCGGACGTTCCGCCCGACCACCCGGAGTACTATGTCAATGCGGCCCGCCGGATCGCCGAGGAGACTCCGGGAGCGTTCATGGCGGATCAGCACTACAATCCGGACAACCCGGAGGCCCACTACAGAACTACCGGACCGGAGATCTGGGGTCAGACGGGGGGGCGGGTAACGCATTTCGTGGCCTCCCCGGGTACCGGCGGGACGATTAGCGGCACGGGCCGCTACTTGAAGGAGCGGAATCCCGAGATCCGGATCGTGGCAGGTGACCCGGAAGGGTCGATCTACGCGGAGTACTCCCGGACTGGACGGAAGGAACCGGATGCGCCGTACCTGGTCGAGGGGATCGGCAACGACAAGCTGTCGGGAACGGTTCATTTCGAGTGGATCGACGAATTCCGCACGGTGGGGGACCCGGAGTCCTTCGCCATGGCCCGCAGACTGGCGAGAGAGGAAGGGTTGCTGTCCGGCGGATCCACCGGGCTGATCGTGAGCGTAGCCCTCGACGTGGCACGCGAAGTGGATGATCCGGATGCGTGCATCGTGGCCCTGCTCTGCGACTCCGGCGAGCGGTATCTTTCGAAGGTCTTCGACGAGGAGTGGCTGCGGGAGCATGGCCTGGAAGGGGTCCTGGATGCGGAAGCAGAATCCAGTGAATGAGGGGGCAGGGGTCCGCGTGAACCCAACCGGGGCTCGGGTCTGATGAGCAGGCTCCGCATCGCGGTTCTGCTCGGGGGCACGAGCGAGGAACGTAAGGTCTCGCTCGCGTCCGGACGGGCGGTGATCGAGGCCCTCCGCAGCCGCGGTCACTCGGTCGTGGCGGTCGATCCCGCATTCGGTGCGATCCCCGGTGACGAGGAAGATCACTATCTCGGTGGCGCGGTCGGTCCGGCACCGCCCGAGCTCGAGGCGCTCCGCGAGATGGGCATGGCGGCGCTCGGCACGGCGCTCGCGGAGCTGCCGGCGGTGCGCGATGCGGATGTCGCCTTCATCGCGTTGCATGGCGGTGACGGAGAGAACGGGCGGGTGCAGGCGCTTCTCGATGTGGGCGGTGTTCCATACACGGGCAGTGGATTTCTGGGAAGCTCCCTGGCGTTCGACAAGCGCCTTTCGAAGGAGCTGCTCGCGCAGGCCGGCGTCCCCACGCCCGACTGGGCCAGGCGGGGTGAGGCACCCGGATCGACACTCGGACGCATGGGACTTCCGCTCGTGGTGAAGCCTTCCTGCGGCGGGTCCACGGTCGGCCTGACGATCGTGCGTCGGGCCGAAGAACTCGGCGCCGCGATCGGACTCGCAGGCCGGTACGATGATGACGTGCTCTGCGAGGCGTTCGTGCCGGGGCGTGAACTGACCGTGGCGTTGCTCGATGGAGAGCCGCTTCCGGCCGTCGAGATCTTCCCCGGCAACGAAATCTACGACTACGAGTCGAAGTACACGCCGGGGCTGTCACGCTACGAGGCGCCTGCCGGGCTCGACTCCGACGAACAGGACCGGCTCGCCGAGCTCGCCGTAAGGTCGTGGGTTGCGCTGCGTCAGAGATCGTTCAGCCGCATTGATTTCCGCAGGGATGAGAACGGGGAGTTCTGGTGCCTCGAAGCGAATTCGGTTCCCGGCCTCACGGCTACCAGTCTCGTCCCGAAAGCGGCCGCCGCCGCGGGAATCAGTTTCCCGGATCTCTGCGAGCGGATCGCCGTCTCGGCGGTGGAATTCGATCTCCGGGACGAGCGCGGGAGCTGAACATGGGCCTCTGGGATCGGTCGTACACGGGAGGTCCGCAGCGCAGGGAGGGAGGAGGATTCGGCGTAGGAGCCGGCAACGGGTGGAGTGGCGCTGGCCGGCGCGACCCGTTCGCGGCACTGACGCCGTGGGTGAAACGGTTGTTGGCGATCAACTTCGCGATCTGGGCCCTGATGGCGATCGGGCTCGTTCCGTGGAGTGCCGCTCGAGACCTTCTCGCCTTCTCGGCGGACAGGGTTCTCGTCCGTCCGTGGACGTTCGTGACCTACATGTTCGTCCACGCCGGGTTCGGTCACCTGTTCTTCAACATGCTGGCGCTGTTCTTCTTCGGACCACCGCTCGAGCGCACCTGGGGCAGTCGCGACTTCATCCGCTACTACCTGGTGTGCGGGGTGGGAGGATCGGTCGCGGCGTTGTTGCTGGTAAACCTGGTGGGAGTCGCACCGATGGTCGGTGCGTCGGCCGCGATCTTCGGTATTCTGCTGGCATTCGCCCTCACCTGGCCGGATGCCCCGATCTACCTCTGGTTTCTGTTGCCGATCAAGGCGAAATACTTCGTCGGATTTCTCGCCCTGATGACGCTCTACTCGACCATCTCGTCGGGTCGTGCCGCGGGCGGGACCGCGCACTGGGCGCACCTCGGTGGTCTCGTGGCCGGCTGGCTGTGGCTCAGGTTCGGTAACCGGATCGGTACGTCGGCGGGCCGGGCGATCGGAAAGGCGCGACGCGCGCGCAGCGGCCTCAAGAGCGTCGGCAAGGAGACGAAAGCGGGCGATGCGAAGCGGAATCAGAAGCGACGATCGAGGTCCGGCGCCTCGAACGACGCCCTCGATGAGGTGAACCGGATTCTGGACAAGATCGGAGAGCGGGGGATGGACTCCCTGACGCCGGCCGAGCTCGAGTTTCTCAATGAAATGAGTCAGCAAAAGAGCGACCCGGATCTGAAACACTGAGCCGCGTCGATCGACCTTTCGGCCTGCCGACGGCGCGGATAGTATGGCAGGTCTGTCCCTCTTCGTACGACTCCCCAGCCAGGAGGAAAAGGCGCGATGGCCGTCGAATATCGTTCCCCCGACATCAGAAACATCGTCATCCTCGGTCACGGTGGAAGCGGCAAGACTACGCTGACCGATGCGCTGTGCTATATCTCCGGCTCCACCACCCGACGCGGACAGGTCGAAAACGGCACGGCCCACACCGATTTCACGCAAGAGGAAATCGACCACGGAATATCGATCAACCTCGCGCTGGCCCGGGCCGAGTGGATGGACACGAAGCTCAACCTCATCGACACCCCCGGGTACCTCGATTTCTTCGGCGAGGTCATGGCGGGCGTGCGGGTCGCGGATGGCGCGCTCGTGGTCGTGGGCGCGACGACGGGAGTCGAAGTGGGAACCGAGCGCTGCTGGCGAGCGGCCGAGGCCCGTGGTCTTCCCCGGATGGTGTTCATAAGCATGATGGACCGGGAGAACGCCAACTTCGACACCGCGTTCCAGCAGGTACGCAATTCGTTCGGCAGCGGGGCGATTCCGGTGGAGGTCCCGATCGGAAGCGGCGACCACTTCACTGGAATCGTGAACCTGTTCTCCGGACACGCGCACGGATACCGGCCGAATTCCGACAAGGGCGAATACGACCACGTCGAGGTTCCCGAAGAAGTGGCGGCTACCGTCGCCTCTTACCGGGAGCAGCTCATCGAGTCGATCGCCGCGACCGACGACGAACTGCTGGAAGCCTATCTCGAAGGTGAGGAATTGGACCGGGAGCGGGTCCTGGCCGGAATGAAGCAGGGAATGGCCCGGGGCGAGTTGTTCCCGGTGTTCTGTGGTTCCGGAGAATCCGGTCGCGGGGCCCGTGCCGTGCTGAAGAAGCTCGTCGAACTGATGCCGGCTCCCGACGAGATCGGGCCGGTAGAGGCCACAGACGCACGCGGAAACGACGTGGAGCTGGAACCGAAGGACGATTCGCCGCTGACCGCGCTGGTGTTCAAGACCACTCAGGAGCCGCGTGTAGGTGAGCTCAGCTACTTTCGCGTGTTCACGGGCAAGGCCGAGGGTGGATCGACGGTCGACAACGCGACCCGTGGCTCGACGGAGCGGATTTCCCACATCGGGATCCCGGATGCCACGTCCCGGGATGAAGTCGACCGCCTGCACGCCGGCGACATCGGTGTCGTGGCGAAGCTGAAGGACACGCACACGGGCGACACGCTGAGCACACAGGGAAAGGGACTTTCTCTGCCCGGTATCGCATGGCCGAAAGCCGATATCGCTATCGCGCTCAAGCCCGCCTCCCGTGGCGAAGAGGACAAGCTGGCGAATGGACTCGCGAAGCTGCACGAAGAGGACCCGACCTTCTCCGCCGCTTTCGATCCGGAGCTCGGACAGACGATCGCACGCGGATTGGGCGAGCTGCACCTGAACATCGCCCTGGAGCGCCTGGACCGTAAGTACGGCGTCAAGGTGGAGACCGAGCCGCCGAGGATCCCGTATCGGGAGACGATCACGAGGTCCGCCGAGGGGCAGGGACGTTACAAGAAGCAGACGGGCGGCCGAGGGCAGTTCGGTGACTGCTGGCTGCGCATCAGGCCGCGCGCGCGCGGAGAAGGGTACGAGTTCATCAACAAGATCGTCGGGGGCGCCATTCCCGGTAAATTCATCCCCGCCGTGGACAAAGGTGTGAAGGAAGCCGCGGATCGCGGGGTGATTTCGGGGTATCCCGTCGTGGACTTCGAGGTGGAGTGTTACGACGGCTCCTATCACTCGGTGGACAGCTCCGAGATGGCGTTCAAAATTGCCGGTTCGATGGCCTTTCAGAAGGTCGTCAAGGGTGCGAAGCCGATTCTCCTCGAGCCGATCATGACGATCACCGTCAGGGTGCCCGAAGACTACATGGGAGAGGTGATCGGGGACCTCAATCAGCGCCGGGGCCGGATTCTGGGGATGGACGCGGATGGGCACTGGCAGGAAGTGAAGGCGCACGTGCCGCTCGCGGAGTTGTACAAGTACTCCACGTCGCTGCGCTCCCTGACCCAGGGGAAGGGCCTGCACGACAGGGAGTTCCGCGGCTACGAGCCGGTACCGTCCGACGTCGCGCAGAAGGTGATCGCGGAGGCAGAGGCGCTGAAGGAGGCCGAAGGGCACTGAACGACGCCCGGGCGATCGTAAACGACCGATGGGAGACTGACGCAGTTGGCGGGACACAGCAAATGGGCGCAGATCAAGCGCCAGAAGGCCGTCACGGATGCCGCCCGCGGGCGCACATTCGGCAAGATGGGGCGGGAGATCGCGGTGGCCGCGCGTCTCGGGGGCGGAGATCCGAACTTCAACGCCCGGCTTCGAACGGCGATCGCGGCTGCGAAAGCCGTGAATATGCCGGCCTCGAACATCGACCGGGCGATCCAGCGAGGCACCGGCGAACTGCCCGGGATGAGCTTCGAGGAGACGACCTACGAAGGCTACGGGCCGGGCGGTGTCGCGCTCCTGCTCGAGTGCGTGACCGACAACACGAACCGCACCGTGGCCGAGATCCGTCACCGGATCGAGAAGTCGGGGGGCAACCTCGGCCAGACCGGTTCCGTGGCCTGGATGTTCGAGCGAAAGGGACAGGTATACGTGGACGCCGGCCGCTTCACGGAAGAAGCCGTCTTCGAGTCGGCGATCGCTGCCGGAGCCGAGGATCTCAGCACCGACGATGGCACCCACGTCCTGACCACTGCGGTGAGCGACTTCCATGTCGTGCAGGAGGCCCTCTCGGACGCCAACATCGACATCGAGGAGGCCGAGCTCGCCTGGCTGCCGCAGAACACGATTCGGGTCGAAGGCAAGGAAGCTGACCGTCTCCTCCGGTTGATCGAGGATCTCGAGGAGCACGATGACGTGATGAAGCTGTGGGCGAATTTCGAGGTCGACGACGAGGCGCTCGCGGCGATGGGAGCGGAATGATCGCGACGCCGGCCACCTGCCGCGGATCGGATCGGGGGACGGGGCGCGGCTCCGTCCCCTCGGCGTCTGCATGAGGGTTCTGGGGATAGATCCCGGTTCGGCGGCGACGGGATTCGGCGTCGTGGATGGCGACTCGCGCCGGGTGAGCCTGGTGGAGTGCGGCGTGATCCGCCCCAGGCGCGGGGCCGATCTGGCTGACCGGCTGCTCGAAATCCACGATGGGGTTCTCGCCGTGATCGACCGGGCCGCGCCCGAGTGCATGGCCGTCGAGGGCGTATTCTACCGCGAAAATCCCCGTACGGCGGTGATTCTGGCGCACGCAAGGGGTGTCGCTCTTCTCGCCGGCGCCGGGCGTGGACTGCTGGTCGCCGAGTATCCTCCCGCCGAGATCAAGAAGGCCGTCGTCGGCACGGGTCGCGCCACCAAGGACCAGGTGGGCTGGATGGTGCAGAAGCTGCTCGGTCTCGCCGAGCCTCCCCGTCCCAGCGACGCCGCCGACGGGTGTGCGGCCGCCATCTGCCACATTCTCACCGGCACCGGGCCACTGGCGGCGCGCCGGGCGGGCATGAGTCGATGATCGGTCGGGTGCGCGGAGCGCTGGTCGAAGTGAAGACCGACCGGGTTACGCTGATGACACCCGGCGGTGTGGGATACGTTCTGCATGTGCCGACAGGCGTATTCGAAGGACTGCCCGCGATCGGCGAGACGGTCGAGCTCTACGCTACCCTGGCGGTTCGCGAGGACACGCTCCTCCTGTTCGGATTCGTCACCGACCGGGACCGGGACCTCTTCCTGCGGCTGCGAACCGTGTCGGGAGTCGGGCCGATGCTCTCGCTGGCGATTCTCAGCGCGCTGCCCGCCCGCCGGGTGGTGGGAGCGATCCGATCGAAGGAAGCCGCGGTTCTCCAGACCGTGAGCGGGGTCGGGAAGAAGACGGCTGAGCGCCTCGTGCTCGAGCTCTCTGACAAGCTCGACGATCTCGGGTGGCGTGACGATGGAGTCCGGGCCGGGACCGGGCCCGGAGGCGTGGCGGAAGCACTGGAAGCGCTGCGGGCCCTCGGATACTCGGCGGCGGAGGCCGAGTCGGCCGTGGCGGCGGCCCGCCGCGAAGCCGCCCCCGAGATTCTCGAGATCGAGGCGCTGGTCCGGGCGGCGCTGCGTCACCTCTGATGCTGACGAGGATCGCGGAATGGTGTCTTCCCGGTCTCCGATTACGGAGTTGAAATGACGGAGAGGATAGAAGTGACGACGCCGGATCCGCTCGCCGGCGAGGAGACCCTGGAGCAGTCGCTCAGGCCCGCCCGGCTGGCGGAATTCGTCGGCCAGGAGAAGGTCAAGGAGGCCCTGGACGTCTACATACGGGCCGCCCTCGGTCGAGAGGAAGCGCTGGACCATGCCCTGTTCTTCGGACCTCCGGGGCTCGGAAAGACGACGCTGGCGATCCTCATGGCGCGTGAGCTGGGGGTGAACATCAAGGTCACGTCCGGTCCGGTGCTCGAGAAGCCGGGAGATCTGGCGGCGCTGCTCACCAATCTCGAGCCGCGGGACATTCTGTTCATCGACGAGATCCACCGTCTGCGGCCGGTGATCGAGGAGTATCTCTATCCCGCGATGGAGGACTACCGGATCGAGATCCGCCTGAGCGACGGCGCGCGTGCCCAGACCGTTTCGATGCGGATCGAGAGGTTCACTCTGGTCGGGGCCACGACGCGATTCGGACTGCTCACGGCTCCGATGCGTGCTCGGTTCGGGGTGGTCGAGCGGCTCGGCTACTACCCGGCGGAAGACCTGCAGAAGATCGTCACCCGGTCGGCGTCGATTCTCGGCGTGCCGGTCCGTGAGGATGGCGCGAGTGAGATCGCCCGTCGCTCCCGCGGGACCCCGAGGATCGCCAACCGGCTTCTTCGACGGGTGCGAGACTTCGCCGAGGTTCGAGGCGACGGCACGGTCGACGGGCCGACCGCCCGCTCCGCCCTCGAGATGCTCAACGTGGACGAGTACGGTCTGGACGAGATGGACGGCCGTATTCTCAAGGCGATCATCGAGAACTTCGACGGGGGTCCGGTCGGCCTGAATTCGCTGGCGGTCGCGGTCGGCGAAGATGCCTCGACGCTGGAGGAAGTCTACGAGCCTTATCTGATCCAGACCGGATACCTCCAGCGGACCGCGCGCGGGAGAACCGCGACCCGCAGGGCGTTCCAGCGCTTCGGGTATTCCCTGCCGGATACGGAGGGACCGCAATCCACCCTGTTCGGTGATGACGGCTGACGCCCCGTCGACGGTGCGCGCGCTCAGAACTTCGGATTTCGACTACGAGCTTCCGGAGCGGCTGATCGCCCAGCGCCCGGCGCCGGCCAGGGACGAGAGCCGGCTGCTCATTCTCGACCGCGAATCAGGTACGTTCGAGGACCGGAGGTTTCCGGATCTGCTCAACCGACTGAATCCGGGCGATGCCCTCGTTCTCAACGACACTCGCGTATTTCCGGCCCGCCTCATCGGCCGGAAGCCGACCGGTGCGGCAGCCGAGGTGCTCCTGCTCACTCCACTTGCCGGAGACCGATCGGGACGCGACTGGGAGGCGATCGTGCGGCCGGGCGGAAAGCTGAAGCCGGGCCGCGAGGTGATCGTATCCGATGGGCTGCGAGTCCTGATCCTCGACTCGACCTCGGAAGGCGGGAGGATCGTCCGGCTCGAGGGAGAGGGAGAGCCGATGGCTCTCGTGGAGCGATACGGGAGCGTACCGCTGCCGCCCTACGTGCAGAGAGTCGCCGATGCGGAGGACCGGGAGCGATACCAGACGGTGTATGCCCGGACCGTCGGAAGCGTCGCCGCACCGACCGCCGGCCTTCATTTCACCCCGGAGTTGCTGGCAGCCGCCAGGGAAGCCGGGGTGAGCGTCGTGCACATCACGCTGCACGTCGGACTCGGCACATTTCGGCCGGTGGAGGCCGAGGATCCCGCAGAGCACGAGTTGCACGCCGAGCGCTGGGCCATGACTCCACAGTGCGCCTCGACCCTGAACGCGACGCGTGAGGCGGGTGGCAGGGTCTGGGCGGTCGGCACGACCTCGGCGCGAGTCCTGGAGACCGCAGTGATGGGCCAGGGACGGTTCCAGCCCGGCGAGGGTTGGACGGACCTGTACATCCTGCCGCCGCACCGGATGCTGGGAGTGGACGGTCTGCTCACCAATTTCCATCTGCCCCGGTCCAGCCTGCTGATGCTCGTATCGGCGTTCGCCGGCCGGGAACTGGTTCTCGACGCCTATCGGCACGCCGTACGGGAGGAGTACCGCTTCTACTCCTACGGCGACGCGATGCTGATCGTGTGAGCGAGGCCCCGGGGGGAGCGGAGATGCGTGCAAACGGGTCGGAGGGAAAGTTCAGCCTTCAGGGCACCGACGGGCGCGCTCGCGCCGGAACGCTCGAGTTGCGCAGCGGGACGGTTCCTACCCCCTGCTTCATGCCGGTCGGCACCCAGGGCACGGTCAAGTCCCTGACCCCTGAAGACCTCGAGGCGATCGGGGCGAAGATCCTGCTGGGCAACACGTATCACCTGTACCTGCGACCCGGCACGGAAGTGATCGAAGAGGCCGGTGGACTGGCCCGTTTCATGAACTGGAACGGACCGGTCCTGACCGACTCCGGCGGATTCCAGATCTTCTCGCTGGCCCGCATCAATCGTGTATCGGACGATGGGGTCACCTTCCAGAGCCACATCGACGGATCGCGCCACCTTCTCACGCCGGAGCGAGCGGTCGAGATCCAGACCTCGCTCGGCTCCGACATCATGATGGCGCTGGACGAATGTCCACCCGGCCGCGCCGACCCCGACACGGCACGAACGGCCCTGGAGCGGACCCTCACCTGGCTCGCTCGTTGCCGCCGCCGGCATGAGGAGCTCGGTGCCGGAGAGGGCGCCGAGCCCGGCCTCCTGTTTCCGATCTTCCAGGGAGCATCGTGGCCGGACCTCCGTCTCGAGTCGCTGGAACGGACGCTCGAGCTCGGCGACTGGCCGGGCATCGCGATCGGCGGTCTCTCGGTCGGTGAGCCGAAGGACGTGACACTCGAAATCCTGGATGTTTGCGAGCCGCGACTTCCGGGAGCGCTGCCGCGCTACCTGATGGGCGTGGGATACCCGGAAGACCTGATCGAGTCGATCCGCCGCGGGGTGGACATGTTCGACTGCGTGGCCCCTACCCGGAATGGACGGAACGGTACCGCCTTCACAGCTGCGGGGCGCGTGAACGTCAAGCGGGCGGGCTTCGCCCGTGACTTTCGGCCGCTGGACGAAGCGTGCCAGTGCGAGTGCTGCCGTAACTACACGCGTGCGTATCTGAGGCACCTGTTCGTCGCCGATGAGCTTCTCGGGCTCCGCCTGCTGTCGCTTCACAACGTCGCGTTCCTGATCGATCTCGCCGAACAGGCGAGGGTGGCGATCCTCGAGGAGCGATTCGATTCATGGGCGGACGACCGCCTGCGGCAATATCGTGGCGGTCCGGATATATTGAATGGCTGATTCACGACCGACGATGGAGGTGAGGTATCGTGCCGACAGTACAGATGTTGATCCTGCAGGCCTCGGGCTCTCCGCAGGGGCAGAGCCCGTTCGGCATGTTGTTCATGTTCGCGGCGATTTTCGCGATCTTCTATTTCCTGCTGATCCGACCGCAGAAGCAGCAGCAGAAGGCGCACGCGGAAATGGTGGCGCAGCTCTCGAAGGGTGACGAGGTCGAGACGATAGGCGGAATCGTCGGGAAGATCGTGCACCTGACCGATGACCGCGTGACGATCCGGTCTGCCGGAGACACGCGACTCGAAGTCGAACGATCGAAGGTCGGACGCAAGTTCACTTCGGGTGGCTCGGACACCTGAAGATGGCGGTGAGAGAGATCCGGGTGCTCGGCGACCCGGCCTTGCGAGCGCGATGCGAGGAAGTCGAGACGGTGGACGACGAGGTCCGGCGTCTGGTGGACGACCTGATCGATACGATGGAAGCCGCCGACGGGATCGGACTCGCGGCGCCCCAGGTCGGGATTCCGCTGCGGGTGTTCGTGTACGACATACGGGACCCCGATATCGAACCGGGCGCCCTGATCAACCCCCGCATCGTGGAGGCCGGGGGAACGGTCCGCGACACCGAGGGCTGTCTCAGCATTCCCGGGTTCGACGAGACGGTGGAGCGGTACGCGACCGTGGTGGTCGAAGGCCTGGACCGAGAGGGGAGAGAGATCCGAATCGAGGCAGACGATCTGCTCAGCCGCTGTCTGCAGCACGAATACGATCACCTCGACGGTGTCCTGTTCATCGACCGCCTGAGCCCGCTCAAGCGTCGGATGCTGCTGAACAAGTGGGCCAAGCTGGACGAGTCGGAGAGACGTCCGGCCACCGCCGTCTGACAGGGCCGAGGTATCCCCCGCGGGGCCCGGCCAACCACCCAACCCTCACCGCCCGGAGAGGCAGATGCGGATCCTGTTCTGGGGGACTCCCGAATTCGCTGTCCCATCGCTGCGCGCGCTGCAGGAGGAGGGACATGCGGTCCTCGCAGTAGTGACCCAGCCGGATCGTCCTGCGGGCCGGGGCCGTCAATTGCGCGAAAGCCCGGTGAAAATCGAGGCGGAGAGAGAGGGGATTCCGGTCCTCCAGCCGGAGAAGCCGCGAGGCGAGGCGTTTCAGGCGGAGATCGAGGCGCTCGAGCCGGATCTCTCGGTCGTCGCCGCTTACGGGCACATCCTGACGGACGAGGTGCTGGCACTTCCGCGCCTCGGATCGGTGAACGTACATGCCTCGCTGCTGCCCGAGCTTCGCGGCGCGGCGCCCGTGAACTGGGCGATCATTCTCGGACACTCGCATTCGGGCGTCACGATCATGCGGATGGTCAGGGAACTCGATGCCGGGCCGATCCTGTATCGGGTCGCGACGCCCCTGCCCGACGACATCACGGCGGGCGAGTTGTACCTGATGCTGAGCGAGATGGGGGCGACGGCGCTGATCGAGGCACTCGCGCAGATGGAGGCGGGCGTGCTGGAGGAATCCGAACAGGAACACGAGAGGGCGACGTACGCACCGAAGCTGGCCCGGGATGACGCCCGCGTGGACTGGACGCTGGATGCCGGGGAGCTGCACCGCTGGATTCGCGGTTGCGACCCGTGGCCGGCTGCCTGGTCGAAGCTCGGCGATCAGCCCGTTCAGATCTTCCGTCCCGAACTCGTCGAGGAAAGCCCGGAGGGGACTTCTCCGGCGGCGCCCGGGACAGTCGTCCGGGCCGACGTTCGAGGCGGTGTGGAGGTGGCAACGGGAGGCGGCCGACTTCGGATCGGCGAGGTCAAGCCCGCTGGCAAGGGACGGATGCCGTCGGCGGCGTGGGTCGGCGGACGAGGCGTGAAGGAGGGCGACCGATTCGATTGATCCGACCTCGGAGCGTACCGGGCCTCCACGTGATCTGTCCGGATGATCAGCTCGAGCGCGAGGATGCGCTGCTGACGATGTCCGCGCTGTGCACTGCGGGCGGTGCCGGACTCGCGCTGCATTTGCGGCCGCGAAGAGTATCGGCCCGCCGATGTTGGGAACTCGCCCGCGCGCTGTCGCCGATCTCGTCCCGGACCGGTGGATGGATCGTGATCAACGGCCGCACCGACGTGGCGAAGCTCATCGATGTCGATGCCGTTCAGCTCGGACACGGCGCGTTGCCGATCGATGCCGCCAGGGAACTGCTCGGTGGAGATTGCGCGATCGGGGTATCGGTTCATTCGGAGGCGGAGGCCTTCCGGGCGGATCAGGCAGGAGCAGACTTCCTGCTGCTGGGTACGATCTTCCCGACGGCGAGTCACCCCGACGAACCGGGAGCGGGAGTTTCGAGGATCCATGGTTGTTTCGGACTCGAGGCGCCCGTGATCGCGATCGGAGGGATCGACGAGAGCCGCGTTTCTACCGTGATCGAGGCCGGTGCTTCCGGCGTGGCCGTGATCCGGGCCGTATGGGGCGCGCATGACCCGGCCGACGCAGTTCGGCGGCTGATTGCGGAACTGGAAACCTCACGCTTGAGGAGCGGGATACGGATGCGCATCGAGGTCAACGGCAAACCGGTCGAGCTGGAATCGAGCGGCACCGTGCAGGATCTTCTCCACGAACTCGGGCTGGATTCCCGCATGGTGGTGGTCGAGAGAAATCGGGAGATCGTGCGACGCGATGATCTCGAGGCCGTCAGGGTGGCCGAGGGCGACTCGTACGAGATCGTCCAGTTCGTGGGCGGCGGCTGAGTCGATACGGGCGCAGTTTCAACCACTTGCACCCCGGACTCCAGGGGAGGAAAAGGGAATGACGTTACGGACCCTCGAGGATCTGCCGAGCGGCGATCCTCTCATCATAGCGGAGCGGGAGTTCACCTCCCGTCTGATCGTGGGCACGGGGAAGTACGCGAGCCACGAGGAAACGGTGGACGCGGTTCGTGCCTCGGGCGCCGAGATGGTCACGGTGGCGGTGCGTCGGGTAGATCTCGACGCGACGAACCAGGAGAGCCTGCTTCACCACCTCGATCCCGAGGAGTTCTTCCTGCTGCCGAACACGGCCGGTTGCTTCACCGCAGAAGACGCGATCCGCTACGCTCGTCTGGGCCGGGAGGTCGGACTCTCCAGCTGGGTAAAGCTGGAAGTGATCGGGGACCAGGAGACACTTCTGCCCGATACAGATGCGCTCCTCGAGGCCACGCGGGTTCTCGTCGACGAGGGATTCACGGTTCTGCCCTATACGAACGATGACCTGATCACCGCCCTGCGCCTCGAGGAGGCGGGGGCAGCCGCAGTCATGCCCCTGGCTTCGCCGATCGGAAGTGGACTCGGGCTCCTGAATCCGATCAACATCCGCATCCTCAAGGCGCGTCTCTCGGTTCCGGTGATCGTGGACGCAGGAGTGGGGACCGCCTCCGATGCCTGCCTGACCATGGAGCAGGGGGTCGACGGGATCCTGATGAACACGGCGCTGGCGGCCGCCGAGCGTCCCGTCCTGATGGCCGGAGCGATGCGGGAGGCAGTCCGAGCCGGTCGCGCGGCCTGGCTCGCGGGGCGGATGCCGACGCGGGAGTGGGGTGTGCCGTCGAGTCCTTCGACCGGAATGCTCGGCTGAAGCGGTGGTGAGCCGCCGCGATCGCGGGGCGGGCGGTCCGGGAGTAGAGGTCAGGAGAGCCGCGTTCCGGGTGCTGTCGGATGTGCGAAAGGGCTCATACGCCGATCGCGCGGCCGCAGATCGCTTCCGCGAACTGACGGGCAGGGACCGGGCCCTGGGGCAGGAAATCGCGTACGGCACGATACGCCTCCGGGATCGCCTCGACGCAGAGCTCTCAGGTCTGGTCGATCGTCCGCTGACGACCCTCGATCCTCCATTGCTGGACTGGTTGCGGCTCGGTCTCTACCAGCTCCGCGAGACCCGGATTCCGCCGCACGCGGCCGTGCACGCGACAGTGGAAGGCACGCGCAGCGAATTGGGTCGCGGCCCGTCGGGACTCGCGAATGCCGTGCTTCGACGTGCCGATCGAGAGGCACGCGAGCCCCCCGTATTTCCCGATCCGGAGACGACGCCCGAGGCGTGGCTGAGCACGTACGGGTCTCATCCCGACTGGCTGATCCGCCGGTGGCTGGCGCGATGGCCGCTTGCCGACGTACGTAGGCTCGTGGAGAATGACAATCGTGCGCCGCCCGTCACGCTGCGGCTGCTCGAATCCCGGAGCGGGAATCTCGAGCCGGGTGACACGGATTCGGAACTTTCGCTCGAGCCGCTGCCGGACTGGCCGGGAATGGTACGGCTCATGGCCGGAGACCCTGCCCGCGTACTGGCACGCAGGAAGGCGATCGCGCAGGATCCTGCCGCCTCGGCCGTGGTAGAGTTCATCGGACCGGAGATCGAGGGTCCCGTTCTGGACGTGTGTGCGGCGCCCGGAGGCAAGGCTGCCGCACTCGCACAGCTCGCACCGGGTGCGCGACCCTTCGTCGCAGCCGATGTCGCGGTCGCGCGGACGCGACTCGCGGCCGAGACCCTTCGACGCACCGGGTCGGACGCCCGACCGGTGGTGATGGACGGGCGCCGACCGGCGATCCGGTCGGCCCGGACGGTCCTGCTCGATGCCCCCTGTTCGGGCACGGGTGTATTGCGGCGCAGGCCGGACGCGCGATGGCGGATCTCGGAGCGACGTCTGGACTCGCTTCGCGACCTGCAGGCCGAGTTGCTGGATGCCTGCGCCGAGCTGCTCGAGCCGGGCGGATTGCTGGTGTACGCCACCTGCTCGCTCGAGCCCGAGGAGAACCAGGCGCAGGTGGAATCGTTCCTGTCTCGCCGACCGGAGTTCGAGCGCGAGCCTTCGACCGGAATGACGGGGCGAGCGGAGAAGTGCCTGACGGAGTGCGGCGACCTGGAGGTCCTGCCCTTCGAGACGGGAACCGATGGGGCTTTTGCGAGCCGACTGAGAAAAGGCGACAACGGATGACCTACAGGCGGAGGCGGGGACTCAGGCGGAGTCGTCCGTCACAACGCGAGTCGAATACCGCTGGCCCGGGCCCGTCGGACCCGGTCGGCGAGGGCCGGCCCCCCTCTTCGAACGCATGGAAGCGCTGGCTCGGAACCGGAGTGCTGATTGCGGGGCTGTTTCTCGCCGGGTACCTCGGTGCCGGTCTCTGGCTTCCCTCCGACAACGCACCGGCCGACGTCGGACCTCTGGTCAGCGTGCCCGAGCTCGTCGGTCTCGATGACCCCGACGCGCGGCAGAGGCTGGAGAAGGTCGGGCTCGAGTACGGGATTCGATCGACGGTGTCGCACCCGCAGGCGCCCGAGGGCGCGGTGCTGGCACAGAGTCCGATTCCCGGACAGTCGGTGCGTCCTGGAGCGCCCGTGGAGGTGACGCTCAGCCGGGGGCCCGAAGCGCATTCGATTCCGGATGTCGCAGGTCTCAGCGAGAGGCAGGCCTCGATTCTCCTCGAACGGCTCGGATTCCGCGTCGCGGCGGAGACGGCGACGCACCCCAGCGAGGCGGGCCGTGCGATCCGAACCGAGCCGGAAGCGGGAACCGAGCTGACCGTTCCGGCCGACGTGACGCTCCTGGTCAGTCGAGGCTCACCGCTTACCTCGGTGCCGGTGCTCTCGGGACGATTCATCGATGAGGCCAGGGGCATCCTGGAATCGTCGGGGCTCGTGCTGGGGGCGATCAGCTACGATCCTCTGTCGGCCGACTCGCCGGGAACGATCGTCGGCCAGTATCCGCCCGGTGGATACGGACTGAGACGCGGCGACCCGGTCGAGATACGAGTCGCCGGTCGGCCACGAACGGTCGATCGATCACGCATGCGTCCAGTGGACGAGGACGGACGGGAACGGGGCGGGCCGGACAGCTCCCCGGATTCCGATGGTCCCGAGGAGCTCTGAGCCAGCGTGGACCTGCGAGCGGCAGTCTTTTCGAACTGGGGCTACAAGCTGGCGGCTTTCGTGATCGTATCGCTGCTCTGGCTGAGCCTGAGCGCCGATGAGAGACAATCTCAGCCGGTCCGGACCCTCGTGACCGTCGAGGTGCTGGACTCGGCCTGGGTGCTGGTGAACGCGCCGACCGAAGTGAGTACGACCTTCCAGGGTCGGAACAGGGACCTCGCGGCCCTCCTGGTCAACGTGCCCGAGATCCCTATCGTGATCGATTCTGTTCCCGATACCGGGATGCAGGTGGAATTGGATCTCTCGCGGGTGCGATACGACAGAGAGCTCGACGTGCGTCCCACCTCAGTCGTGCCCCGCTCGCTGGATCTGCAATTCGAACGAAGGGCGGAACGTCGCGTGCCGGTGGTGGCGGAAATCGACGCGATTCCGGCGACGGGATACACGGTCTTGCGTCCGATCCTGGTTTCGCCGGACACGGTTACCGTTCGCGGGCCCGCATCGGAGGTGGAGAGCATCACGCGGGTTGCCACTCGCCGCATCCAGCTCGAAGAGGTCTCGAATACGATCATGCGGGACCTGCCGATCGAGCTTCCGACCGGGGTGAGAAGCGTCAGCGTGGATCCGTCTTCTGCGCTCGTGACGGTCGAAGTCGATTCGCTCCTCATAATGACTCGTCGCGTGCCAGTCCGGTTGATCGGAGCCGGCACCGAGGGGCTCATCGTGACACCGGACAGCGTGGACGCCGTGATACGCGGGGCGGCACGGGCAGTCCGCCGCAGGCTCGAGGCGCTCGATGTCGTCGAGGTGCGTCCGGAGAGCGTCGAGGACCTCCCGACCCGGATTCCCCTGGGCACGGCGATCGCCGATTCGGGCTTCGTTTCCGTGCGCTTCATGCCCGCGGAGGTCTTCGTGCAACCCGGACCGGCATCGTGAAGTCCGCCTCCGGGTTCGGGCCGGTTCTTGGCATCGAATCATCCTGTGATGAGACCTCGGCCGCGGTCGTATCGAACGGCGAGGTGCTAGCCCACGTCATACTGTCGCAGGACGCCCATCAGGAATTCGGCGGCGTCGTACCGGAGATCGCGGCTCGCGCCCATCTGCGGCAGCTCGATGCGGTGGTCGAAGCCACTCTCTCGCAGGCGGGCCTCGACGCCGGGGTTCTATCCGGCGTAGGTGTCACGGCCGGACCCGGCCTGATCGGCGCCCTGCTCGTCGGCCTGAACTGGGCGAAGGGATTCGCCTGGGCGCGAGGTCTGCCCCTGCTCGGCGTGCACCACATGGAAGCTCACCTGTTCGCGAACTCCCTGGAATCGCCCGGGGCTCGTCCTCCCTTCGTCGCGCTGCTGGTCTCGGGCGGGCACACGCTGCTCCTGTTCGCGGAAGAGTGGGGTCGCTACGAACTGCTCGGCGAGACACGCGACGACGCGGCCGGTGAGGCCTTCGACAAGGTGGCACGCCGGCTCGGTCTCGGGTATCCCGGCGGACCGGAGATCGAGCGCGTGAGCCGCGCGGGAGAAGCCGGGCGGTACACGCTTCCCCGCCCGATGCTCTCCGGACGGGACTCGCCGGCTGACCCGGCCTACTTCGACTTCTCCTTCAGTGGGCTCAAGACGGCGACCTCGCTTCTGGCCGCCGAGCTGGAGGCCGAGAAGGACGTGAGTTTCGAGCAACGGGTGCCCGATCTCGCGGCGGAGTTCCAGGCAGCCGTGGTCGATACCCTGGTCGGCAAAGTGATCCGGGCTGTCGAGTGGTCGGGCTGTGGACGGGTGCTTCTCGGCGGTGGTGTCGCGCGGAACGGAATCTTGCGCTCCCGGCTCGAGATCGCCCTCGCAACGCGCGGAGGTGAGCTGTTCGCGCCATCTCTCCGCCTCGCCGCGGACAATGCTGCCATGGTCGCACGTCTCGCGGAACACCGGTTGTCGCTCGGCGAGCGGTCCGGCCTGGATCTCAACGCCGATCCTTCGCTCGCCTTCCCCGGCCTGGGCAGGCGTGATTCGAATGCGCCGCGGCGCGGGGCGAATCTAGGAGTCACATGTACCCCGAACTGATCACCCTCGACCTCCCGATCCTCGGATCCGTCACGATCACCTCTTTCGGCGTGATGATGGCGCTTTCCTTCCTGACCGGATTCTGGATCGTGCGCGTGGAGTTGCGCCGGAAGGGAATGGACGAGGACCTCGCCGGCGATGTGCTGATGGGTGCGATCATCGGCGGGATCGTGGGCGCGAAGATCTACTACGTGCTGCTCAACTGGCCTCAGACCGTCCAGGATCCGTTCGGCATGCTCTTCTCGCGAGCAGGCCTGGTCTGGTACGGAGGGTTCATAGGCGGTGCGATCGGCGTGATCGTCGCGATCCGCAGGCGCGGAGCGGCGGTTCCGGTTCTCGCCGACATCTGCGCGCCGGCCCTGGCTCTGGCGTATGCGGTCGGACGAATGGGGTGTTTTCTCGTCGGCGACGACTACGGACGTCCCACCGAGAGCTGGGTCGGGATCGCGTTTCCCAACGGCAGCCCGCCGAGCACGGCCGGCAATCTGCGACGGATGTTCGGAGTGGACGTGCCTGCTTCGATTCCCGATTCGGCCGTGCTCGCCGTGCACCCGACACAGCTGTATGAGATCGGCATGTCGCTTCTGATCTTCGCGATCCTCTGGCGGCTGCGTCGAGAGCCCTGGCAGGCCGGCAGGCTGTTCGCGCTCTGGCTCGCCCTGGCAGGTGTCGAGCGACTGGTGGTCGAGTTCTTCCGGGCCAAGGATGACCGCTTTTTCGGATTCCTCACGCTGGCGCAGCTGATCAGCGTCGGCCTGATTCTGTTCGGTGGCTGGCTCTTCGTCCGGCTCAAGGGTCCGTCGGTCGGGGAATCGTCCCCGGGGACGTAACGAACGGCCCGTGCGCCTACCGGCCCGTGCGCTACCCGTTCTGTTTCTCGGCATTCTTCTCGCCGGGCCGGCTCCACTGCGATCACAGGGGCTGGCCGACCGGGAGATCACAGAGATCACCTTCGAGGGCAACGCGTCGTTCCCGGAGAAGGACCTGCGTCGGGCGATCCTGACGGACCAGACCCGCTGCAAGAGCTTCCTGTTCCAGTTTCCGTTTCCCTTCTGTCCCCTGACCGACTGGGGCTTCGCACACACGCGCGAGTATCTGGACGAGGGCGAGCTGCCATTGGACGTAGTGCGGCTCGAGCTCTACTACCGGCAGCGTGGATTCCGCCAGGCGCGTGTCGACACGGTGGTGACGCGGACGGCTGACAGGGCCGAGGTCATCTTCAAGGTTCACGAGAACGACCCGACGCTGATCTCCAGAATCGACGTCCAGGTGCGGGGCGAGGCGATCGACTCGGCGGCCGTGGTGTCGGGCCTGCCGATCGGTGTGGGTGATCGGCTCGACCTCGTGGCTCTGCAACAGGGCGAGGCCGCGATCGCCGACGATCTTCGGCGGGAAGGCTACGTCGACGCGGCGGTGCTGCGGGACTACTTCATTCCGAGGGACTCTCTCGCCGCAGCCGTAACCCTGCGAGTCGATCCCGGTCCACGAGTCCGTGTCGGCGAAGTCGAGATCCAGGGATCGGCCGACGTCGGGGACGAGGTGGTCTACTCCCTTCTGGACTTCAAGACCGGCGACTGGTTTCGAGAATCCAGGGTGATCGAGAGCCAGCGCCGGCTGTTCAACCTCGAGGCATTCCGCTACGCCAACATCACTTCGGAGAGGGCCAGCGATTCGGTGATCGACCTGAGCGTCCAGGTGGCGACCGCCCCACGCCGGGCCGTGCGCACCGGCTTCGGCGTTCAGACGGACGAATGCGTCGAGCTCCAGGCCCAGCTGATCAACCGGAATTTCTTTGGAGGCGGTCGAACGATGCGGGTCACGGGTCGACTCTCGAACCTGCTCGCGAAACAGCTGGACGGGACTTTTCCCTGCAACGGAACGAGCGATGACCCGGTCTACCAGGAGCTCAACTGGCTGGTCGACTTCTCGTTTCTGCAGCCTGTCCTGTCGGACAGTCGCAACTCCCTCCAGGCCCGGCTTTTCACGGAACGCGAGACAGTGCCCGATCTCTACGTCCGAACCTCGGTAGGTGGAGAGCTCGCATTCAACTTCCGCCTCGCGCCCCGGATGTCCCTGCGGCCGTCCTACCGGCCGGAGCTGACCTCCTTCGGCGGGCAGTCGGCCGACATCTACTTCTGCGTGAACTTCGGCCTCTGCACCCCCGACGATATCGCGCTACTCACCGAGAGCAACTGGCTTTCGCCCCTCGGAGTGCTCTGGGCCCTGAACCGGACCGATAGTCCGCTCTGGACCACGTCGGGCTACTACGTGGCCGCCGACGGGGAGATGGCTGCGGTATTCACCGGCTCCGACTACCGGTACCTGCGAGCCAGCGTCGAGACCGCCGGGTTCAGGCCGGTGTTCGGAGATGCCGTGCTCGCGATGCGATTGCGATTCGGTGGCGTGCAGGGGGTGTCGTCGAGCGTATTCGGTGGCGACGAGGAAGGCGTGGAGATCATCCACCCCACGAAGCGCTTCTTCGCCGGCGGCCCGCAGAGCGTCCGAGGGTTCGGACTCAACCTGCTCGGTCCGACCGTTCTCGTCATCTCGGATCTGGAGGACTGCGGTGCGTCCAACCTGACGCCGGAGGAGCTCCAGGCCTGCGCGAATGCCCTGGCCCCGAACGAATTCGATGAACGGCCGGTCGGGGGCAACGCACTCTTCGAGGGGTCGGCCGAGCTCCGATTCCCGGTCAGCGGTCGGCTCACCGTGGTGGGGTTCATCGACGCGGGCCAGGTCTGGCAGGGAGTGGACGACGACGTTCAGCTCGTAGCCACGCCGGGCGTCGGAATCCGGTTCAACAGTCCGGTGGGCCCCTTGCGCATGGACCTCGGATACAACACGACCGGAACCAAGTTCAAGCCCGTCGTTGCGGTCCGGTCCGAGACGGGGGAGATCGTGGAACTCGAAGACGATGTGCTCTACGACCCGTTCACCTGGGACGATCCTTCGCTCCTGACCGAGGTCTGGCGCCGAATCCAGCTTCAGTTCTCGATCGGCGAGGCCTTCTGAGATGGCGAACAAGGCCCTCTCCGCGGTGTCGCGAGCAGCCGGCCGGCTGGCGGGATCGCTGACCCGGGTCGCACTCGGCCTGGTCGGTATCGCCTTTCTGACCGCGGCGGGCTCTTTGCTGCTGCTGAGTCAGACGGTGGTCGGTCGGCAGGCGGTCGCGGATCTCGTGGTCGATGCCCTCGAGGGCACCGTGAACGGGGGAGTGAGGATCGGACCGATCCTCGGTGGCAATCTGTTCACGCATGCGCTGGTTGAGCGATTCGAAATCACCGATCCCGACGGCCGCCTGTTCGTCGGAATCGACAGCGTGCGCCTTCACTACAACCCGCTCAGCCTCGCGCTCGGCACGTTCCGCTTCGACGACGTGTCGATGGAGCGCGTGAGGCTCGTGCTTCGCCAGCACGAGGACGGGCGCTGGAATTTCGACCGGATCTTCGGCGACGAGGAACCCGCGGAGCCCGATACGATCGACGATGGTCGACAGGGAAACGATCGCATACTGCTTTCCGATGTGCTGGTCAGGGAGGGAGAAGTCGAGGTACACGTGCCGTGGGCCACGGGCCTCACGGGCGCCGCCCGGGACAGCGCCGTCGCACAGGGACTGCGGGGAGATCGACTGTGGCGGGTTCGAACCACGGGCCCGGATCGTTACGAGCGGGAGCTGCTGCTCCATCGACTTTCCGGCCGGTTTCCGCTGATCCGGATCGTCGACCCGGTGCGACCGCTGCGCTTCGACATGGAGGGCGTATCGGCCGAGGCGGAAGTCGTGACGCAGACCCTCGACGTGGTTTCACTGGATGGATCGGTCGAGATCTCCGATACGGTGGACATCCGTCTCGATGCCATCGAGCTCGCCGAGTCGGCGCTGTCGGGCTCCGGCTGGGTTCACCCGGTGGATCCGGTTCAGTTCGACTTCGATCTCGAAGCCCGCGACGTGGGGTTCGCGGATCTGCAGTGGATTCCGCTGCCTGTTCCCGCGCGTGGCGGCGGACCGGCAGACCTGCACCTGTTCACCCGCGGCGAGACGATCGTCGTGGAGGCCAGGAACGGCGACATCCGGGTGGACGACTCCCGAGTGCGGGGAGACTTCACTGCGGCGCTCGAAACCGTGCCCCGGTTCGAACGCCTGGACGTGGATCTCCAGCCGCTGCGTCTCGCCCTCGTAAACGAAGTGCTCGAGATCGAGGAGGGGCCGGACGGCTTCCTGGAAGGTCCGGTCGAGGGCAGCGGCCCGATCACGCTTCTCACGGTCGACGCAGAGCTCACGATCCGCGATCCGCCTTCGACGGAGGAGGCGGCTCCATCGTTCCTGGGAGCGCGGGGAGGAATTGCGATCGTCGAGCCACGTCGCATGTCGGAGCTCGACCTTACCCTGCGAAGCTTCGAACCGCGCTGGGCGGGTATCGTCGGACTGGATAACGAGTTGCCGGGTCGCGCCACGGGCTCGGCAACGTTCGATGGAATCGCCGGTGGACGATTCCGCTTCGACACCGAGATCTCGCACACCCTGCCGGAGCACAAGCCATCGGTGCTGGCAGGCGGCGGAATGGTCGACCTGGAAGGCGACCGCGAGGTGGATGTCGCGTTCGAATTCGATCCCCTGGTACTGGCGATCGTGGAGCCGGTGCTTCCCGAAGGCGTATCGGTGCTGAGCGAGGTCCGCGGACCGTTCTCGGCGCGAGGGCCGCTGGACGACCTGAAGATCGAAACCGATCTGGGCACCCCGCGCGGACAGCTCAGCTTTACCGGACAATTCGACCTCGTCTCCGAGCTGCAGAGCTATGACGCGACCCTGCTCGCCCGGGACATCCAGCTGTCCGAGTGGATCGAATCGGGGCCTGCGACACGGCTCGCGGTCGAAGGACGGGTCTCCGGGACGGGCACCGATCCGGCCACTCTCGAAGCCCAGTTCGACTTGCGTCTTCTTCCGTCGCTGTTCGAAGGGGCCCGGGTGGATACGAGCATCATCCGATTCACCCTCGCAGATGGGCTGGCCCGAGCCGACACCTTCGCGATCCGCTCGCAGGCGGGTGCCGTGGATGGGCGCGGGGCCTTCGGTCTCACCGAGAACACGAGCGGTTCACTCGTCCTGGACATCGCGATTCCCGACCTGTCGGAGTGGAACGCGTGGACGGTGGAGGGTCGCAACCCGGCGCGGATCGAGGATGACGTGACGGAACTGTTCGAGGCTTTTGCGCCGACCGACGAAGGTCCGGTGCCGGAGACTCTGGAGGCGCTTCCCGATACACTGTCGGGAAGTCTCGAGGCGCTGGGCGTGCTGTACGGGAACGTGGCCGACTTCTCTTTCGGCGGTCGGGCGTTCGCCCGGGATCTCGCCTGGGGGGAAATCCGAACCGACTCGATACAGGTAACGCTCGACCTTCCAGACCCCACGGACCCCGATTCACTGGTCGCGCATGGTTCTGCGTTCGCGGCGAGCATCTACGGTCGCACCCTCGACACCCTGGACGTCCGGTGGACGCGTCACACCGCGGAGAGTCACGAGGTCTCCTTCTATGCGCGGCGTGATTCGACGCTGGAGGTGGACTCCAGCAACGGAATCCTGTGGACGGATCGCCAGAAGGCCTTCCGACTCGATCGGCTGCATCTCGTCGGTGCGGGTCGCAGCCTGACGCTCGCCGACACGGCCCTCATCACGTACGGAGAGACCGGCCTCACGGCGAGAGGCGTTCGACTCGACGGCGCCGACGGGACCTTCCTGGAACTGGAAGGCGCGATCCCCGATTCCGGGCAGGCGGCACTCGACCTGACGGCCCGGAGCCTGCACCTCGAGAACTTCCTGGAAGCGCCGGGCAATCCCCTCGGCCTGAGGGGCACCATCGATATCGACGTTCAGGTTCGCGGAACCGCGGACGCCCCCCTCGCAGAGCTGGACGCGACGATCGACGCCCCTTCGATCCGCGGGATCGGATACGAAAGACTGACCACCGATCTGAGCTATGCCGGTCGCCGTCTGGCGGTGAACTCGGCGCTGGTGACCAACGACACGGAAATCGCTCGGGTCGATGGCTTTCTCCGTGTCGATCTCTCGTTCCGCGACGTGGAGCGGCGGGTCCTGGACGAGCCGATCGACCTGATGGTGGTGGTGGACAGCATGCCACTGACCGCGGTCGAGTTGCGGGTCGAGTCTCTCAGAGACGTGCAGGGTTACGCTCTGGGGAGCTTCCGGGTCACCGGAAAGCCGGGCGAGCTGCGCTTCGACGGCGAGACACGATTCCACGACGCCGCGGCCACGGTGCCTTCGCTGGGAATCCGGCTCCGGGACGCGATCGGTCGCCTGGTCTTCGCCGGGGCCGATGCCCGGGTCGATACGCTGAGCGTGCGCTCCTCGGCCGGGGGAACGGCCGTCGTCGCCGGTCACGTGGGGGTCCGGGACCCGACCGACATCACCTTCGATCTCGCGTTCTCGGCCGATCGATTCGTCGGAATGGACCGGCGAACCATGCGAACGACGATTGACGGCGCGGGAACGCTCCAGGGTTCCTACACCCGACCCGAGGTGGCCGGCGACTTCCGGGTGTCACGCGGCGAGGTGCAGGCCGAGCGGTTCGTGCGCGAGAGACAGGTGGTAGACCTGACCGATCCCTCGGTCTACGCGCTGCTGGACACGGTGATCGTACGTGACCAGCGGATTCTCGGCCGGATCGACAACCCGTTCATGCAGAATCTGAAGCTCGACGTGAACCTCGCGGTCGGACCCGATTTCTGGCTTCGATCGAGCGCCCTCGACGTGGAGCTCTCGGGCGATATCGAGTTGCACATGGATCGGGCGCGGGGCGACCTGACGGCGCTCGGTACCCTCAACCTGCCCCGGGGGAAATTCAGATACGTGTCGGGCACGGGGACTGATCTCTCTAGCCTCTATTCCCGCCAGCTGCAGATCGACCGGGGCGCGATCACCTTCGTCGGAACACCGGGTCTGGACCCGAACCTGGACATAGATGCCGAATACCGGGCCCGTGGCGAGATCGGGCAGGTGACGATTCGGGTGCACGTAGGGGGCTCGGCGCTGTCGCCTACGATGACGACCAGCAGTGATCCGCCTCTGCCCGAGTCCGATCGGATCTGCTACCTGCTGTTTTCATCGGCCTGCTTCGGTGCCTCGAACCAGGGCGGCCAGTTCGCCACGTCCCTCGTCCGGGAGGGACTCCTGGGATCGGTGAGCAGCCAGGTCTCCCAGGTCCTCGTCGGAGGCGTCGGCCTGGTGGACTACGTGGATATCCGCTCTTCCGGCGCCACCGAGCGGGAGCTGGAGACCGGTCAGTCGAACCTCCTGTACGGGACCGAGATCGAGATCGGCCGGTACCTGACTCCGGACCTGTTCGTCAAAGTTACCCAGCCCCTCGGAGGACGGCTCCCGGGAATGACTGTCGACTGGGCGTTTCTTCCTTCCTGGCGACTGGAATTCAGGACGGAGGACAGATTCAACCGGTACGCCTCTTACGGCTACAGCTTCAGCACCTACAGTGACCGTACCTGGGGCTTCCTGCTGTTTCGCGAGTGGGCCTTCTGATACATTCCGGGCACGGCCGCCGACGTATGACAATCGCAAGAACCTCCAGATCGACGGCTGAGCAAATTGGTTGAGTTTCCGATACCCGATTCCGAACGCTACCTGGTGCTCGTGAATCCGCGGGCCGCCGGGGGGCAGCCGGCCGCCCTCCGCCGTCGGATCGGCGGTGCCATGTCGGCGCGTGGCGTCCCCTTCGACATCGTCGAAACCTCGACGCCGGAGGAGGGCCTCGCCGTGGTGCGTACGGCCGCGCTGAGGGGATTCAGGGCGGTTCTCGCCGCTGGTGGAGATGGCACGATCGCGCTGGCGTTGCGCGGCACGGCAGGCAGCACCACTCCGGTCGGCATCCTTCCTTTCGGTACCGGCAACCAGCTGGCACTGAACTTCGGTATTCCCCTGTCGCTGGAGGAGGCGATCCGAGTCGCGGTCGAGGGCGCGATCGAGAGAATAGACCTCGGCCGGATCGGCGAAGAGCGGTTCGCGTTGATAGCCGGAGCGGGTCTGGACGCGAGCGTGATGGCGGAGACGACGACCGAGATGAAGAGTCGACTCGGAGTGCTCGCTTATTTCTACGCCGGTCTCAAGAACGTGGTGACGGCGAAACCGATTACCTACCGGATCACGGCCGACGACCAGGAGATCGAGGTCCAGGCGGTGATGGTGCTGCTCGCCAATGCCGGCCTTCTCGGTGCCGGATCGCTTCCGGTGGAAGTGCAGGTCGCCCCGAAGACGTCATTTCAGGACGGGCTGCTCGATGTGGCGGTATTCGCCCCGCGCCACCTGCCCGACATGGCCGCGATGCTGTGGAAAGTGGCCTTGAAACGCTACTCGGGCGACGAGCGAATGATCTTTCTGCAGGCGCAGCGAGTCCGGGTGGAGTCAGATCCGCCGGTGGCCGCGCAGGTGGACGGCGAAGCCCGCGGCGAAACACCGATCGAAGCGGAGATCGATCCGCTCGCCGGCCGCATCATCGTGCCCCGGAATACATGAACAACCTGTCCCACGCAGCCCGGCTCTCACCCGACATGCTCAACGCGATCGCCGACGAGGTCGGAACGCCGGCCTACATCTACGACGTCCTGGCGGTGGAGGCCGGGATCCGGCGGTGGATCGATGCCGTGGGAGACCCTGCGCGGATCAGCTTTGCCGCGAAGGCGAATACGAATCTGGCCGTGCTGGCGCTGCTGGAACGCAGCGGGGTGGGGATCGAAGTCGCGACGCCCGGCGAACTCGCCCGTGCGAGAGCGGCGGGATTCCCTGAGGGCAGGATCGTGCTCGGGGGGGTACCCAAGTCCGAATCGGCCGTACGGGCGGGGATCGAGGCGGGGGTGGGAATGATCGTGCTCCAGTCGGGCCACGAGGTGGAGGCGGCGATCCGGCATGCTTCGAGCTATCCGCATGGCCCGCTGCCGGTCGGACTTCGGGTCCGACCCGGGATCAGGGCCGGCGCGCACCCTTCGCTCGAAACGGGCCGGGCCGACGCCAAGTTCGGATTCGCGCCGGACCGCATTCCCGAGGTATGGGAGCGCCTCGCGTCGGCCGATCGCGTCCGGCCCCGGACTCTCGCCTTCCACCTCGGATCGGGGCTGGACGCGGTGGATCCGTACGAGCAGGCAGTCGAGTTGATGCTATCGCTCGTCAAGTCGCTGGCGGCAACGGGCGCCCCCGTGGCCGAGCTGGATGTGGGTGGAGGGCTGGGCATCGACTATGCGGGCGACAGGGACCCGGAGCCCGCGATGCTGGTCGAGGCGCTCGCGGCCCGCCTCGAGGGCGTGCCGATCGAGCTCCGGTTCGAGCCGGGTCGCTCGGTGGTCGCGCGTGCCGGCGGTCTACTCACCCGTGTGCTCTACCGCCGGGAGCGGAACGGGCGACCGGCTCTCGTCTGCGATGCGGGCTATACCGACTTCGCGCGCAACGCGCTGTACGGTGCCGAGCATGCGATCGTGCCGGTCGAAGGCGAACTGACGGGCGAGCCGATCGTCGAAGTGCTCGGACCGACCTGCGAATCGGGAGATGTGCTGGGCACGAACCGCCGGCTGCATGCGGTCCGGCCCGGAGACCTTCTGCTGCTGCGGGATGCGGGGGCGTACGGTTTCGTCATGGCCTCGAACTACAACAGCCGACCCCGGCCCCCGGAGCTACTCGCGAACCGGGATGGCTGGAAAGTGGTTCGCCCCAGAGAGAGCCTCGAAGATCTCTGGCGAGGCGAGGTGATCTCTTGAGCGGTCGATCGGGCAGAGACGCGGGCACGGCGGCGGGACAGATCGTCATCAGGGGCGCTCGCGAGCACAACCTGCGAAACATCGATGTCGAGATCCCGCGCAACTCACTGACCGTGGTCACCGGTCTCTCCGGGTCGGGGAAGTCCTCTCTCGCATTCGACACGATCTACGCGGAGGGACAGCGCCGGTACGTGGAATCTCTGTCCGCTTACGCGCGGCAGTTCCTCGGCGTCATGGAGAAGCCGGATGTGGACCGGATCGAGGGGCTCTCACCCGCGATCGCGATCGAGCAGCGCGGTTCGAGCAGGAACCCGCGAAGCACCGTTGGAACGGTCACCGAGGTCTACGACTACCTGAGACTGCTCTGGGCTCGCACCGGGACCCCTCACTGTCCCTCGTGCGGAAGTCCGGTCCGCCGGCAGTCAGCCACTCAGATCGCCGCCCAGGTCGCCGGCTGGCCCGAGGGCACCCGCGCGGAGGTCCTGGCGCCCCTGGTGCAGGGACGCAAGGGAGAGTTCAGGGAGCTGTTCGAGGAAGCACTGCAGGAAGGCTTCGTGCGAGCCCGGGTCGATGGGGAGCTGATCGAGCTCAGCGATCCTCCGAAGCTGAATCGCCGGATGAACCACGAGATTTCCGTGGTGGTGGACCGGCTGATGGTCCGGCCCGATGAGAGAGCCCGGATCGCTGAGTCGGTCGAGACAGCGCTCCGGATGGCGGGCGGAACTGTCGAGTTGCGGACCTACGCCGACGCCGCCGACGTCGAAGGGGAAGCGCACCTGTTCAGCGAGAAGTACGCCTGTGCCAGCTGCGGGATCAACATCCCCGAGCTGGAGCCCCGGCAGTTCTCGTTCAACTCGCCTTACGGGGCATGCCCGGACTGCGATGGACTCGGGATCCGGCTGGAACCGAATCCGGAGCTGGTTCTCGGGGACGACCGCCTGTCGGTGCTCGAAGGAGTGATTCTGCCGTGGGGCGGTCCGACCGGGAGACTGCGGCGCGTCACCCTTCCCGCCGTGGCCGAGGCGCACGGATTCGACCTGAACACGTCCTGGGGAGCGCTCGAGGATTCGCAGCGCGAGGCGCTGCTGCTCGGAGATCCCGACCTCGAGTGGGAAGGCGCGCTCGAAAACGTTCGCCGCCTCTATCACGAGACGGAGAGCGAGACCCTGCACCGGCAGCTGCACGAATACATGACCGCCCGCGTGTGCCCGAGTTGCGAGGGTGGTCGTCTCAGGGCCGAGAGCCGGGCAGTGACGGTGGCGGACGTCCCACTCACGGAGATCGTCGAAGCTCCGGTGGAGGAGGCTCTTACCCTGTTCGAGCGCCTGCGCGACGATCCCGAGTCCGCCTCCCTCGATGCAGACATCGCGCTCCCGATTCTCAAGGAGGTCTGTGACCGACTGGGATTCATGACCCGGGTCGGGCTCGGGTACCTGACCCTCGGTCGCTCGGCGGATACGCTCGCCGGCGGGGAGGCCCAGCGGATACGGCTCGCCACGCAGATCGGCAGCCGGCTCGTGGGGGTGCTCTACGTGCTGGACGAGCCGAGCATCGGGCTGCACCCCAGAGACAACCGCCGCCTGCTCGGCACGCTCGAGAGCCTGCGGGACCTGGGAAACACGGTCCTGGTGGTGGAACACGACGAGGAGACGGTGCGCGCGGCCGACCACGTAGTCGATCTCGGTCCGGGCGCGGGTCGGCGCGGCGGCCGGGTGCTCGTCTCGGGGGGCGTGGACGACCTGCTCGCTTCAGACGATTCGCTCACCGCGGCCTACCTCCGGGGCGACCGGGAGATCCCGATTCCGGAGGCACGGCGACCGGGACGCGAGGGTGAGGAACTGACGATTTTCGGTGCCCGGGAGCACAACCTCCGCGGAGTGGATGTCCGCTTTCCGCTAGGCACCTTCATCGCCGTGACCGGGGTTTCGGGGTCTGGAAAGTCCACGCTGGTCGAGGAGATCCTCTACCGCCGGCTCGCGCGGGAGCTTCATCGGGCTCGGGCGGTGCCCGGCGCGCACGACCGGGTGGAGGGAGTCGAGCGGATCGACAAGGTGATCGACGTGGACCAGAGCCCGATAGGACGGACACCCAGGTCGAATCCAGCCACTTACACGGGCGTGTTCACCCCGATCCGGGACCTGTACAGCAAACTGCCCGAGTCCCGGATCCGCGGGTACCGGCCGGGCCGATTCAGCTTCAACGTGAAGGGCGGTCGCTGCGAGGCGTGCCGGGGCGACGGACTCGTGAAGATCGAGATGCACTTCCTGCCCGACGTTTACGTGCCCTGCGACGTCTGCAGGGGGAGACGGTACAACCGCGAGACCCTCGAGATTCTCTGGAAGGGGCGCAGCATAGCCGACGTGCTGGAGATGACGGTCGCCGAAGCGAGGGAGTTCTTCGACGCCGTTCCGACGTTGCGCACGAAGCTGCAGACACTGTGCGACGTGGGACTCGGCTACATCACGCTGGGCCAGTCGGCGACCACTCTGTCAGGCGGCGAGGCGCAACGAGTGAAGCTGGCCTCCGAGCTCGCCAAGCGGAGCACCGGGCGGACGCTCTACATCCTCGACGAGCCCACCACCGGTCTCCACTTCGAGGACATTCGGATCCTCCTCGAGGTGCTGCACCGCCTGGTGGAGAAGGGGAACACCGTGCTCGTCATCGAGCATCACCTGGACGTGATCAAGACCGCCGACTGGATCGTGGATCTCGGTCCGGAGGGCGGCACGGGGGGAGGTGAGGTCGTCGTGGCGGGCACGCCGGAAGAGGTGGCCTCCCACGATGCCAGCCACACGGGCAGGTTTCTGCGCGAGTCGCTTGCCGGAAGCGCAGATCGGTGACTCCGGTCGCAGACTGTGGTTGGCGTTGATTCACGGGGCGAACTGAGGTTACCCTTCGGGCCGGAGACGGTGAGGTTGGATGCGCTCACCTGAAACTCCGGGCCTGCCGGTCACGTAGAACGGAACGACACGAGGGCCTGGACCGGAACCGACGCAACGGAAACCGATGACCCCGATTGTCTGGATTCTGGTGGTGATGTTCGTGGTCGTGCCGGTGGCGGCGGCCGTGGCAAAGCGAATCGAAGCCGGACCCGCTCATCCACCTTCGATTCCGGATGCGGCGGACCCCGAGCGAATCGCACAGATCGAAGGGCAGATCGACGCTCTCGTGGAGCAAGTACAGGTACTGGCGGAACACCAGGAGTTTCTGACCCGGCTGCTCGAAGAGAATACGGAGAGCCGACGGGCCGCCCTCACGGAGGATGGAGACCGATGATCAGTCGCGAAGACCTCGAGAGCTTCCTGATCCGCACGGAAATGGAGTACGAGGAGATTGGCGAGAATCTCTGGATCGTTGACCCGCCCGGAGGGACATCGACCGGAGAGCCGGCCGTGGTGCTTTCCTATTCGCCGCCTCTCGTCGTATTCAGGGCGAAGATCGGATCGGTGCCAGAGGGCACCGAAGACCGGCTGAAGCTGTACGAACAACTGCTGACCTTGAACGCCACGGATCTGGTGCACGGCGCCTACGGCCTTGAGGAGGGCGACATCATCCTCACCGACGCACTGGAGATCGAGAATCTCGACTACTCGGAGTTCCTGGCGTCGCTGGAGAGCCTCGCGCTCGCCGTGACCTCGCACAGACACACACTCGGACTGGACTGACAGGGCCATGGGTCTCTTCGAACGGCTGTCCCGGCTTCTCAGGTCGAACATCAACGACCTGATCGCGAAAGCGGAGAATCCGGAAAAGATGCTCGTGCAGGTCATCGAGGACATGCGTCGCCAGCTCGCGCAGGCGAAGCAGGAAGTCGCGATGGCCATCGCGGACGAACGCCGCCTGCGGTCGCAGGTGGAGCAGGAACGGAAGGAAGCGCAGAACTGGGAGCGCCGGGCGCGTCTCGCGATCGGCCAGGAACGCGACGATCTCGCGAAGCAGGCGCTGATGCGCGGGCAGGAGCACGCCCGCCACGCCGCCGAGCTCGAAGAGCAGTGGCTCCGCCACCGCGAGGAGACGGAGCGACTGAAGGACTCGCTGCGCCAGCTCAATGCCAAGATCGAGGAAGCGAAGCGGAAGAAGAACCTGTTGATCGCCAAGCAGAAGCGGGCGCAGGCTCAGAAGCGCATTCACGAAACGATGGCCGGTCTGCAGGACAAGAGTGCCTTCCGGGCCTTCGATCAGATGGTCGAGAAGATCGAGGAGACGGAGCGCCGGGCGCTGGCGTCCGCCGAAGTCACCGAAGATCTCCAGGGCGACAGCCTGGAGGCGGAATTCGCCATGCTCGAGGTGGGCGGCGAGTCGGATGTGGAGGACAAGCTGCTCGCGTTGAAGCGGGACATGGGTCTGCTGGCGGCTGCGGAGCCGGAGGAGCCGAAGGCGCTCGAAGCGGGGGATCCGCCCGAGGTCGCGGAGGCCGAGGCAGAGCTGGTGGAAGCCGAGATGCTGGAGGCCGAACTCGTCGCGGAGCTCGAGGCGATCGAGGCCGAATCGGGCTCGCCCGCCGCCGGAGACGACGACGAGACGCCGGCCGAGTCCAGAGAGAAAGCGGAGCACGACAAGGGCTGAATCCGAGGGCCCGTGGTCCCGCCGGTTTCGGCAGTAATGGGATTCAGTCGATTCCCAGAAACTTGTGGGTTTGCAGACTCAGCTTCCACTGCGGGTGCTCGAGGCAGTACGCTACGGCCAGCCGCGTATTCCGCTCCAGCTCGGGCCCATCCATCGGCTGCAGGTAGAACTGGTCGAACGCGAGCCGCTCGAATCGGTCGGGGGGCGCTCCTGCCTGCGGATAGACGAGCTTCAATTCATGCCCCCGCCTGATTTCGAGGGTCGTTCCCGCCTTCGGACTCACGCAGATCCAGTCGATCCCTTCCGGCGGCTTCACCGTTCCGTTGGTTTCGACCGCGACCTCGAATCCGACCTCCTGTAGCGCTTTGACGGCGGCGCCGTCGAGCTGCAGCAGCGGTTCGCCTCCCGTGCAGACGACGAGGGGCTTCTGCCCCGGCCGAACTACCCCGGTGTCGCAGGGCCACGCAGCCGCGACGGCCCCGGCGAGGCTGGCGGGCGTAGCGAACTTGCCGCCACCCGGGCCGTCCGTCCCGACGAAATCGGTGTCGCAGAAGGGACAGATCGCGTTGCTCCGGTCCTTCTCGTGTCCCGACCAGAGGTTGCACCCGGCGAACCGGCAGAACACGGACGGCCGGCCGGTATTCGCACCCTCTCCCTGCAGGGTGTAGTAGATTTCCTTTACCGAGTATGCCATTGGCCGGTCCCGCCGGTTCAGGCTCGAGTCAGGATTCGTTTTCGAGATCGTCTTCGAGAAGCGCGCGGAAGCCGGCTGTCAGGTTCCCGTTCGAGGCGAAGAAGCCTCCGGGGCTGATTCGCCGGCTGACGAAGTCATCCGGATCGCTGCCGCTCCGCACGCGCAGGCCGGGCACGTCGAGCGGCTCGAACAGCCCGCCCGATTCCCTGACGATCAATGCGCCGGCCGCCACGTCCCAGGGCATCAGCCAGTACTCGAAGAAGGCATCCAATCTCCCGCAGGCCAGGTCGCACAGGTCCAGTGCCGCTGCTCCTGCTCTGCGGATTCCGCTGGTCCGGCGCAGCACACGTTCGAACGTCGCAAGATAGGCCGGCATCACCTCCAGCTTCTTAAACGGAAAGCCGGTACCGACCAGTGCATGCTCGAGCCGTGTGACCCGGGATACCTCGATCGGCGCTCCGTCCCGGGTCGCTCCGCCGCCGCGGGTCGCCTCGAAGCGTTCTCCGATCGCCGAGTTGAGCACGATCCCGACCACGAGACCCTCGGAATCCTCCGCCGCAATCGAGACGGCGTACTCCGGGTAGTCGTGCAGCCAGTTCGTCGTGCCGTCCAGCGGGTCGATGATCCAGCGGATCCCGTCTCGCGCGGGTTCGCGATCGATTTCCGATCGACCGGAGTCCGAGACCTCTTCACCCGTTCCCTCCTCCGCGACGAACGCGTGATCCGGGTACTCGGAGCGAATGATCTCGACGATCCGACGTTCGGCCTCGAGGTCGACCTCGGTGACGAAGTCGGAGCGCCCCTTCTCGCCCCAGTCCGTGGGATCGAGCCGACCGCGGCCCGCCCGATGCGCCTCCGCCGCGGCCTCGGCGGCACGGCGCGCGACGTCGAGGAGAACGGCTGGCTCGTGGGTCTGACTCACTCGGTGCTCGCTTGCTCGGGTTCAGTGCGTCCGGCTACCTTGGCCGGGACCGTCGATCGGCCCCAGAGGCCGGGCGCAGACACGCGATCCGTCGCATCCAGAACTCCGAGACGATCCCACGAATGACCCGCGTATTCAGCGGAATCCAGCCCTCGGGCGACCTTCACCTGGGGAACTATCTCGGCGCGATCCAGAACTGGGTCGAGCTGACCGACAGGTACGAGTGCATCTACTCGATCGTGGACCTGCACGCCATAACCGTACCCTATAGTCCGGCGGCTCTCGAGCAGCGGGTGTTCGACATGGCGGTCGGCCTGCTGGCCGCGGGTCTGGATCCCGAACGATGCACGCTGTTCGTGCAGTCGGCGGTTCCCGAGCACGCGCAGCTCGAGTGGTTGTTGAACACGGTCACGCCGCTCGGCGAGCTGAGCCGGATGACGCAGTTCAAGGACAAGTCGGAGCGCGCGGAGATGGTGAGCGCCGGCCTGCTGAATTACCCGATCCTGCAGGCCGCCGACATCCTGCTCTACCATGCCGAGCTGGTGCCGGTCGGTGACGACCAGCTGCAGCACCTCGAGTTCACGCGGGAGATCGCGCGGAAGTGGAATGCACGGTTCGGGGACTACTTCCCGGAGCCGCAGCCGATGATCGGCGGAGGGAAAAGGATCCGCGGGCTGGACGGCGTGTCGAAGATGTCGAAGTCGCGCGACAACACGATTCCCATGCTGGGTGAGCCCGAGGACACCTGGGCCGCGGTCCGTACCGCGGTGACCGATCCGGCACGGGTCCGGAAGAATGACCCGGGAAACCCCCACGTCTGCAACGTATTCGCGATGCACGAGTTCTTCACCGATCCGGAAGAGCGTGAAGAGATCGAGGTCCGTTGCCAGACGGCGACCATCGGCTGCGTGGAGTGCAAGCGGATGCTGGCCGAGGGGATCTCGGACAGGCTCGCCCCGATTCGGGAGCGTGCCCGTGATCTCCGCGCGAATCCCGATCGAGTGAACGCGATCCTGGCCGACGGAGCCGCTCGCGCACGCCAGATCGCCCGCGTCACGCTCGGAGAGGTGTACGATCGAATGGGCCTGGACTACTCGGCGCATGACTGAGTCGGACGGATCCCGCCGCACTCTCCTCATCTGGATGCACTCGGATCGCTACCCGGCCTGGAGGATTCCGGACGAACTGGTGGGACTGCTGGCGGCAGACGGTGGAGACGAGTGGGCGGTGCAGTCGATTCGCGTCTCCGCCGACGCCGGCGGCGACGGGCCCGACAGGGCGCCCGCTGCGGTGCTCGCCGCGATCGGCGGCGCCGAGGTCTATTTCGGCTATGGCATCACGCGCGAACTGCTGGAATCGGCTGCCGAACTCCGCTGGTTTCACTCGGGAGCCGCTGGCGTTGGCGGCAGCCTGAGGGCCGGAATGCGGGATCGTGGGGTGACGATGACCAACTCCGCCGGGATCTACGCCGATCCACTGGCCGAGTGGGTGATCGGCGCGATGCTCCATTTCGCACGGGGCTTTGACATCGCGACTCGCGCCATGCGGGAAGGGGAGTGGCCCTACGAGGCACTCGCCGGCGAGTCGAGCCCGCTTCGGGAAATCGCGGGAAGCTCGGTGGCGGTCGTCGGATACGGCGGGATCGGACGCGCGATCGGGATGCGTGCGAAGGCGCTCGGGATGCGGGTGATCGCGGTGCGCGCCCGTCCCGGACGGGAGATTCTCCCCGAGGTGGACCTCGAGCTCGGACCGGACGGGCTTCGAGAGGCTCTCGCCAGTGCGCATTACGTGGTGCTGGCGCTGCCCGAGACCGATCGGACACGGCTAATGCTCGGCAGCGACGAACTGGCCACCATGCGCCCGGACGCCGTCTTGATGAACCTCTCCCGGGGTGGCATCGTTGACGAGGCGGCGCTCTCCGAAGCCCTGGGCAACGGAGCTCTCCGCGGGGCGGCGCTCGACGTGTTCCAAACCGAGCCGCTTCCTCCCGACAGTCCTCTCCGCGAGCATGGCAACGTCCTGTTCACGCCGCACGCGGGGTCGATCAGCGCCCGGTACTGGGACCGGCAGGGCGCGCTGATGCGCCGGAATTTCGCCAACTGGCGGGCGGGTGAGCCGCTCGTGAACCAGGTCGACAAGGAGCGCGGCTACTAGTGCAGCGACTCGTCAAGGCGGCCGTGGACCGTGGCGCGAGCGTCCTCCACATCAAGGCGGGAGACGTATTCCGGGCCCGGATCGACGGAAATGTCGTGAAGCTGTCGAGCCAGGTGTTCACACCCGACGAGACGCGGAAGATAGCGCTTCAGCTCATCCCGACCGAGCGCGACCGGGAGCGGATCGATCAGCTCACCGACTACGATACCTCCTGGGAGCTCGCGGGTGTGGGCCGTTTCCGGATCAACATTCTCCGGCAGCGGGGCGCGCACATGATCGTCATGCGTGTGATTCCATGGAGCGTACCCAGCCTCGAGGATCTCTACCTGCCGCCGGTGCTCGGCGAGATCGCCGAAATGAAGCACGGCCTGGTGATCGTCACCGGTGCCGTCGGATCGGGTAAGAGCACCACGCAGGCCGCGATGATCGGGCGGATCAACCAGCGGCAGAAGAAGCACGTCGTAACCCTCGAGGATCCGATCGAGTACCTGCACGACGATGACCAGAGCACGATCACCCAGCGCGAGGTCGGTGTGGACACCGGTTCCTTCCGCAGCGGGCTGCGCGCGGCCCTGCGACAGGACGCGGACGTGATCCTGATCGGAGAAATGAGGGACCGCGAGACGATGGAGACCGCGATCCGGGCCGCCGAGCTGGGGCAGCTGGTGATCTCCACCCTGCATTCTCCCTCGGCCCTCGGCGCGTTGAGTCAGATGATCACCGCATTTCCCGAGGACGAACGCGAGATCGGCCGGATGCGGGTGGCCGACACGCTCCGTGCCGTGGTCGCGCAGAAACTCCTTCCACGCAAAGACTCGGACCGGCTGATTCCGGCTGTGGAGGTGGTTCGGATCACGGGAGCGGTGCGCGACTGTATCCTGCACGGGAAGCCGAGCGAGGAGATCATCGAACTGACCGAGCAGGGAAGCGCCGCCTACGGCACGCAGACCTTCCAGCAGCACCTCGAGAGACTGGTCGAGATGGACCTCGTTGAATACGAGGTGGCGAAGGCTGCGGCGACCAGTCCGAGTGATTTCGAACTCATCATGCAGACGTTGTCCGATGAACGCGGTCGGCTGGGAGAGATTCCCGTGGCGGGCGAGGAGCGAGGCGGGTGAAGCTCGAGGGCGTCTACCTCCCGGTCACCACTCCCTTCGACGCGAGCCGCGGCGAGCTCGATCTCGACGGGTTCGCCCGCAATCTCGACGCCTGGGGGCGGTACCCGGTCGCGGGCTACGTGATCGCGGGCTCGACGGGTGAAGCGCCGTTGCTGACCGAGGCCGAAATCGTGGCGCTCACGGCGCGCGCTCGCGACGAAGTGGGCGAGTCGGCCGCCGTGCTGACCGGCACGGGTCTCGAGTCGACCCGCGCGACGATCCGACTGGGACGCGAGGCGGCCGCGGCAGGCGCCCGGGCTCTGCTCGTCCGGCCGCCATCCTACTACAGGGGCCGAATGACGCCCGAGGCGCTTCGCGTACATTTTCTCGAAGTGGCCGACGCGTCGCCCGTTCCGATCTTGCTGTACCACGTGCCGAAATTCGTGCCGGTGGGGCTGGAGCCCGACCTGGTGGCGGAGCTGGCAGGACACGACAACATCATCGGCATCAAGGACTCCTCCGGGGACATCCACGGGCTCGGGGCGCTGTGCACGGCATGCGCCGACAGGGCGACGGTGCTCGTCGGGGCCGGCACACACCTCTATTCGGGGCTCGAGATCGGAGCCGCCGGAGGCATCGTGGCAGTCGGACTTCTGGCGCCGGAAGCCACTACGGGGCTGTACCAGGCCTGGCGTGACGGCAGGGGATCCGAAGCGGGACGGATACAGGAACGGATCGGACCTCCTCACAAGCGGGTCGTCGGCACCGCCGGCGTACCCGGGATCAAGCATGCACTGGACCTTCTGGGCCGGGTCGGCGGGCGACCCCGTTCCCCCCTGATTTCTCCATCCGAAGCCGTCCGCGCTGAAGTGGCCGAGGCCCTGGTGGCCGCCGGACTCATCGAGCGCGACATGGCGACCGGAGGCTGAATGTTCAAGGATTCGAGTCGTTGTATCGTGATCGTCGGAGCCCAATGGGGCGACGAGGGCAAGGGCAAGATCACCGATGTGCTGGCCGAGCAGGCGACGCTGGTCGCCCGCTACCAGGGCGGTGCCAATGCGGGACACACGGTGCTCGTGAAAGACGAGGAGTTCATCCTGCACCTGATCCCGTCCGGCGCTCTCGTGCCCGATGTGAAATGCGTGCTCGGAAACGGCGTGGTCGTGGACCCCTGGACGCTGCTCGACGAGATCGACGTCCTCGAAGGCAGGGGCATCGGGATCACGGAGCGACTGATCGTCTCCCGGCGGGCGCACCTCGTCATGCCATACCACCGGATGCTGGACGGCGCCCGGGAGAGCCTCCGGGGCGAGGCGAAGATCGGTACCACCAAGCGGGGCATCGGACCGGCCTACCGTGACAAGGTGGCCAGAACGGGCCTGCGTGTCTGCGATCTCGAGGACCTGGTGGGGTGCGAGTCGATCGTCCGGGCTGCGTGTCAGGCGGCGAACGGGCTCCTGCAGAGCTGGGACCTCGCGGACCGGGCCGATCCCCGTCGGATCATGGCCGACCTCGAGGCGATCGTACCGAGGATCCTGCCACTCGCGGGAGACTCCGGTGCGACCCTGCTGAAGGAGTTGAACGACGATGGGCGGGTACTGCTCGAGGGAGCCCAGGGATCGCTGCTCGACGTCGACCACGGCACCTATCCGTACGTCACTTCGTCCAATACGACCGCGGGGGCGGCCGCCGCAGGTGTCGGAATCGGGCCGACCCTGATCGACGGTGTGCTCGGCGTGGTCAAAGCCTACACCACGCGGGTCGGGAACGGACCGCTGCCAACCGAGTTACAGGGTGACGAAGCCGACCTCCTGCGCAGGCTCGGAGCAGAGTTCGGAGCCACCACGGGCCGGCCCCGACGCCCGGGCTGGTACGACGGGGCCGTAGTGCGGCACGCGGCCGCGGTCAACGGGCTGACGGCTCTCGCGGTGACCAAGCTCGATGTCCTCGATACGTTCGAGGAACTGAAGCTCGGCACCGGCTACACGCTCGACGGCGGGCAGCTCGAAATATTCCCCGACAGAGCGCCGGACCTCGGACGGGTGGAGCCCGTCTACGAGACCACGGCCGGCTGGGGCTCGGATACCACCGGAGCACGGAGTTGGGAGGACCTTCCCGGTGCGGCCCGGACATACCTCGAACGGATCGAGGCGAATGCAGAAGTGCCGATCCGCTACGTTTCGGTGGGCTCGGCCCGCGACCAGATCGTGAGGGTGCCGATTCCGCGCGTTGCCTGATCCCGATTCCCGCTTTATACTTCTAGGCTCTCGGATTCCCGGGTCGCGGCGCGCGGCCCGGCGTCCGACGGACGCGAGCGCGGCAACGCGACGGCGCGTCTTTTGATTTTCGGGGACGTTTGCGTCCGACGGTCGAAAAGACGGGAAGAGGGCGAGGCGGATGTTCGAGCAGCTGGGCGAGCGCCTGGATGGCGTGTTTCGCGGGTTCCGCAGTCGGGGGGTCCTGACCGCCCCGATGCTGCGCGAGGGCCTGCGCGAAGTGCGCCGAGCACTGCTCGAGGCCGACGTCAACTTCCACGTCGCCAAGGACTTTCTCAAGCGCGTGGAAGAGCGCGCCGTTGGAGAGGACGTCCTGAAGTCGGTGAAGCCGGGCGAGCAGGTCGTCAAAATCGTACATGACGAGTTGATCGAGGTGCTCGGCGGGGAAGAGGCCTCCGCGTTTCGAGAGGCCGCGGTTCCGCCCACGGTCGTGATGCTGGTCGGGCTCCAGGGCTCGGGAAAGACGACCAGCGCCGGAAAGCTGGCTCTGCGACTGGCGCGCGACGGGAAGAGGCCGCTCCTGGTGGCCTGCGACCCGTACCGGCCGGCGGCCGGAGAGCAGCTCGCCACGCTCGGAGCTTCGATCGATGTTCCGGTCGCGTTCGAGCCCGGCGAGAAGGACGTCGTAGCCGTCGCCACTCGAGCGGTGGACGCGGCGAGACGCGAGGGACGCAGTCACGTGATCCTCGACACCGCGGGCCGACTTCAGGCCGATGCGGAGTTGATGGACGAGATCGCGCGCCTGCGGGCGGCCCTGACTCCGGATGAGGTTCTGTTCGTCGCCGACGGAATGACCGGGCAGGAAGCCGTCAGGATCGCCGAGGGATTCAACGAGGCGGTCGGGATCACGGGTGTGATCCTCACCAAGATGGATGGCGACGCGAGGGGCGGCGCCGCGCTGTCGATTCATGGCGTGATCGGCGTCCCCGTGAAGTTCGTCGGTGTCGGTGAGAAGGTCGAGGATCTGACTCCGTTCGATCCGAAACGGATGGCGGGACGGATCCTGCAGATGGGGGACATCGTCGGGCTCGTCGAGAAGGCGCAGCAGACGATCGACACCGAAACGAGCCAGCGGCTCGAGAAGAAGGTCCTCGGAGGACAGGAGTTCGACCTCGAGGACTTCCTGCAGGCGATGCAGCAGATCCAGAAGATGGGTCCGCTGGAGGGCCTGCTGAAGATGATACCGGGCGTCAAGCCCAAGATGCTGGACGGGGTCGAAGTGGACCCGAAGCGCATCAGGCACATGGAGGCGATCGTACTCTCCATGACCCCGGAGGAACGGAAGCGTCCCGAGATGCTGAACGGGTCGCGACGGGCGCGCGTCGCCCGGGGATCCGGCAGGCCGGTTCACGAGGTGAACCGACTGCTCAAGCAGTTCAAGGAGATGCGGAAGACGATGAAGCAGATGCGGAAGCTCGCGCCCCGCCTGGCGGCGGGTGGCGGTGGGCTCGACGGTCTGCTTCGCTGACTCTTTCGAGAACATTCGGAGCCGGCGAAAGCCCGGAAAAGGACGACGTACAGGCATGCCCACGACGATTCGACTTCAACGCACCGGCCGGAAGGCACAGGCCTCGTTCCGCATCGTCGTCTCCGACTCAGCCGAGTCGCGTGACGGCCCGGCGATCGAGACGATCGGCACCTACAACCCGCGGACCCGGCCCTCGCTGATCCGGCTCGACGCCGCCGCAGCCCTGAACTGGCTGCACGAAGGCGCGGCTCCGAGCGACACGGTAGTCTCGATTTTCCGCAAGACAGGTGTCTGGGAGAAGTTCAAGTCCGGAGCCACGGCGGAGTCCCTCGAGGAAACCGTGATCGAACTCGGTCCGCCGGAGGGACAGCGAAGCACTTCTCGCCGAGCCGAAATCGCTGCCGAGGCGCAGAAGCAAGCCGCCAAGCGCCGCATGGAAGAGAAGGCCGTGGCCGAGGCGGCCGCTAAGAAGGCCGCCGCCGACGCGGCCGCAGCGAAGAAGGCCGAAGAGGAGGCTGCGAAGGCCGCCGCCGAGGCAGAGGCCGCCGAAGCAGAGGCCGCGTCCGAGGTCGGGGCGGAGGCTGCTGAAGAAGAGCCGGCAGCGGACGAAGCCGACGAGGCAGCCGTGGAGGCAGAGGCCGAGGAGACCGTCGACGAAGCCGCAGAGGCGGAAGAAGCAGCCACCGAGGCGGAGAGCGAAGAGCCTGCTGCCGAGGCCGCGCCCGAAGAGGTAGAGGAGCCGGCGGTGGAAGCCGCCGACGAGCCGGCTGCCGAAGCGGAGGATGAGGCTGCAGAGCCGGCTGCCGAAGCGGAAGCGGCCGAAGAAGAGACGGAAGAGACTGAAGAGGCCGCCGACGAAGCCACAGAAGAGACCGAGAAGGCCGTCGAAGCGGAAGAGAAGAAGAAGGACTGAAGCCGTTCGGGACCTGGCGGCCCGCACGAGCAACCGCACGTGGACCCGATCGTCGTGGGGCGCCTCCGGAAGGCGCACGGATTGGACGGTGAGATTCTGGTCAGCCCCGAGACGGGCGATCCAGAACTCGTGTACGTCCCCGGCCGGGTGTTCGGCCTGACCGGATCTGCGCTCCCGGGCGGAAAACGAAGCCTGACGCTGCGGACGGCCCGACCTCACAAGGGCGGCTACCTGCTGCGATTCGCTGAGATCGGAGATCGCGAGCGGGCCGAGAGCCTGAAGGGACACGAGATCACGGTCCCGGCGGATACGCTCCGACCCCTGGAGAGAGGCGAATTCTTTCTCCACGAGCTGGTTGGATTCGAGGTAGTGCAGGACGATGACGAGCGGGTCGGTGAGGTGGTCGAAGTCTACGAGCTCGGCGAACAGGTGCTTCTCGGAGTCGAAGTGGGCGGGCAGGAGAAACTGCTTCCGCTGAACCGCGAGCTGGTTCGCGTGGTCGACCGGGAAGCGGGACGGATCAGCATCGATCCACCTCCCGGCCTGCTCGAGCTGTAACTCGACTCGGGTGATGCAGGCTGGGGAAACCGGGAGAGACCGTGCGGATCAACGTCGTGACGATCTTTCCGGATTTCTTCGAGGCGCCGCTCGGAACGAGCATTCCGGGCCGCGCGGAGACGGCAGGGGTCGTCCAGTACCGTGTCGTGGACCTGCGTGACTTCACGCGCGACCGGCACCGGACGGTGGACGACGAGCCGTACGGAGGCGGGGCCGGCATGGTGATGAAGCCGGAGCCCTTCTTCGAAGCCATGGACGCACTGGCGCCGGCAGGACCGATCGTCCTGCTCAGCCCGCGCGGCCGTCGGTTCGACCACGAGACCGCCGTGCGGTACTCGCTCGAGCCCGAGTTGACGCTGCTGTGCGGTCACTACAAGGGCGTAGACGAGCGGGTGGCGGTGGGTCTCGCGACGGAGGAACTGTCGATCGGCGACTACGTGTTGTCGGGCGGCGAGCCGGCCGCGCTGGTGGTGGTCGATGCCGTGGTCCGGCTGCTGCCGGGCGCGATGAGCGACCACGAATCGGCCGCTGGAGACTCGTTTTACGACGGGCTGCTGGCCCCGCCGGCCTACACGAGGCCGGCGGAGTACAGGGGGATGAAGGTCCCGGAGGTGCTCCGATCGGGCGATCACCGGCGTGTGGCCGAGTGGCGTCACGCGGAAGCCGAGAAAACAACGCGGCTCCGCAGACCGGAATTGCTGGAAACGGACGATGGGGAATCGCAGGGTGGTGACCCCATGGACGCGACAGATGACTGACAGAGGCCGGAACGACGACTAGATTGATGGGCTGACCCGAATCGGCAGCCCCGGAAGGAGCGGTACAGTGGATCCGAGAATCGCGGAAATCGAGAAGCAGCAGGTTCGTTCCGACCTGCCTACCTTCGCGCCGGGCGACACCGTCCGGGTGATGGTCCGGGTCGTGGAGGGACAAAAGGAGCGCATCCAGGCGTTCGAGGGGATCTGCATCGCCCGCCGTGGCGCCGGCCTCAACGCGACATTCACCGTCCGGAAGATCTCCGGCGGTGTCGGCGTCGAGCGGATCTTTCCCGATCACTCGCCATCGATCGCCGGCATCGAGGTCATCCGTCGCGGACACGTGCGCCGGGCGAAGCTCTACTACCTGCGGGAGCGTCGCGGCAAGCGCGCGCGGGTGCGGGAGCGTCGCTGGTGGGAGGGTGGTAACGTCGCGCCCGAGGCTCCGACCGCGGCCGAAGTCGTCGAGGCGGCAGCCGAGATCGCGGAAGAGGAAACCTCCGCGGCTGCCGAGGTGGAGGAAGTGGCGGTGGAAGCCACCGAGGAAGCGGCCTCTGACGACACGCCGAAGTCCGCCGACGCGTAGCCACTGTTCGACGGACGTTCGAGTTCCGTCGGGAAAGGCTGATCGACGAATGGCCCGCACGGCTCCCACCGACCTCGAGAGGGACGGCTGGGAGCGCGGGCTTCGTCACATCGCGGGGGTGGATGAAGCTGGATGCGGTCCCGTCGCGGGCCCGGTGGTGGCCGCGGCCGTGGTGCTCCACCCGTTTCGACGGGCCCCTGCCCGGCTGCACGGGGTCAACGACAGCAAGACGTTGTCGCCCGATGTTCGAAATCGATTGGCGGAGGTGATTCGCGAGACCTCGCTGTCCTGTTCGGTAGGGGCGGCGTCTCCCCGGGAGATCGAGAGGCTGAACATCCGCCGGGCCACCGCCCTCGCGATGCGCCGGGCCGTGGAGCGCCTTTCGGTGGAACCGGACCGACTGCTCGTGGATGGCCTGCCGGTGCCCGAGCTCGGGGAGCACGAGGCGATCGTGGGCGGCGACATGCGTTGCATTTCGATCGCCTGCGCCTCCATACTCGCGAAGGTCGTGCGCGATCAGCTGATGGAGCGACTGGATCGCCGCTATCCCGAATACGGGTGGGCCAGCAACAAGGGGTATCCGACTCCGCCGCACCTCGCTGCGATCCGAGAGCATGGTCCAACCGCGCACCACCGGGCCACCTGGGCCCCGATACTCCAGCACGAGCTTCGGCTCGAGGCCTGATATGCATTCGGAGCACTTGCGCAACGTCCAGCTGTCCTGGGTCGCCTTCGGCTGGTTCGCCGGTCTGGCGATCGCCACGGGCATCGCTCTTTTCCTCGTGGCGAGCGGAGTCCTGAGCCCGGCCGGGGAAGGAAGCGGGATCTGGCTCACCGTGGCGGTCGGTGTCGGCTGGTTCGTAGGAGGGTTCACCACCGGCTACAAGACAGCGGCGGCTCCCATTCTGCACGGCACTGCGATCGCCCTGTTCACCTTCGTCGCCTGGTTCCTGTTGAACCTGGTGTTCGGCGGACTCACTACGGGGGCCAGCGCCTGGGAGTTGCTCGGAGGACGAGCTACGGCGCTGGCGCTGCTCGAGCAGGCAGTCGCCGCAATCGCCGGCTGTTGGGCGGGCTACCGGTATGCTCCGCTGCGGGTGGAGTGAACGTCTGTCCTCTCTGCCACCGGGGCCTTCCCGGCGCCGGCACGACAGCGTTCGTGCCGGTGAGCCCCGTCATCTACCCGGGGGTGGCGGGCCTCGAGGTCCACGATGCGTGCCTGGCGGCGGCGCGTCGTGGGGAATTCGACGTACCTCGGCCCCGGAGCTCCCTCCCGGCGATAGCCGGTCTGGCCCTGCTCGCGCTGGTCACCGCAACGCTACTGATCTTCGTCACCTGAACCACGGCCGGGGCAAGGCAACGCGGCCCGGAATGCACCACGGAGGAACGGGAATGTACGCTCGCACCCATCGGTCTCGGCGCCAGGCAGCGAGACGAGAGTCTTCACTTATCCGCGCACTGTTCGTCGCCTTCGCGGTACTCGTGCTCGGCGCCTGTGCGTCGGGCTTCGAGACCGTGCAATCGGAGAACCGGGCGAAGCTGTACCGGCTCGAGCCGGGGCAGACCCGCGAGCAGGTACTCGAAGAGATGGGTACCGAACCCCAGGAATACAACAAGGGCGTGTTCGGCCAGAGCGGAATCGTACCGAATCCGTACGACCAGGAAGTGCACGAGATGGGCAGCGACAAGATCGAGATCTTCTACTATGCCACGAACATCAAGAACACGGACGGCCTGATCACGAAGGACGAGCTGACGCCCCTGGTGCTGGTGGATGATTTCCTCGTGGGCTGGGGCTGGACCTATCTGGATGGATTCGTGGAGGACAACGATCTCATCCTGACCGGACCCCGTGTGTCGGTGTCGCCTTCCGGATCCTGATCAGGGGGCGCCGGGCTGGCGCGCATCGCCCGGTTGATTCATCCATGGAACGTTGCCTGGCGACACCCGTATGTCGCTGGGAGTTCGAAATTCGATATCGGCAAGGGAGGCCACGTGCGCATCAGCGACATTCTCCGCGAGAAGGGCAGCGAAGTAGCGACGATCGGAGCGGGTCGTTCCGTGCATGATGCCGTGAGAGTGTTGAACGAACATCGGATCGGTGCACTGGTGGTCACCGACGACGACGGTTCCGTCAACGGAATCGTCAGCGAGCGCGACCTCCTTCGCACCGCCTCCGAGACATGGGACAGTGGGGCCGAGCGGGTCGAGCGACTGCGTGACCGGCCCGTCGTCGCGATCATGACCCGGGATGTGATCTGCGCCGTTCCCGACGACGACCTGGATTACGCGATGGGGATCATGACCCAGAACCGGATCCGGCACCTTCCGATCGTCGAGGAAGGCAAGCTCGTCGGGATCATCTCGATCGGCGATGTCGTACGAACCTGCCTCAACCAGGCGACGTACGAGAATCGGATGCTGAAGGACTACGTGAGCGGTGCGACCTGAGCCGTTCGAGGTGCGCTGTATCGCGACATGCCGGGACGATGTACGATGGTCTCGGCATTTCCTGACCGGGTAGCTCAGCTGGCAGAGCAACGGACTTTTAATC
>JAMJQL010000073.1 GCA_023554245.1 Gemmatimonadota bacterium
CTGAAGCGGCCGGAAGGCTACGCCTACGACTTTCCGGATCTGCTCACCTTCCACGACGCTCCGACCGTGATCGAGCAGCGGCTGTTCGAGATGCACCTGAAGCACCGGATGCGCGCATTTCAGGGCGTGTTCCACGCCAATCCGGACTATGCACTCTGGTACGGCTGGAGCGAGATGAAGAGGGACCTCACCGACATCCGGGCGATGGCCCGGGAACTCAGGCACCGGCAAGGAGCCGAATAGAACGACTGGCTGGCGCGGGGCGCGCCCTCGAAAGCCTCAGGTCGAGGTCGCGCCCTCGTCCCAGTCGATGTCGTCGTCCAGCGCATCCTCCATCGCTTCGACCGCGATTTCGAGCACTTCGTCGAGAATCTCCGCAAAGCGCTCCTCGCCGGCTTCCAACCGCTCGTCGATTTCCTCGCCGAGTGTCTCGATCAGGCCGTCCAGCGCTCCGAAATCCAGCCCTTCCAGGGCTTGCTCGACTCCATTGGCGTCGCGGTGGACCAGAGAACGGAAGAGCTGGGCGAGATCGGAATACCCATCTTCGTCCAGGTTCCGAGCGACCGCGTCGGCCCACAATGTGAGGGCGTCCTCCTGCGCACGATCCTGCTTCGCGTCAGACATGGCTCCGTCCGGTCGGTACGTGCGTGAGCCGGCCGCGATTCGGCCGACCCCCGGAAGGCTATGGCTTCGAGTGCCGGGAGGTCAATCCGGCGAGCATACGAGCGCGGACTTCAGCCCGGTCCACCTTTCCGCTGACCGTCTCGGGAAACCGGTCCATCCAGACGATTCTGCGCGGCCGCTGCCAGGGTGCCAGTCCTTCCCGAATCAATCCGTTCAGGTCAGGCGGCAGCGCGGCCGGATCATCGCCAGAGCCCGGAGCCCGCTCCAGAGCGGCGGCGACGGTCTCCCCCCATTCGGGGTCCGCGATCCCCAGCACGACGGTCCTCCCTACGCCCGGTAGCGACTCGAGGAACCGCTCTACCTCCGCGGGATCGACATTCTCACCTCCGCTGAGAATCATCTCGTCTGCCCTGCCCCGCACGGTGACCGATCCATCCGAGTTGACCGAGCCCGCGTCCCCGGTGCGGAACCAGCCTTCCGCGTCGAACGGAAACTCCCGACCTTCGCCGTCCAGGTAGCTCGACAGGAGTGCCTCTCCCCTGACCTCCAGACGTCCGCTTCGGCTGCGGACGTCCCACCCATCCAGCGGCACGGGTGCGCGTGGATCGCCGTCCGGAAGCGCCGTGGCGACCTGGGAGCAGGTCTCCGTCATCCCCCAGGTCTCGAGCACCGGCAATCCCCTGCCGATTGCCTCATCCCACAATGAGTCCGGAGCGGCGGCCCCGCCGACCAATACCGCCCTGAGCGAATCGAAGCGGGAATCAGCCGGGCCCCGAAACCTCGATTCGAGCAGCCGGGCGAGCATGGTGGGAACGAGCGAGATCAATGTCACCTGCTCCCGCTCGATGAGACCGATGACGGCCTCCGCATCGAATCGGTCGGCGAGAACGACGGTGCGGCGCGCCGCCAGGCAGCGGGTGAGGATCGACAGGCCTCCGACGTGAGCCAGCGGCAGCACGCACAGCCAGCGATCTTCGTCCCGCCAGCCGAGGCGACGGGCGCTGGCCCGCGCGGATGCGGTGAAGGCGGCGCGTGAAAGCTCGACCCCGCGAGGGCGTCCCGTGCTGCCGGACGTGAACATGATCGCCATCGCGTCGGAGTCCGTGGCGAGCAGGGTGCGGCGGGCCTGGATCTCCCGATCGGGCAATCTCGGGTCGATCGGAGCGAAGGGCACTCGTTCCTCGATCGCCGCGAGGATGCGAAACACGGTCTCGGGTGAGGGAGATGCGTCGATGATGGTTACCGTTCGGGAGGGCCTCGAACCGGCCACCCTCCCCGGCGATTCCTGCCGTACCCTCTCCACCTCGGCGGCCAGCTGCCGCCAGTTCCATCGCCTGCCATCGGCCGCGACGAGCGCGGGACCTTCGGGATCTTCCCGCGCGGCGGCCTTCACCGACAGGAGGGTCATATCACTCCGTCGCCTCCGGCTCGGTCCACCAGAGGCGAGGGATCGATTCCGTGTCCCGAGACTTCGGCGGGCACGAGCAGAGACCCTCGCAGCTGCGGTACCGGAACATCAGCCCACGCATCCAGCACACCGATCCGGTCGAGGCCCTGTGCGAGACTTCGCTCGGCACCACCGTCACGATCGAACGGGGCGAGCCCGAGCGCCAGCTCGCAGGCCGCGCCATGGCCTACCGGACCCTCGAAGCTGTGAGTCACCACGCAGCGTCGCCCGTGCCGGATCGCGCGCAGCCCGAGATCGAAGCAGCGGTCGAGGCCCCCGAGTGATGTCGGCTTGAGGATGAATGCCGACACGGACGGCTCGCCCAACAGTCTGCTCGCCAACTCCGGGTCGCGGAGCGACTCATCCGCGGCCAGTGGCACGGGCGAGTCCCCGAGCTCCGTCATCTCATCCCCCCGGACGGGCTCTTCGACGTACTCCGGGTGCAACTCAGCGAGGCGCTCCAGGTTCACGCGTGCCTCGGAAAGAGACCAGGTCCCGTTCGCATCCAGCCTGAGGCCGAGACCATCTCCGAGCTCCCCGCGCAGCAAGCGAAGCAGTTCGAACTCGCGGTCGAATCGCTCGCCGGGGCCGAGCTTCGCCTTCAGCACCCGAATCCCTCTGGCGTGTGCGTCTCTGGCCGCAGTCAACGCCGCGGTGCGGTCGGAGAGCGGAATCAGGGCGTTGACCTGATAACCCGAGGCCGCGGGCCCGGACTCGAGGGAGGGGATGCTCCCTTCCGAATCCGGCAGTTCCAGGTCTGCTGCAAATCGCAGGAGCAACTCGTGAGTCGGAATGCCGACCCGGCGGCTGGCGAGGTCCGTAACCGCCGAGATCACGGCGTTTCGAGCCGCGACCGAGATTCCGAGAAGGTCGTCCAGCCGTGCGAAGGTGGACGCAGCGGCAGAATCACCAGTCTTCCCGAGCCATGGCAGCGTCTCGGGTGTCTCCGCCGCCCGGAGCAGCGCCGTGATCGCCTCACCGTCGGCGAGCAGTCGCAGCAGGGCCGAGGCGGCTTCCACCGGTCGCTCTCCCGAGTAGGCAGCAAGGGGTGATGCCTCTCCCCAGCCCGATCTCCCCTGGCCATCCCGGATTTCCAGCAGGAAGCCGGTCCGCCAGGAGGTGACGTTCGACGAAACGGTCGCAGGATCCGACCCGTTCCGTCCGTCTCCGGTCGGCAGCCGGAATCGCACGAGCCTGGCGCGGGCGGGTGCGTCGCTCATCCCCGTCCGCCCATCATTATCCCCGCGGAAAACAGTAGCGACCAGACGAGAAACAGTCTGGCCGTGCCGGCGAGCGTCCGATTCAAGACCGGTCCCCTTTCGTTTCTGAGGGATCGAAACAGAGGTATGGCAAGCGGGGCCGCGGCGAGAACGAGAAGCACGGTGGGAGGCTGATTGGCGGCCAGGACAGTCGCGACGGGGACGAGAAATCCGAGGGCTACCAGAGCGACGTACTCCCCGACGCCCCAAGCTCGACCGAATCGCACTTGAAGAGTGCGTTTGCCGGCCTGGCGATCCTGCTCGATGTCACGGACGTTGTTGACCACCAGAATAGCGCTCGCGAGGCACCCGGCGGCGAAACCCGCCGGCCAGGCCGAGGGAGGCACGGCACCTGCCTGCACGAAAGCGGTGCCACACACGGCGACGAAGCCGAAGAAGATGAGGACGAACAGCTCGCCGAGGCCGTTGTAGCCGAGAGGCCATGGGCCTCCCGTGTAAGCGATCGCCGCTCCGATAGCCGCCAGTCCGATGGCGATGACCTGCCAGCCCGCTATGGCCGTCAAGTAGATGCCCACCACCATCGATGCCCCGAAGACCGCGGCCATGCCCCGTCGCACCTGCTCCGGTGTCAGAAGCCCGGCCTGCGTGACTCGAAGCGGACCGGTGCGGTCCTCCCGGTCGGCCCCGCGCTCGAAGTCGTAGACGTCGTTCGCCAGGTTCGCGCCGACCTGGAGCAACAACGCCCCGAGTGCCGCGGCGACCGCCGGTCCGGCCCGGAATCCGCCAACGCTCCACGCCACGGCGGTTCCGACGAGCACCGGCGCCAGCGCGGCCGGCAGTGTCTTCGGTCGCGCCGCGAGAACCCAGGTCTCGAGCGCTCCTGGTGCGGGGGCGGTCATGCCCGTCAGGGAAAGCGAGGGAACTTCCCGAAGTCGGGTTTCCGCTTCTCGAGAAACGCCTGCTTCCCCTCCTGCGCCTCCTCCGTGAGATAGAACAGCAGGGTCGCATCGCCGGCCAGCTGCTGAAGTCCGGTCTGACCGTCACAGTCGGCGTTCAACGAGGCCTTGAGCAGCCGGATCGCGGTAGCGCTGTGCTGGAGAATCTCCAGGCACCACTGCACGGTCTCCTCTTCGAGACGCTCGAGCGGAACTACCGCGTTCACCAGTCCCATCTCCAGCGCCTGCTGTGCGTCGTACTGTCGGCAGAGAAACCAGATCTCGCGCGCCTTCTTCTGTCCCACGATCCTGGCGAGGTACGAAGAGCCGTACCCACCGTCGAAACTGCCGACCTTCGGACCGGTCTGCCCGAACCGTGCGTTGTCAGCGGCGATCGTGAGGTCGCATACCACGTGCAGTACGTGTCCTCCACCTATCGCGTAGCCGGCCACCATCGCGATAACGGGCTTCGGCATGGTGCGGATCTGTCGCTGCAGGTCGAGCACGTTCAGCCGGGGGACTTCGTCACTGCCCGCGTAGCCGCCCAGCTTTCGGACCGACTGGTCACCTCCGGAGCAGAAGGCCTCGCCCCCGGCTCCGGTCAGGATCGCGACTCCGATCTCCGGGTCCTGTCGTACGTCGGCGAAGGCCCGCTCCATCTCGAACACGGTCTGGGGGCGGAACGCGTTCCGTACCCGCGGCCGGTTGATCGTCACCTTCGCGATTCCCTGCTCGCACTTGTGGTACAGGATGTCTTCGAAGCCGAAGTCATCCTGAAGTATCCAGTTCACGGCGCTCATTCGCGTCGAACCTCCCCGGGCGATCGAGAGATCGCCTCTTCTCGTGTCTTTGTGCCGGGATTCGGACGGCCTCCTCCCGATGGACGGAGGCAAGATACGACCGGGCGGCGCCGAGGAAACACGCCGATCGAGCTCGACTCGTCTGATGCAGGATCGGCTCCCGCGAACCGGCTATGTCGGCTCAGCCCGCATCCACCGATTCCGCGAGCCGGAGCACCCACTCCGCCGCCGGGGGGCCATCGAGGCGAGCCTCGATCACGGTCGCACCGGGCCGGGCGTGGGCCTCGCCGATCGCATCGGCCAGTGCGTCCGTCGACTCGACGGCCACACCGGGGACGCCGAAGGCCATGGCGGCAGCCGTCGGGCTCACGCTGGGAGGCGTGTGAAAGAAGCGCGAGAACGCGGCCGGGTCCCCGGACAGCGCATCACGTACCGGCAGGAGGTCGAACAGACGCCCTCCGCCGTTGCACAGCACCACGATCGCCATGGAACCCTTGATTCCACTCGCCGCGGCCAGGCCTCCCACGTCGTGCTGAAATCCGACGTCGCCGAGCAGCAGGAGACCCGTGAACCCCGACGCGTCGACCGCTCCAGCCAGACTCGAAATCGCGCCGTCGATTCCACTCGCTCCCCGTTGAGAGAGGACGGCGATCGATCGTTCGGACGCAGGACAGAACAGGTCCACCTCCCGAACCGGAAGCGAATTGCCGAGCGACAGGAGGCTGCCAGCGTCCAGTGCCTCGAGGCAGGCGCGCACTGCGGCCGGCTCGGAAAACCCTCCTTCCGACGACAACAACTCATCGAGGGTCCGCCACACACGCTCGGAGCCGCGCCTCGCGCGCGCCGGCCAGTCGGCCTCCGGTGCGTTCCCGTCCAGCCGCTCCGCCACACCCTGGAGAACCAGGGCGGGATCCATGGTCCAGACATCCGAGGCGCGATTGAAGGCCTCGGGATATCCGCGCGCGGCGATGACGACCCTCTCGGGTGCCCGGTCGGAGCCGAGCCACGTCCCCAGGCTCCGGCCAGTGGGCGCATCGCCAATCTGGAGGACGAAGTCAGGGTCGAGGGAATCGTCGCCACGTCCTGCACCCAGCAGTTGCTCGAATGCGTCCAGCACCAGCCGCCGGGGCACACCGCTTCCGAATCGAAGCTGGCTCGTCGCTTCCGGAGCGAGCACGAATCCGGAGCGTTCCAGGAAGTGATTCACGACTGCCGCCGGTACCGCCTTCGAGACAGCCATCGGACCGGCGAGCAGCACCCCTCGGCGTGCGCGTCGCAGCCGGCTGGCGAGCGCATCCAGATCCTCGGAGCGGGGGTCGGGATTCGGGGTTCGCGGTCGCGGGAGGCCCGAATCGAGCACGGCTTCGGCTCGCGAGCGAAGGCTCGCGACCTCCGGCGGGTCGGCCCCGGTCGGCTGAAGCGGTTTGCGGAAGCGCGCATTCAGGTGAACGGGACCTGGGTCGGGAAGCATGGATGCCTGTACGATCCGCGCAGCGCTCCTCGGCAGGCCTTCCCAGGCCCGGGGATCCGGATCGGGCAGACCGAGGTCCAGCGCCATGCGAACCCACCGGCCGAAAAGGTGCGACTGGTCGATGGTCTGGTTGGCACCACGGTGCATCAGTTCCGGTGGCCGGTCGGCGGTCAGGACAACCAGTGGAATGCCCGACAGCGAGGCCTCGATCAGCGCCGGATAATAGTGAGCGGCGGCGGTTCCCGACGTACAGACCAGCAAACCCGGCTCGTGAGTGATTTTCGCCTGACCCAGCGCAACGAATCCGGCCACCCGCTCGTCGGCGACCACCATTGCCCCGAGGCGACCTTCCGCCTCTGCACGCCGGATGGCGAGCACGAGCGGCGTGGACCTCGACCCCGGGCTCACGACCGCGCGGCGGACCCCGCTGGCGACGAGCGCATCGATCAGCAGGTCGGCCCAGGCGGCCTGGAGGTTCGCGTAGCTCATATCGGAATCTCCGTCACACCGAGCGCGTGCGACAGGCGCCGGAGCTTCGCCTCGGTTTCCCGGTACTCGGCCTGGGGATCGGAGGCGAGCACGATTCCCGCTCCCGCGTACAACCAGGCCCGGTCGGGCCCGAGAAGGGCCGAACGGATGCCCACCGCGATCTGAGCGTCTCCCTCAGGCGTAACCCAGCCGACGGGTCCCGCGTACCAGCCCCGTTCCACCGGTTCCGTATCCGCGAGAAACCGGAGTGCGGCATCCCGGGGAAGACCTCCAACTGCCGGCGTGGGATGGAGGGCGGCGAGAGTCTCGAATGGACTCAAACCGGGGCGCAGATCGGCGTCGATCGCCGAGCAGAGGTGGGCGAGCCCGGTCAGTCCCCGGACTTCGGGCCACGGAGGGAGCCCGCGCCGGAGTGCGATCGGCTCCAGTGCCTCGACGATGCCGCGGACCACGATAGCGTGTTCCTCGAGGTCCTTACCGCTGCCGAAGAGCTGCTCCGCGGCCCGGGCCAGGGCCGCGGTCCGCTCGATCCCCGGGTCCAGCTGGCAGGTACCGGCCAGCGCCTCGGTACGAAGTCGATTCTCTCGCTTCTCCATCAGCAGCTCAGGTGAAGCACCCAGGAAGGTCCGATCACCACGGCGCAGCCCGAAAACGTATTCGCGCTGCCGGGAAGCCAGCCCGGAAAGGAGCGGCACGGGGTCACGACGACCGCCGAGTGGAACCGTTCGCCGCCGGCATACGACCACCTTACGCAGCTTCCCGCTGCGAATCCCGTCGCGCGCCGCCTCGACGAGCTGCACCCAGTCTTCCGGGACCGGTCCGGCATCGGGCGATTGCTTCTCAATCGCATTGGCGCGCGTCATCGACGCGTCCCGGTCCGCATGATCTGCTGGCCCGTTCTCGTTGTCGGGCTCGAATCGATCACCGGGCCCGCCGAGCAGCGCCTCGATCCATGCAGACGCCCTCGACTGGTTCTCCGCGACCGAGGACCCGTCGAGGACCAGTCGGCCCCTGACGCCACCGCCTGCCTCCTCGATCGTCAGCTGCGGGAGCACGAAGCCACCCTCGCCGAAGGCTTCCCACTCTCCCCGATCGGCCGTCGCCGCGAACGCCGCCCCGCCGAACAGACGGATCGGCTCCAGGCACGCTTGCCCGGAATCCACGTCCACATGCGAGATGTCGTCGGCCAGTCGGGCCAGTGATTCGGCCGATCGCCCGGGATCGGTGCCCGGGCCGGCCGGCACGAACGCGACCCGTCCGGTCGATGCGTTGCTCAGGCCGTCGGGCGATCGCCAGAAGGTCGCTTCGCCGCTCGGAAACGCGTCCCAGACTCGCAGGGGCTCGAAACGGTCCGGCAGGTCGAAGGAGAGAACGAGCGGACCACCGGATGTACCGAGCCCGGCCAGCCGCGATCGAATGGCTTTCTGCAGGTCCCGCGCAGTGGCCGGATCGCAGTTGCGGGTCCCGGTCGCCACTGCGTCCGGCGGTCCCGGTCTCAGCCGGTCAGGGGGACGGCGAAGGAAAGGGGCGTGAACAGGTCCGAGGCGAGCGACTCGATTTCGTCGAAAGTCAGCGCCTGGGGTCCATCGCTCAACGCATGTCCCGGGTCCGGGTGAACCTCGATCAGCAGTCCGGCTGCTCCGGCGGCGATCGCGGCTCGGCTCAGGGCCGGAATCAGATCGCGCCGGCCGAGCCCGTGCGACGGATCCACGATCACCGGCAGGCCGTGAACGTGACGCAGGAGCGCGACGGAACCCAGGTCCAGCAGGTTGCGAGTCCGGTCGTCGAAGCTGCGGATGCCTCGCTCACAGAACAGAACGGATGGCGCCCCGCCCGCCAGACAGTACTCGGCGGCAGAGAGCCACTCCTCCACCGTCGCGGCCATTCCCCGCTTCACGAGCACCGGTCGGCCGCTGCGACCCGCCGCGTCGAGCAGAGCTCCGTTGTGCATGTTGCGGGATCCGATCTGGACCAGATCCGCCACCTCGGCCACCGCGTCAACCGAATTCTCCGAGAGGGCCTCGGTGACCACGAGCAGCTCATGTGCGTCGGCCGCCTCTCGTAACCAGCGGAGCGCAGTGGTACCGACACCCTGGAAGTCGTAGGGCGAGGTGCGGGGCTTGTAGGCGCCTCCGCGCAAGAACCGCCCCCCGAGTCGTGCCACCCGTTCCGCGGCTTCGTGAATGCCACGTTCGGACTCGACGCTGCAGGGTCCGGCCATCAGTACGGGATCGGCATCTCCGCCGACCACGACGTCTCCGATCTTCACCGAAGCGCTCAGTGCGTCCACCCGAGGATGGCGAGAGGCCGGCTCGGACACATCGGCAACGCCCGGCACGCTCAGCAGCGCATCACGATCCACGTCGCCGGAATGGGAATGCACGAACAGCTGCACCGACCCGCGCCTTCCCTCGAACGGGGAGGTCCACAGGCCGAGGGCGGCAAGGGCATCGCGAACGATCCCCGCATCGACTCCCTCTGTCAGCGTTACGATCATCACATCAGTCGGTCGAGTGTCCGTATCTCAAGGGGCGCGAAGGATGCGCAGAAACCCGCAGGAATACAAGGTCTCTTCCGCGATCCCGGCGCGCCAGTACGGAGACCCGCGGGCGGGGAAGTTGTTCCGGCAGGCTACCTGGCGCCGAGGCGGGCCCTCCACTCGGCCTCCTCGAGTACCCAGCGCAGCTGCTTCCGAAGCTCCTCACTGGACTCCAGCTCGTCCACCATGACCCGGATCGCTTTGAGAACGTCGCGATCCTTCTGCCGACGCAGCGGCCCCTGCTGGGGGAGCCGCCTCAGCGCGCGCGCCGCAGCACCGGCCGGGTCGGCGTCCACCGATTCACGAGACGCTTCCAGGTACAGTGCCACCAGGTGGTGCGCACGATCGGTCATCGCCGCCTGCCTGAGGAGGTCTTCGGTGCTCGTCGGTAGGTCAGGTCGATGCGACATCTCTGCTCTTCGGGATCGAGTTCGTATTCGAGGCCGTGCAGGCCCGGTTCGGAAACGGAGAATGCAACGCCCGTGCCCATTTCCAACTCGTTTCTCCACAACATGTTATTCACTTCAGCGTCGGCGGGGAGTTGCAGAATAGCAACATCCCTGCTGCTACATTCTACCGGGTCCGGGCGTCACCCCGCTCGTTCGGACCGGGTGCTTGCGCGGACACGGCTGCTACCCGAGCGTTCGCCAGCGCCCGCGACGTGCGGGTCGCGACCCTGCAAGGAGCGACTGCAATGCGTACGTCGATCGGATTCCTGACGGCATTCGCCCTGCTTCCGGGCGCCGGTTCCCTCTCTGCCCAGGATACCACTGTCATGAGCATTACCGACGTCCCCGGCATACGGGTCGGTCACCACACACTTGCAGAGCGACCCACCGGATGCACGGTCGTTCTGGCCCCGGCGGGAGCCACGGCTGGAGTCGACGTGCGCGGCGGAGCTCCCGGAACCCGGGAAACGGCTTTGCTCGACCCTGTGAATACGGTCAGCCAGGTCCACGCCGTGGTGCTGTCCGGCGGAAGCGCTTTCGGTCTGGACGCAGCGTCCGGCGCGACGAGCTGGCTGGAAGAACAGGGAATCGGATACGAGGCGGGCGGGTTCGACGTCCCGATCGTGGTCGCTGCCATCCTGTTCGACCTGGGCGTCGGCGATGGCTCTCTCAGACCCGGAGCCGAGTGCGGATACGAGGCGGCACGCGGCGCGGTCGCCGCCGCTCCGGCGGAAGGCAACGTCGGTGCGGGCGCAGGGGCTACGGTGGGCAAGCTGCGCGGCATGGAGCGGGCGATGAAGGGCGGCATCGGATCGGCGTCGGTCCGCGGCAGCGACGGCCTGGTGGTGGGCGCCCTGATCGCCGCGAACCCCCTGGGGGACGTGATCGATCCCGCAACGGGCGACGTGATCGCCGGCGTGCGAACGGAAGACGGAACGGGTCTGGCAGATGCGCGTCGGCTGCTGAGCGGTGAATCCGGCGGAGGTGCGCGAGACGGACACAGCAATACCGTGATCGGCGTCATTGCCACGAACGCCGTTCTCACCAAGTCGGAAGCGACGATGGTGGCGAGGATGGCGCATGATGGACTCGCCCGTGCCGTGTGGCCCGCTCACACGCCCTGGGACGGCGATACCCTGTTCGTGCTCTCGACGGGAGATGCGAGTGACGCGGCAGTGGGCCACCGGGCCGATCTGACCGAAGTAGGCGCTCTCGCCGCCGATGTCGTGACCGAGGCGATCCTGCGAGCCGTCCGGGCCGCCGAGAGCCTTCCGGGTCTGCCCGCCGCCGGAGATCTCGGCGGATCTCTCTGACCCGGTGAACGCCGCCCTCCTGCTGCTGCTCGCCTACTCGGTCGGCCTGGTCGGACTGGGCCTCTGGATCGGGCGGAGAGTCGAGTCGAGCAGCACTTTCTTCGTCGCGGGTCGAACACTGGGTCCGGGCCTGCTGTTCGCCACTCTGCTCGCGGCAAACATCGGAGCCGGGTCGACGGTGGGAGCCGCGGGGCTCGGATATCGAGATGGCCTGGCCGCCTGGTGGTGGGTCGGATCGGCGGGCATCGGCACGCTGGCGCTCGCGCTCTGGGTAGGACCCTCGATCTGGCGTATCGCCCGGGAGAGGGAACTGTACACGGTCGGTGACTACCTGGAAGTGAGGTACGGCAGCTCGGTTCGTGCCATCGTAGCCGCACTGCTCTGGCTGGCGACGCTGGCGATCCTCGCCGGCCAGCTGATCGCGGCCGCGTGGGTTCTCAACGTCGTCGCGGGTTTGCCGAAATGGCTGGGCTGTCTGGCCGCCGGGGGGGTGATGACCGCCTACTTCGCGTCGGGAGGCCTTCTCACGTCCGCCTGGGTAAACCTCGTTCAGCTCGTGGTGCTACTCGCAGGCTTCGCCCTCGCTCTGCCCGTAGCGCTTCATGGTGCGGGCGGCTGGGAGACCGTCGTCGCCGCAGCCCCGGCCGACAATCCCGATTGGTTCGCGTTCGGGCGTAGCGGGGCTTCCGGCTGGACATGGATCTTCCTCCTCGCTCCCGCGTTCATCGTGTCGCCGGGACTCCTCCAGAAGGTGTATGGCGCCCGGGACGAAGTGACGGTCCGACGGGCGGGGGTGGCCTGCGCCGTGGCCCTCCTCCTCTTCGCCTTCGTACCTCCTCTTCTGGGTATGACGGCTCGGGCGATCGCTCCGGATCTCGCGAATCCCGAGCTCGCGCTGCCGATCGTACTCATCGACGGCCTCCCGCTCTTCCTCGGGGCGCTGGCTCTCGCAGCGGTATTCTCAGCCGAGATCAGCTCGGCCGACGCGATTCTGTTCATGCTTGCCACATCGCTGTCGGAAGACCTGTGGCGACGGTTCGTGCGTCCGGAGGCCACAGATCGACAGGTGCTTCGGATGGCGCGCCTGGCGGCGTTCGGGGGAGGTGCACTGGGAATCGCTCTCGCGCTCGCGCTTCCCTCGGTGGTCGGAGCGCTTGCGATCTTCTACACGCTGCTGTCAGTCAGCCTGTTCGTACCGCTCATCGCCGGTCTCTACTCGCGCCGACCCGGTTCCGTCTCCGCGCTCGCCGCGATCGCGGCCGGAGTGCTGACCGTGCTGATCGCGAAGGTCGCCGCAATTCCGTCCTCGGGTCTTTACTCACCGTATGTTCTGGGCCTCGCGGCCTCGGCCCTCGCCTACGGATTCGTGTCGTTCGTAGAGCCGGCGATCAGGCGATCGCGCACTCGTTCTTCCCGGCCTCGAGGAGGTCCGCCTCCGCCCGGCCCACCTCCACGAGGCCGACGTTGATCGCCTTGATCCTGGGATAGGCCTCGGGCGCCGGAGCCGTGTGGGTGTTGACCCAGTAGAGAAACTTCTCCCGGTCGGCCGCCATCCGCAGTGCAGCGTTCGACTCGCGAAGGCGGCCGAGCTCCCTTCCCACCGTCCGATCGGCGCACCGCTCCGACTCCCCGGCGTAGTGCGCCGGCAGAACCAGCCAGCGCTCATCCCACTCCGTCAGAGCGGCGTGCGTGCTGGCCCACAGGTCCCGGCTCCACTCTTCGGCACGCCCCGCGAGGTCGGGCCGACCCACCGATTCGACGAACAGGAAGTCGCCGGTGAGCGCCGCACCGGCGCCGGCGACGAAGGTCATGCTCCCCTCGGTGTGACCGGGCGTGTGGATGACCCGCACCGTACCGGCGCCGACCGCCAGGTCCTGGCCGTCCTCCAATGCCGTGAACGGAAGGATCCCCGGCGTGCCGTCGTACGGGTACACCATGTCCGCCGGGTGAAGGTACCAGGGCACCTCGAGCGATGCCGCGAGATCGGGCCCGCCGCTGATGTAGTCAGCATGCACGTGAGTATCGGCGACGGCCGTGATTCGTGCCCCTGCACGCTCGGCCTCCTCGAGCCAGGGACCCGGATAGAGCGACACGTCCACGGCCAGGGCCTCGTCGCCGCTGACCAGCAGGTAGCCGAGCGCCCCTTTTCCCGGTCGGTCGAATTGCACGAGCGAGTCGAAGCCCGGGGGCGGCGGCAGGTACCGCGGCACGGAGAGATGCATCCAGGCCGCGATTCCCCCGGCGAGCGACCGGGCCTCGTAGCCGGCGACGGTCAGCCAGGCTGCCACCCGCAGGCTGTCGTTGCCCCGGCCGCAGACGACCACCACCTCCTCGTCCGGAGCGAGTCCGACCTCGGCCGGCTCGGACATCGAGACCAGCTCGGAACCTCGAACGTTGATGAACCGATCCGGCGGCACGGGACTGACGACCCCGGCCGCGAGCCGCTCCGGGGCGCGAACATCCAGCACCTGCAGCGGGTCGCCTTCCTCGAGACGTCGGGCGAGCTCCGCGGGAGCGATCTCCAGCTGGTCCCGGGTCAGCCGCATGACGCCCTCACTGCGCTAGCAGGGACTCGACATCGGCGGGAGCCTTCGGGATCGGCTCGCCGAGGACCCGATGGCCTGCGGCAGTCACGACCACGTCGTCCTCGATCCGCACGCCGCCGAAGTCCTTCCACGACTCGAGCTCCTCGTAGTCGATGAACGAGGTGTGCCGGCCGTCCGCCTGCCACCTGTCGATCAGGGCCGGTATCAGGTAGATGCCCGGCTCGACCGTGAGCACGAACCCCTCCTCCAGTGTGCGGCCGAGACGGAGCGAGGCGAGTCCAAACTGCTCGCTGCGCTTCATCTCCGAGCCATACCCTGCGTAGGTCTCGTCCAGTCCCTCCGCATCGTGCACGTCGAGACCCATCATGTGACCCAGGCCGTGCGGCATGAACAGCGCATGTGCACCGGCGTCGACCGCCTCGGCCGGTTCCCCCTTCATCAGCCCGAGCGCGCGCAGGCCCTCGGCGAGGATCCGGCAGGCATTCAGGTGCACTTCACGGTACGTGATCCCGGGACGGACCGCGTCGACCGACCTTACTTCCGCGTCCAGGACCAGTTCGTAGATCGCGCGCTGGCGATCGTCGAAGCGCCCCCCGATCGGCAGGGTCCTCGTGATGTCACCGGCATACCCGGAAGGTGAGACGCCGCCGGTGTCGAGCACGACGAGATCGCCGGCCTCGAGGACGTTGTCGTAGTGGTGATTGTGGAGCGTCTCGCCGTGCTTCGAGCAGATGATCGGGAAGGACAGGCGGCCGCCGTGGCGCAGCGCGACGCCCTCGACCGCGCCGGCTACCTCCCACTCTGCCACACCCGGCCGGGCCACGCGCATGCCTTCGAGGTGCATGGCCCGCGTGATCGCCATCGCCTTCTCGATTTCGGCGATCTCTTCCTCACTCTTGACGATCCGCTGGTCCACGACCGCCTCGATGAATGACCTCGATACGAGGCCGTCGATCTCCGACACCGCGATTCCCATCCAATCCGCGGCCCGGATCCGGCTCGAAGCGCGATAGAGGGGCAGGATGTGAATCGGCCGGCCGGATGACAGCAGACTCCGCAGCCGGTCGGGCAGTGTGTTGATCGGCTCGGCCCGGGTGGCGCCGATCCGTTCGGCCTTCGAGGCGATCGAAGGCTGGGGGCCGGTCCATACGACTTCGTCGATCGTCGGATCATGGCCGAAGAGTGTCGCATCGCCGCTGTCGAGGTCGATCATCCCCGCCAGTCCCGGCTCGTCGAGCCCCCAGTAGTATAGAAAGCTGCGATCCTGCCAGAACGGATACGGATTGTCCGCATAGTTCATCGGCTCCAGATCGTTGCCGA
>JAMJQL010000074.1 GCA_023554245.1 Gemmatimonadota bacterium
AGAGGAGCGAGCCAGGGAGCCCGGCGGCCCCCGGCGAGCGCTGGCGTTCAGCGGGGTGCACGTTGTGTCGCCGGGTCTGATCGAACAACTGCCCGACGAGGAGGTGTTCTCGATTACCGACCACTACCTCGCTGTCGCGGCTTCCGGAGCGAGGATCGAAGCGTTCGACATCGGCGCGGCGGCATGGTGGGAGATCGGCACGCCGGAGAGACTCGCAGCAGCCCGAAGGGCGTTCACGGGTTCGTGCAATGGTAGCGAGAGCTCCGATCACTCCTCTGTCGGCGGAGCCGACTGACCGACGATTGCCGTGAAGGCCAGGGCATCGGGTCCCCGGCCGGCCTTCAACACGCCCCGGATCTCGCCCGATTCGAGGTCGATCGCCAGGACCTCTCCCCTGGCGCTCAAGGACTGAAAGGCCGTCGTGCCATCGGGAGTGACGATCACTCCCTGCGGAGCGCCGCCGGAGAGATCGATTCGGTGCAATTCGGCGCGCGTCGCCCGGTCCACGATTCGGAGTTCCTCGGCCCGGAGATCAGGAATCAGCGCCCTCGTGCCATCGGGGGTGAAGGCGACCCGATACGGCCAGCGAAACCCCTCCAGGGCGGTGGCTACGCTGCCGTCCATGGCGTCGACCACGCTCACCGTACCCGCTGCGTTGCTGCCGACCCAGACTTCGGCTCCGTCCGGTGTGACGCCGATCGCTTCCGGCTGCTCAGCAACGGGTATGATCCGGGAGGTCGTGCCCGAGGCCATGTCGATCTCGGAGACGGTGCCATCCCGGATGTTGCTGGTCCATACCCGTGCCGCAGGGCCCGGAAGCGCCAGCATGTGGCTTCCTCGCTGGGACGTCGGCAGCGCGCCTGTCACCCGGCCCGAATTCACGTCCACGACAACCACGGAGCCGGTGGACTCCGAAGTGACCAGGACCCGGCCCGAGTCCGGGAGAAAGGCGATCCCGTGCGGTCGTTCGTATGCTCCCAGATCGATGGTTCCGATTACGCTCAGCGAAGGTACGTGAACCACGGTCAGGGACCGACCGGGCGTCCGTCCACCGTAGTCGGTAATCACGGCCGTCGTCCCGTCTGGTGAGAGGGCCACCTCGTGCGGTCCGTCTCCGGTCGGAAGTGTGGCCAGCACCACACCGGATCCCACGTCGACGACGCTCACGTTCGCGCCGCCCTTGTTCACGACCACCAGGGTGCCCTCCAGACCGGGCACCTGCGCCTGCAGTTCGAGTCCTGCGATTCCGACGGCCGCCGCGACCGCAAGTCCGATTCTGCCATGCCAGCGATGCATCGTCCCCGATCCTCCCGTTCCGATTCAGGACCGGGTCGCCGATCGCTCGATCATCGCGACGTCGGCCCTGTCGACCGCCCTGTCCACCCGGCGCTTGTACTCGAGCAGCGCCTCCCGGTTCATCACGCGAATGTGCGTGCCGAGTAGCTCCCGTTCCGGGCAGTCGTCGAAGTCCGGACATGCGTCGTGCCACGTGCCGGTCTTCGCTTCCCGGTATCTCGCGCCCTCTCCGACCGACAGTTCCAGCGGGACGCCCGCATACTCCAGCCGGATCAGCGAGAGATCCCAGTACTCGTTGGCGAGTTCCGTCAGGGGCTGTACGACATAGGGCGAGAGATCCGCCTCGACCCTGTCGAGGTCTTCCCCGTGCACGTAGAAGTCGAGGTCCACGAGCGGACGGGTCGCTCCCCAGGCCCGTGCCGCGAGACCGCCTGCCGCGGCGTACCTGACCTCGCGGTCGCGAAACAGGTCGGCCAGCCAGTCCAGAGCCGAGGCTGCCTGCTCTTCGGAGATGAATTCGATGTGTCTCTCGATCGGAGTATGGCCGGCCTCGCGGGCGTGCGCACGACCAAGCAGAGGCGGGGCGAGGAGCAGGGTCAACAAGACGAGCCACCACAGCTGTCCCGTGCGTGGATCGTAGGCCGAGACGAGAGCCTCCCACGAGTGCCCCATGGCGAAATGGCCGAAGACGAACTCGAAAACGACAGTTAGCACAAGCCATAGCGCTCCGATGACCCACAGCTCAGCCGGACTCGCGGGAGGTGCGAGCCGGGTGACGAATCTCTCGATCACCAGGAGGAAGAGAATGCATACGAGAACGGTGCCGAGCCTGTGAGCCCAGACTTCCCCGAGCGCCGGCCTGAGGAAAGTCTCACGCAGCGCTCCCGCCAGAATCGCGATGATCGCCAGCAGGAGCCAGCAGGCCAGCGCGCGGGCCAGGTGTCGGGACGACGCGGGCATCAGGTAGCTACCTGCACGGACGCCTCCATCCGACGTTGCTCTGGGGCCGAGGAGCGACGGCCGGAATCCGGAAGATCATCGCCCATCGTCGGTTGCAGACAATCTGTGGCCGTCCCGGACCCATCGACAACCCGCCGCGGATTTCGTCATGGTCGAGGGTCAGGCACCGAGCAAGAGGAGCCGCGGCATGCTAGCTTACCGCGAGGACCGGGTATGACCCCAACAAGGTGGCGCGAATCGACCCCCTGACCTCTAAGCAACGCGCGTTCCTCCGAACGAGTGCCCACGGGCTGAAGCCGATCGTTCAGATCGGCAAAGGAGGGGTGTCGGCGGCCGCGATTGCGGCGGTTTCAGAAGCGTTTTCGACGCGCGAGCTGATAAAGGTCAAGGTGCTGGATATCGCTCCGATCTCCACGGCTGACGCAGCCCTGGCGCTCTCCGACGCGCTATCCGGCGCCCAACTGGTCCAGACGATCGGTCGGACGATCGTACTTTACAGGCCGGACCCGGAGGATCCCGCGATCGACCTTCCTGCCTGATCACCTGCGACTCACTCCGGCAGATACGCCTCCGGAATTGGAACGTCCTCCTCCTCGCTGGCCCAGATCGCTCCGGTGATCCACCAGCGCTGACCATCGTTGAACAGCTGGATGCTGTTGATCCCTCTGCCGCCGAGCGGTCCGTCCTCGGTGGTTCGCCATTCGTAGGTGCTGAAAACGTCGGCGATCGGACCGAATCTCCGCGTGACGCGGTGAATTTCGTGTTCGTAGAAACCCCGCTCGAGTGACTCGTTCGATCCGGAAGCCCAGGTTCCGTGATCGAAGCTCCGCGCCGTCAGCTCCCCGTCGGTCGAGCGCGAGACGACCACGAATCGGACCCCTGGAAGGTACAGGGTGCTGTCTCTCGCCCAGTCGCGCCTCTCTCCCGCCGGACCCGAAACCACATCGTAGAAGGCAGAGATGATGGCATCTATCGAGCCCACATCTTCGGGTGTCGCCGTGCGGCTCGGCTGCCACGCCACCTGAGCGGCCGCCCGCGGCGGACACAACGAAATGGCCGCAAGCGATGCGAGCAGCACTTGCATGAAGGACCACCTGATCGCGGTCTTCCGTGCTTCTCTGATCATCCCGCCTCCTCATCGTTGTCCGGGTCGTCGAGCGGAATGTACGGGCCCGAATCGAACACGCTTCGAATCTCTTCCGCATGCTCTGAAAACTCCCGCGGCACGCGAACCACCACGCCGGGGGCGAATCCGCCGCTGAAGCCGGGCCCGAACAGGGCCGTGTCCGGACCGTCGATCAAGACCGGAATCTTCGCCGCTCGCAGGGCACCGACGAGCAGCTCGGCTTCCCAGCGAGCCCCGAATTCCGCGAGTACGATCCAACCTGAACGATCAGTCATGATTCATTTCCTGCAGCGACCTCTTCGCGCCTCCTGTGCGGTCCGAACGCCCGCAACGCGATTGTGGAGGGTACCGGGATCGCCTGGAATACCCGGCCCCGGCCGCCGGCTGACGGCCACCGGCGCCGCAGCGCGCCGAGAACCACGGCGGTCGCGAGGATCAGGGCCGCGGTCCTTCCCGCTTCCGCTCGGTGAGACCCGTAGCGCAGTTGACCTTCCAGGCGGAGGCGGAGATTCGGCCGTCCAGCCGGCCGCCACCGCTGGCCGCGAGGTGTGCACGCCCGGCGCCCGCGAGTCTCTCATCTCCGGCCAGAAGCGCCAGCCCGGCTCTCATGCTCCGATCCGACCAGACGAGCCAGAGGGTGTCGGCCCGGATGAACCAGCGCAGGTAGTCCGACAGGCGTGGGTCATGCTCACCCGCCACGGGTGCTGCGCGATACGTGACATATTCGCGGCGCCATTCGTCGATCGAGTCGGACAGCAGGAGCACCTGGTCGGGCAGGACCAGGAGCGCCTCACTCGCGGAGTCGGGCTCGATAGACTCGGCAACGGAATCAGTCACTCCCGCGGAGAGGGTGGCGTCAGCCGAAGAGAACGACCATTCGCCGGCGTCGAGCTCCCAGCAGCCGAGCAGATCGGGCAGGTTCAGAACCGTCGGCTCCGGTGGGGGCGGCGGCTCGGGGACTACCAGCCACCGCACGACGCTGAGCGCGAGGAAGACGACCGCGCCGATGATGAGCGGCGGCAGAAACCTCTTCACTCCCATTCAATCGTGCCGGGTGGCTTCGACGTAATGTCCAGGGCGAGCCCTGAGATGCCCTCCAGCGCCAGGATGTCGCGCCGCAACTCGTCGAGGAGCATCGTCGGCAACTCGACGGGCGTCGCAGTCATCGCGCGCTTGGACCGAATCGGGCGCACGACCACGAGCTCGCCGCCGTTTCCCTCGAGGTCGAGAGGAACGAGAACCGTGGGACACTGCCAGATCTCGTCGTAGAGCCCGTGGCGACGCAGCCCCTCCATCACGATGTCATCGGCCGCGCGCAGCACGTCGAGGCGGTTTCGCGTGGTCGTGGCAGCGAGGGGCACCGCGGTCGCAGGAGGAACGGGGCTGAGATTCCAGATGCAGCGGTTGATCCCCGGCACTTCCGCGGTAAGCACGGACGCTGCCCGAATCAGAGTCTCCCAGTCGACGTCGCCGGTGAGAAGTACCGGGTGCTCGTACGCCCGAAGATCGGCCTTGACTCCAACCGATCGAATGGGGAGGACTTCCGCGTCCAGTCCGAATCGCCGGCCTTCCTCAGCCACCAGCGGCGCGATTTCCTCGAGTCCTTCGACCGACCCGAAGCCGTCACCGCACAGAAGGCGGACGCCGAGCCCGGGGCCGGGGAAGGGATGTCTCCACACCAGCTCATGCGGGATTTCCAGCTTTTCGCCCAACTCCCGAACCTCGACCTTGTACAGTTCGGCCAGCGGTTCCACCACCCGGCCGGCCGCCAGCATCTCCTCGATCACCGGTACCCGATTGTGATGGGTCTTGATCGTGTCGGCTCGCTTCGTTCCGCCGGTCTCGATCGTGTCCGGGTAGATCGTCCCCTGCCCGAGCAGATGGTCCTCCACCCCCAGACGGCGCGCCTCGTCCTCGAATACTGCGACGAACGTGTCCCCGATCGCGCGGCGCTTGGCTTCCGGCTCGACGATGCCCTCGAGGGCCGCGAGAAACCGCTCGCTGGCATCGACGAAGTGAAGGTGCGAGCCCAGTCCGAGGCCGCTGAAGAACTCGATCACGGCAGCGCTCTCGTTCTTCCTCATCAGCCCGTTGTCGACGTGGAGGAGTTCGAGCCTCTCTGGTCCGAGGGCCCGCGCCAGAAGCGTGGCGGCGACCGTCGAATCGACGCCGCCCGACGCTAGCAGGAAGACGGATCCGTCTCCGACCTGGCGCCGGATTTTCTCCATCTCGTCCTCGAGAAATGCCTCCATGGACCAGGTGGGTGCACAGCCGCAGATCTCGAGCACGAAATTGGCGATCATCGCGTCGCCGTGAATCGTGTCATCCACCTCCGGGTGAAACTGGAAGCCGTACCGCCGCAGGGTGTCGGACCCGATCGCCGAGAAGCGGTGGTCCGGCCCTCCATCGGTCGTGACGCTCCAGCCCAGCTCCCGGAACTCGGGCCCGACCGCGGTGACGCTGTCGTAGTGGCTCATCCAGACCTGCTCGACGGGTCCCAGGCCCTTGAACAGAGCGTGCTCGCCCTCGAGATGCAGATCGGCGCGCCCCCACTGTCGTCCGCCGTGAACGACCTCGCCACCGTAGTGCTTGGCGATCTCCTGATGGCCGAAGCACAGACCGAGAATGGGTACGTCGAGATCGTAGATTCCCCGCGTGTAGTCGGAATCCTCACCGTGCGAAGCCAGACTCGGGCTCCCCGACACGATGATCCCCCGGTAGGGGAGGAAGTCCTCGATCGGGTCCTCCGGCTGTCGGATCTCCGCCAGCACCCCGTGACGGCGGACCTTCGTGGCGATCAGGTGTGCGTACTGTCCGCCGAAATCGATGACTGCGATTGCGTCGTGCTGCATTCTATGCGGGGCTCCCTGACATGTGAGCTGAAGTTCGTCGTCGCTCCGGAATAGGGCCCGAACCGGTCCAAGGCAAGGCCGACCGGCGGGCCGCGTTTGCTCTCGAGCGCACTCGTTCACTCAGTCTACACGGTACAGTGCCGATCGTGCGCGCCCGGATTCGATAAGACGCGCACCGACCTCAGGTCCGCGGAGCAGCGGAGTGCGCTTCAGGCCGGTGGCGAGTGGGTGAAGGCCGTCGGCGGACATCCGCAAGTCGCAATCGCGTCCGATCTCACCGGTCCGCGAGCTGATTTCGAACCACTCGGGTGTCCTGTCTCCTTCCCATGAGATCCGCGAGGTCGGGCGATCGCCCGGGACCCGAGACCTGGCACCTCCGGGTGTGCAGACCAGGTCGATTCGGAGCGACAGGTCCTCGAGTCGGAAGCTCCAGGTCCCACTGTCGAATTCGCGACCCTCGATCCTGGCGCTTGCCCCGGATGCCGGTCCCCACGACGCCAGCATGATTCGCGGAGACGCCCCGTTCCGGCTCGAATTCGCCGGGGAAGGGACAGGTGCGATCGCCTCGAGGCTCGCGCTCGAGGTCTCGAGCCACCAGCGGACCTCTGCCGATCGTCTCGGACTGCCGCCGTCGACGGCCACCGAATCAGCGAGTATGAATTCCAGGCCCGATACGTACCACGACCTGTACTGCGAGTTAATGGCCAGGAACGCGTCCACGGCGGCGGAGTTCCCGGCCAGCTCGACCGCTTCCAGCGGAGCGAAGAATCCGGCGATGGAGGCCTCGACCAGGTTGGGATCGAGCAGGAACACCAGCCGGATACCTCCGCGAACGGCCGAGATCTCGACAATCCTGTCGGCTCCTGCAGGCAACTCGGGAAGAGCTGCCGGCTCGGCTTCCCGGTACCTGTTTTCGACCCTTGCGAGAAGCGCATCCAGGCTGTCTCGCGGCAGCCAGCGGCCCGCCAGGGAGACGCCCCTTACGTGGCGCGTATTTCCGATGTCCTGCAGAGGGTTACCGTCCAGCAGCACGAGGTCGGCCACCCGGCCCGGCTCCACCGTACCCAGCGAGTCGGTCGCAGCCAGGTACCGCGCGGGTTGAAGTGTCGCCGCCTGCAGCGCCTCGAGGTTCGACAGTCCGGCCGCAACGAGAAGCTCGAGCTCGTCGTGCAGGCTGAATCCGGGATAGGTGAACGCGACGGTCGGGTGAAAGTCGCTCCCGGCGAGAATCGGCACGCCTGCTTCGGCCATCATGCCCACCGCATCCATCAACCGGTCGAACCGCCGTTGCCGCAATTCCCAGTCGGTGTCGCCGAAGCTCCGGGTCTCGTCGTAGCTGGCGAGCCCCCAGAACGCCCGGGCGCGGGGATCGACGTAGGCGAGTCTTCGATCCTCGGCGGCAGTGGGATCTCGCAGTCGAAATACACCTGCAAGCGCCGCCAGAGTCGGAACCTGAAAGGTCTCTCGGGCCGCCAGTTCACGCATCAGGGCTCTGCACCTCTCGTCGTCCTGCGTGCCGAGGAGGCGCTCGAACCACAATCGATCGTCCCGGGTGGAATTCCTCCCCGCTGCCCTCGCGTCGAGAAAGGCGACGTTATCGGCGAGGAGTCGGGCTTCCATGGACGAGCACCCCTCGAGCACTCCGTAGAGGTGTTCGAAGCTCCTCATGCCCGCTTCCGCTGCGGTCCTGGCAGGCACGGATGAGGGAACATGCCCGACCACCGCGAGCTCCGTTTCCCGGGCCCGATCTAAGACGGCCAGGAACAGGTCCTGGGGCAGGGAGCTGTAGACCTTTATGAAATCGGCCCCACCGGCAGCAAGGGAATCGACCGCAGCACGCGCCTCGGTGGCCGACCCTACGGCGACCAGGCCGGGATAGTACGGTATCGGCCCGTCGATGATTCCACCCGGGGAGAGCATTCTCGGCCAGCGTCGACCACGAGAGCGGCGCTCCCTGTCGAGTCGGGCGGCGATCTCCAGGCTCCCCCACATGTCGCGTACCCCGGTGACGCCATTCGCAACGAGCAGGGCGAAAGCCGCCTCCGGGTCCGGCTCCCACCAGGCGCCCGTTCCTGCATCCGTGGTGGGCAGCGGGTGCGCGTGCATGTCCCAGAAGCCGGGGACGAGATAGCCGCCTTCGCCGTCGATCACGGAAGGGCCGGAGGTCGGCAGGGAGCCTTCGACATCCGGCTCGATCGACCGGATCCGCCCATTTTCCACGGTCACGGTCCGGGCGGACAGGAGGTCGCCTCGAATCACGTCCACCACGGTGACGTCCCGAAGCACGAAGGAGGAGCCCGGGTCCGGAGATGGAGCGGGCAACTCCCCTGGCCGCCCCTCCTGCGCGCGAAGGGGGCCGACGGTGAGGCCGAGTGCGATCAGCGCGGCGAAGCGCGCCCTCGATGTCGTCAGCCGCCGCCGCTCCATGGTGGGACCACTCCGTTGGACCGCGCATAGGCGACCGCCTGGCCGAGATGCTCATGCATGTGGGTGACGTACAGCAGCATCGCGGCCCGATTCGTGGTGTCGCGGCCGAAGAGCTTCGTCGCGGCGCCGAGGCTCTCGTCCGGGACGGCAACGACCGCCTCGCGGGCGAAGGCGAAGGAGCGTCGCAGAGCCTCGATCGCGCCTTCCCGGCTGCGGGCCAGATCCGTCTCTGCGCAGAGTGCTTCGATTTCCCCCGCGTCCGCGGGCTGGTCCACCCCGAAGAACCCGGGAATTCCGTAGTTGGCCCCGGCGACGTGACAGAACAGTTCTCCCACCGATCGCACGCCTTCCATCGGACGCCAGTCCCAGGTCGCCGCCGGCATCGCCTCGGCCAGGCTCACGTACTTTCCTTCGAGGGTCGCCACGTCCGACTGAAGGTCGCGCTGAAGCGCCAGCGAGCCCGTGTTCTGGGCCGCTGCCTGCGCAGGGAGGCCAAGTGCGGCGACGAAGAACAGGCCCGCAATCTTCCAACTCAACTGTGTTTCCACGTGCATTCCTTCCCTTTTCGAAAGCCGACGCAAGCAGAGTGCGCGCGTTCTCATAGCCAGACATTAAAATCCCGTGGCGAACCGGGGAAGGGACGTCTGGCTCGTGGCGGGGACTCATCACTTCGGAGCGCCTCGATCGGGGCATCCGTGAATCTCCGGACGACTGCGGCAATCCCTCCCGCGCCAAACACCCCGATCAATATGCCCAGTAGACTGCCGACGCTGGTGATCGCCCCGAGAACGAGCTTGAAGACCAGCAGCGCCTGACGGGCCGGACACGACCATGACGCCGGAGTCACCGGCCAGGTACGGGAACGAGGAAGCGGATTCTCGCGCAGCGCACCGAAACCGGCTCGAACCGGTTCCCTGATGGCGGTCATTCCGCCGGATCACGACCCTCGGAAGACTGCCCCATCGGACGCTGCGCCAGCGACTCCGCCCCCATCTCGACTTCCCCTCTTGCTGCCAGAAGCCGGACCTTCTCGCGTTCCAGGATGAGCATCTCCTGCTGCAAGTCGAGCCACTTCTTCGCGACAGACCAACCCAGGACCACGGCTGGAAGCAGCACGAACAAGCAGAAGATGGCGAAGAAAGCAGCGACTTGATCCAGCATGCGGCGACCTCCTCCGATCGCGGTGGTGGGACGGCTACTCCTCTGATTCGGTGCCATCCAGCAGCGAAGGCTGCCGGGTCGTGATATCCAGGCGACTCGGCTCTTCGATCCCGTCGGTTCCGATTCCGAGCTCCCGGAACCGCCTCATCGCCGGTACCAGGCGGCTGTCGAGGGAACCAGTCGCCTTGTTGAAGGCGCTTACAGAGCGCTGGAGGTGACGTCCTATATCACTATACATATCAACGAATTTACCGAGTCTGGAGTACAGCTCCTGTCCCTGCGCCGCGATCTCTCGTGCGTTGTCCGTGATCTCCTGCTGCTGCCACCCGAACGCGACGGCCTTCAGGAGAGCGTAGAGATTCACCGGCGAGCAGATCAGCACCTTGCGCTCGGTCGCGTACTCGAACAGCCCGGCGTCTTCCTGGAAGGCCGCGCCCAGACAGGATTCGTTGGGCACGAACATGACAACGAAGCCCGGGGTCGCGTCGAACTGATCCCAATACGCCTTCGTGCTAAGCTCCCGGACCCGCGACTTCAGCGCCTGGGCATGCGCAGCGAGCTGGCGGCGTCGCTCATCATCATTCTCCGTCTCCATCGCGGAGAGGTATGCATTCAGGGGAACCTTGGCATCGATCGGAAGCACGCCTCCGCCCGGGAGCCTGGCGACCATGTCGGGCCGACCCTCTCCTGCCTCCGTCGACTGTTCGTCGAAGTCCACGTGGCGTTCGAGCCCTGCCATCTCAACCACTCTGCGGAGTTGAACTTCTCCCCAGCGGCCGCGCGCGGTCGGTGATTTCAGAGCGGCGCGCAGGTTGGTCGTGCTCTCGTGGAGCTGTCGGTGGGTTTCCTTCAGATCCCGGATCTGGCTGTTCAACGACTCATAGGCCCCGGCTCTTGCCTTCTCCAGCTCCCGGACATGTCCGTCCAGGCTGACCAGCTTCTCCTGGAAAGGCGTCAGGACGCCCTGAATGTCTTCCTTCGCACGCGAGCTGTAGCTGTCGGCATTCTTGCGCAGCGTTTCCCCCGCCAGTGCCGTGAAGGCCTCCCTGAGCCTCTCCTCCGCCTTCTCGCTCCATCCGAGCTTCTCGGCGTCCGCCTCGCGAGCCTGTCGGAGCGCTGCGACCTCTTCACGCAGGGCGCTCGCGACCTGCTCGTGCTCCCGGTGCCGTGCGTGATCCTCTCGAACGAATGAGGATCGCGCCCGAATCCACACTGCGAGGCCTACCAGCAAGCCAAGGAGGAAGGCGAGAGCGACTGCCAATGCGAGTACCGTGGATTCGTTCATCTCGTATCGTTCGGGCTTCCGGGTCCAGGCTGACGGGCCAGCGTCGGATTGAACAACCTAGCTCCACCCTGAGACGCTCGACACGGCACCCCGATGAGTATCAGAGCAGGGGCTCGAGTCGAACCGGGAGCTCCAGGATCTCACCGCCGCGATCGATTCGGAGAACACGAGTGGCTCCCGCTCCCGTTCTCATGAGCTCGAATACGCCTGACAGTCTGAGCTCGGACACGGGAACTCCATCTACGGCCAGGATGAGGTCATCGACCTGCACGCCGGCACGCTCCGCCGGTCCATCCGGGACGACGAACCAGACCCTTGCGGTCGAGAAGTCCTCTCCATTCACCACCGGCCACAGTCCGCTCAGATCCTCACCCGCCGGGGTTCCGTACGAACTGTTCGGTTCGAGGAGGATCCGATCGTGCGGGTAGTCCAGCGTCAGTGTGAATTGTCGGAGCGCGCCGCCGCCGATCGTGCCTGCATCGGCCCGATTCTCGAACCCCGCGGACTCGAGTGTCGCGCCGATCACCGGAGATGAGATCGAAAACGGACCGATACGGAACGCGCCGATTCGATACAGTATCCCGGTCGTCTCTCCACCCACGGCGACCCCCGGAACCGGGATCGTGGCCTGGTTCGGAGCGAGCACGCCCGCGCCTTCGTGAAAGTTGAGGTTCAGCCCTGCCACGTCTGTGCTGCCCGTGTCAAGCTTGAACCTTCCGGGAATCGATCCCGCGTGAGGCTGCTCGATCGCTGCCTCGATGAACGGCTCGGCCGCGATCACCTCCACCGCCAGCTCGGCGCCTCCCACCGGAAGCACGCTGGATGGATCGTAGACGGTCAGCGTCCCGGCCTCGTAGTCGATCCTCCACACGCGTTCAGCGAGTACGTCGTGACCCAGGATGCCCGAGAATTCACGCCCCACGATCCGGGACGCTGCGGCGATCGGGATAGCCCGGAGGGTCCAGTCGTGAAACTCGCCTCCCGGCACTCCGATGCTGACGCCTTCCGCGAGACCGAGCTCGACGGCGCCGCCGGGCTGGGGGACCGTATCGGGGTTTGAGACGGCCAGAGACAGATCTGCCGCAATCCCGGCGTCGATCACGCTGTAGTCGAATCCCGTATCGAGCAGGAAGGGAAGAGGGGCGCTGCCGTTGACCGTGACCTCGATCCACACGAGGCCGAAATCGGTGTCGATCGGCACTTCCGCGAGCACGATGGCGTTCGCGGAGTCCGCTGTCCTTGAGACTCCGGTATCGTCGCGGACGGAGCCGTCGGGCTCCGCTGAGCACGCCCATAACGAGATCGCTGCCACGATCAGGAGAGCGCCACTGCCCGTCCTCGCTCGTTCGCGATACGGTCGCCGGATTCGGGTGGCAGGGTGTCCGGGCATGGCGGGTCTCCTGATTCGAGTCGGTGAACACGGGCTTCGACCTCGACCTACGGCTGGCAGGACGGCTCAGTTTCGGCATTCCTGCTCGCCATGCTGCCGTGTGCCGGTGGTGACGCGTCCCGCGCGTCGCGCTATACTGCCGACGACGTCCCGGTCGTGGCCGAGCGACAGCGTGCCGGTCGGCCGTATCACTCCGAGATCTCCGAGAATCGGACCGAAATGGCTCTGCTGCACTTCTATCGCTTTCCGGCCCTCTCGCCATCACGCACCCGCGCGCTCGAAGACCGATTCCGGGCGCTGAGCCGGCCCGCACTGCACGGGATCGATTCCGAGTACTGCTTCAATGTCGCCGCGGACAGATCGTTGTCGGATAGAGAGTTACGTGCCTTGACCTGGCTCCTTTCCGAGACCTTCGAGCCAGAAGGCTTCGCCAGCGAGAGCTTCCTCGACATTCGGGCTCTGGGTTCGGAGTCGGATGTGACGGAAGTCCTCGAAGTCGGTCCGCGCATGACGTTCACGACGGCATGGTCCACGAACGCCGTCTCGATTCTGAGCGCCTGCGGGCTCCATTCCATCACGCGCGTCGAGCGATCCCGCCGCTACCTGCTCGGACTCGATCGTCCCCTGGGCGACGCGGAGCGGGCCGCCTTCCTGTCGCTCGTTCACGATCGGATGACTGAGTGCCCGTATCCCGAGCCGTTGCAGACGTTCGAAACCGGCGTCGAGCCCGAGCCGGTTCGGACAATTCCGGTCCTCGAGGAGGGAATGGCGGCCCTCGAGCGGGTCAATCGGGAGATGGGCCTGGCGTTCGACGAGTGG
>JAMJQL010000075.1 GCA_023554245.1 Gemmatimonadota bacterium
CGAGTCCCTCCTCCGGCATCAGGACTTGAGGGTAGTTCGCGGGCTGACGCCCGCTCAATGTCGCCCGCTGGCGCGGCCGACGGCGAGTCCCTCCTCCGGCATCAGGACTTGAGGGTAGTTCGCGGGCTGACGCCCGCTCAATGTCGCCCGCTGGCGCGGCCGACGGCGAGTCCCTCCTCCGGCATCAGGCCCCGAGCAACACCCGAGCACGCGCGCCGAGGACCTTCCGAACCCTGTACCCGGACTGGACCCAGGCAAGACTGAGAACGGCGAGTATCAGGAGGGGTTCTTGCCCTCCGATCCCCACGGCGATCAGCTCCGCCGACAGCAGGTTGAAAGCGATTGCCGTTCGGGTGCTCATACCGGTTTCCAATCCCCCCCGGGTACGTTCTCGATCGTTTGCCTCGCTCCAACTCCGCTACTCTCAACCCGTTCGGACCAACGTGTCAACTTCTGTGGTGCGATACCCGCCGGGGGAAGAGACGTTCGGATTGTCACGAAATCGCGTGCCCGCGCGTTCTACTATCGGGCGACATGGCTTCTTGTGCCTAAGGCGCATGCGGCGGGTCGCCCGCCCCTCTCCTGGTCGAAGTGGGCGTCCAGAGCGCTCCCGCGCTGAGGTCTCAGCCTCGGTTCGGGGGCGCTGGACACATCTGGACGGCAACCGACGATGGTCCTGCAGGGTCGCATCTCCCGATCCGAGGTTGACTTCCGCGGCTCATCGGGTATCTTCCGCGCCGGAAACGCCATGCAGGCTAAAGGGGAGTGACGTCCAGACCTCCGGTTCCGCCGGGGGGCTCATTGTTTGAGGGACTGTCCAGCGCGAGGTGCGCCCCCCATGGTGCTTCTGTCGGCTGCTGGCCGGCGTGCGGGAACGGACTCGATCGTGGCGCGATAGCGTCGGTCGGGTTTCGCTCTCAGGATCTAAGCAGGAGAAGGACTTCGATGTCGCGTCTGCAGGGAACCGTGAAGTGGTTCAACAACGAGAAGGGTTTCGGGTTCGTTTCGTTCGACGATGGTGCGCGTGACGCCTTCGTCCATTTTTCCGAAATTCAGTCTGAGGGCTTCCGCACGCTTGAGGAAGGCGATCAGGTCGAGTTCGATCTCGCCGAGGAAGGCCGCGGTCCTAAGGCCAAGAACGTCGTAAAAATCGTCTGACCCACCGGGTCGGACATTCGCGACACTGAGGGGGAGGTCTCGTTCTGCGGGGCCTCCCCTGTCGCACATCATGAGGTGGTGAATGCAGGGCGACCCGATCTGCGCTCTCGTGCGCGTCGAGTTGCGGCGCCGGGCGTGGCCGCCAACTTCGGGCTAGATTGCTCCATGCGGAGGAGCTTCGCTTCGAAGAAGAGGGTGCGGTCGCATGGTCGCGGTCTCCAGGCGATCCGGATTCTGGCCACGACGTTGCTGGCCGTGTCGATCGCCTGCGTCCCGGAGCCCGACGGTCAGTCCGAACAGGTCGAGCAGCTTCCCGTGATCGCCGTATCAGTCCTGCCTCTGGCGGGAATCGTCGACCAGATAGTTCCGGAAGATGCAGCGACGATCGAAGTTCTCGTGCCTCCCGGGACGTCTCCCCACGCCTTCGAACCGGGAATCGGTCAGCTCACGGTGATCGAGGGAGCCGACCTGGTGGTCGAGTTGGGCCATCCGGCCTTCCGGTGGGAGCGCGCATGGCTGGATGGTCTGCTTGCCAGCACCGAGGCCGTGCGGATACGGCTGGCCGAGGTCTGCGTGTTCGAGGAAGATGATCCACACATATGGCTCGATACGGATTGCCTGCGGAGCATGGCACGTAAGACAGCGACCGCCATGGGCGAGCTGATGCCGGAGCGGCTAACCGAGATCGAGAGCCGGCGCGTCGCCTTCGAAGAGGCGATCGGCGCCGCAGACCGATCGGTATCCCGATCCATTTCCGACGCGGGCAGCCGGAGCTTCCTGGTCCAGCATCCGGCATGGGGTTACTTCGCCCGTGCCCATGGGTTGGAGCAGCTCTCGATTCTCTCGCACGGAAGTGGCGATCGGGGATCTGTGCGCCTGGCCCGTGTTATCGACGCAGCGAGAGCGGACGGAATCGCGACGGTGATCGTCCAGCCTCAGGTCAATCAGGAGGCGGCGCAGCTGGTAGCCGACGAAATCGGAGCGACGGTTCGTGAGGTAGACCCGTTGATGCGGAATCCGCTCGAGTCGCTGGAGGCGATGGCCGCGGCATTGCTTGGGGACGTCCGGAGATGATGGAACTGTCGGAATGCGGCCGCCGCAGGCCCGGGTCGACATGAGCTCTCCATTGATTCAGCTGACCGGGGTCAGCGTGGCACAGGGAGACTCGATCGTCCTCCAGGATATCGACTTCGAACTCCGCACGGGCGACTACGTCGGGATTATCGGCCCGAACGCGGGCGGCAAGACCACGCTGCTCAAGGTGATGCTCGGTCTGGTCCGTCCACAGCGGGGTCAGGTGCTGGCATTCGGCGCCCCACCCCGTGAGGCACGCGGCAGGATCGGATACGTGCCCCAGTATGCGAGGTTCGATGCCGACTTCCCGATCAGCGTGGCGGAAATGGTTGGCATCGGCCGGTTGGGTAGACGCGACCGCCGTCGAGACCGGACCGCGGATCGGATCAGCGTCGAGCGTGCGCTGACTCGGCTGGAACTGGCTGGCGTGGCCGACGTCCAGGTGGGCGAGCTTTCCGGTGGGCAGCTGCAGCGCGCGCTGATCGCCAGGGCTCTCGTCTCCGAGCCGGAGGTTCTGCTCCTCGACGAGCCCACTGCCAGTCTCGATACGCCGATCGGACGCTCTGTTTACGACCTGCTCGAAGAATTGGCGCGAGACATACCGATCGTTCTGGTGTCGCACGATATCGGTGTAATATCGCGGACGGTGCGGACGATCGCCTGCCTCAACGTGAGGCTGCATTACCACCGGTCCCGTGAACTGACTCCGGAGATGGTGGAGGCGGTCTACGGATGTCCGGTGGATCTCGTGGCTCACGGTGTTCCACATCGGGTGTTCGAGACCCACACCGAAGCTGACGCGTGAAGGCGAGCCGGGGATGATCGGGGAAGCGCTCTCGTACCCGTTCTTTCAGCGGGCCCTGGTTGCGGGCCTTCTCGCTTCGGTGGCGTGCGGGGTGGTGGGCAGTCTGGTGGTGGTTCGCCGGATCGCTTCGATATCGGGCGGGCTATCGCACGCTGCGTTCGGCGGAGTCGGCCTCGGGTTTCTGGCGGGATTCGACCCGCTCCTCGGAGCGCTCGGATTCGGGGTGGCCTCGGCTCTCGGAATTGGCGTGGCCGAGCTGCGACTCCGGCAGGGGCTGGACACGCTGATCGCCATGATCTGGGCCGTGGGCATGGCGATGGGCATCATATTCGTGTCCCTCGCACCGGGCGACCCGCCCGACCTGCTCGGCTATCTGTTCGGGAACATCCTGCTCGTAAATCCGCAGTACATACTCCTCGTGCTGGTCCTCGATCTCCTCATCGTCGGCGTGGTCGCGACCTTGTTTCGGAAGCTGCGCGCCATTTCGTTCGATGGGGAGTTCGCGTGGGTGATCGGTGTGCCTGTTGGGCCTCTTTTCCTCCTTCTTCTGACCCTGGTCGCGCTTACCGTCGTGATCCTGATCCGGGTTGTGGGCGTGATCCTCGTCATCGCGCTGCTCACCATCCCGGCAGCGATCGCGCGGCACTGGACCGACCATCTCTCGCGAATGATGTTGATGGCGACGGCGATCGGCGCGACTTCCATCGCCCTGGGCCTGTTCCTGACCTTCGGGCTCTCGATGGGCCCCGGCATCGACCTTCCCACGGGACCTGCCATCATCCTGCTCACGGCGATCCTGTTCGGTCTGTCTGCCGCCGGCAGATACGTGATTGCGCGAGGCCGAAGTCCAGGGGGAGTTGACTGAAACTCCGCGACGCGTGGAGGCGTAGAGTGCACCGGTGACGTTCTCAGGAGCCGGCGCAGAGCGGCAGGCGGGAAAGGCACGGGAGATGAAGCGGAAGACCAAGGTGTGGATGGGCGTGCTCGGTGGTGTCGCACTCGTCGGGGCTGCCGGTACGGTGATGGCGCTTCGCGGAAACGATGGGAGCTCCGAGCACCGCACCGTCGAGGTTCGCAGGGATTCGCTCGTCCAGAAGGCCCTCGCCGTAGGCAACATCGAGCCCGACGTCGAGATCGCGGTCAAATCCCAGATCTCGGGCGTGGTCCGGAAGCTCTTCATCGATGAGGGTGCTTTCGTCAAATCCGGGGAACCTCTCCTCGAGGTAGCTCCGAATCCGACACCGATCGAACTGGCCGACTCGAAACGACAGGTCGAGCTCCGCGAAATCGAACTCACCAACCTGCGGAAGGACCTCGACAGGAAGCGGGAGCTTCGGGCACGCGAATTCATCACCCAGGAGGAGCTCGAGCGAGCCGAACGCGATTACGAGCAGTCCGTCGTCCAGGTCCAGATGGCGAAGGAACGGGTGGCTCTGATGGAGAAGGGCAGCGTGCGGATCGGAAGCCGAAACATCGAAGGCGTGATTCGTTCGCCGATCGATGGTTTCGTGCTCGAGGCCCTCGTGGAGCAAGGCGATCCGGTCGTCCCCCTTTCGAATTTCCAGGAGGGAACGGTTCTGATCACCATGGCGGAGATGAGCGATCTCATCTTCCGCGGAACGGTGGATGAGATCGACGTAGGGAAGTTGAGTGAGGGCATGCCGGCGTCGATCAAGATCGGGGCGTTGCCGGATGCCAGGGTCGAGGGTGAGGTCTATGCGATCTCGCTCAAAGCACGGACCGATGACAACGCCACGGTCTTCCCGATCGAGATTGCGCTCACCGACGTCGAAGGCGTGACCCTGCGTGCGGGGTACTCGGCCAATGCCGACATCATCATCGATCGACGGCAGGATGTTCTCGTGATCCCCGAGCGGCTCGTGCGGTTCGAAGATGACGTGGCCAGGGTCACGGTCCTGCTTCCGGACGGCTCGACGGTCGACCGCGAGATTCGCACGGGACTCAGCGACGCGATCCACGTCGAGGTCGTCGAAGGACTGGAAGAGGGCGAGAAGATCGTCGAGGCTCCACCGCGCGAGATCTCCTGAGCAGGCGCGGATATCGCCATGGGACGACTCCGCACCGTCGCTTCGGAATTCTGGAATGACGTGCGTGCCCAGAAGCTCAGGACCAGCCTGACGATTCTGGGGATCACCTGGGGCACCGTGGCCGTAGTCGTCCTGCTCGCGTTCGGGACCGGCCTCGAGCGGGCCACCCTCAAGCGTTTTCACGGCCTGGGAGACCGCGTCGTCATGCTGTTCGGCGGCACGACGACCAAACCGTTCCAGGGCTTCCCGGATGGCCGTTCCATCCGTCTCACGGAGGATGACGCGCACATCCTGAAACAGCAGGTGCCGGAGATCGAGCGGATCAGCCCCGAGTTCAGTCGGCGGGGCACGCCGGTGAAGCACGGGCGGGCGATCATGAACCCGAACATCACCGGTTGCTGGCCCGACTACACCTTCATGCGCAACGTCATCCCGGACTTCGGTGGCCGATTCATCAACGAGGAGGACGTCGAGAAGCGGCGCCGGGTCGCGGTTCTTGGCGACCGGGTCCGTGAGATGCTGTTCGAGGGAGAATCCGGCGATGTGGTGGGTCGGCAGATCATGATCGGGGCGACCCCATTCACGATCGTCGGCGTGATGAAGCCGAAGAACCAGAGCTCCTCGTACAACTCGCGAGACCAGGACCGGGTGTTCATCCCCGCGAGCACGCACCGGGCGATGTTCGGGGATCGCTACGTGAACAACCTGGTCTACCAGACGGCCGATCCCGAGGCGTCGCAACGCGCCGAGGAGCAGGTCTACAAGGTGCTCGGCGGGAAGTACCGATTCGATCCGACCGACGAGGATGCGCTCGGCGTGTGGGACACCACCGAGTTCGAGAAGATGTTCAGCTATCTCTTCCTCGCCTTCAACGGCTTCTTCGCGATTGTCGGCAGCTTCACGCTCACGGTGGGCGGCATCGGAGTCGCGAACATCATGTACATCGTCGTGAAGGAGAGAACGAAGGAGATCGGGATCAAACGCTCGGTCGGAGCGAGGAAGGCGGATATTCTCCGGCAGTTCTTCCTCGAGAGCACTGCGATCGTGTTCGTCGGAGCGCTGATCGGCTTCGTACTCTCGCTCGGGGTGGTGAGACTGGTGCGCTTCGGTGACATGGAGGAATTCATAGGAGTCCCGACGGTGTCTCCGGCCGTGGCGATCATCACGATGTCTCTGCTGGGTCTGATCGCCCTGTTCGCCGGTTGGTTCCCCGCCCGCAAGGCGGCGAACCTCGACCCGGTCGAGTGCTTGAGGCAGTAGGGAGGCGGGGACGATGTGGCGGATTCTGCTGGAAGAGTTCTTCGGGGACCTCAGGGCCCAGAAGACCCGTGCGTTTCTCACCATGTTCGCGATTACCTGGGGCACGATCGCCATCGTGCTGCTGCTCGCGTTCGGGGAGGGCCTGAAACAGCAGATCAGCACCGGTCTCCTCAATGCGGGCGAGAAGATCTTCATGACCTACGGCGGCGAGACGAGCAAGGAGTTCGAAGGTCTGCCGCGCGGTCGGCGTGTCCGCCTGACCGAGGAGGACATGGAGCTCGTCGTCCGGTCGGTCGACGACATCGACATGGCCAGTCCTTCGTACGGGCGCTGGGGCGTGACTCTCACCTACGGAGACGTGAAGACGACGACGTACATGGAAGGCGTGCATCCGGTGTTCTCGGAGCTGCGGAAGATGTATCCGAAGACCGGCGGTCGATTCATCAACGAGCGAGACGTCGAGGAGCGCCGTCGGGTGCTGTTTCTCGGCGACTCGATCGCGTACCGGCTGTTCGGGGACGAGGATCCGATTGGAAAGACGCTCGATCTGGACGGTCTGCCGTTCACCGTCGTAGGCGTGATGCAGGGGAAGTTCCAGGACAGCATGAACAACGGTCCGGACGAGGAGCGTGCGATCATACCGGCATCGACGTTCAGGACGATCTATGGATACCGCTACGTGAACCACATCCTCTTCCACCCCCGCAGCAAGGAGCGGGCGGAGGAGACGAAGGCGGAGATCTTCCAGGTCCTCGGAGCAAAGTACCGGTTCGACCCGACCGACGAACGAGCGCTTCCGATGTGGGACTTCATCGAGAGCGAGAAGGAGACGCAGAAGATCGGTACCGGGATACAGATCTTCCTGGGAATGGTAGGTCTGTTCACCCTCCTGGTCGCCGGGGTCGGGATCGCGAACATCATGTACGTGGTGGTGAAGGAACGAACGCACGAGATCGGCGTGAAGCTGGCCGTGGGAGCGAGGAAGTCACACATCCGGAAGCAGTTCGTGTTCGAGGCCTTGCTGGTGTCGTTGATCGGAGGTCTGCTGGGGCTGGCCGTCTCGGTCGGTATCGTGACACTGGTCGACATGATTCCGACCGAAGGGAACCCGGCGATGAACTACATCGCGAATCCGAGGCTGTCGTGGCCGATCACCCTCGGCTGCATGGGAATACTGATGGCGATCGGACTGGCGGCTGGATATCTCCCCGCACGAAAGGCGGCGGCAATCGATCCCGTGGAGTCTCTGCGGTACGAGTGAGTCTGAACTCGAACGGGAACATGGAACGTCCGGTCAGCCGCAGCGGTTGCCGGCATACGCCTGAACCAGGCGAGGAGGGGAAGTGGAGGAGTTCTTTTTCGCGATGATCCCGATCACGCTGTTTCTGACCGCGGGCGGCGTGCTCGTCCTGCGCCCGCTGACGAAGCGGCTGGGCCTGTTGATGGAATCGACCGCGCGCGCGAAGCAGGCAGGTGCTGTCGACCAGGAGCAGATGGCGCAGCTGAAGCTGATGGTGGAAACTCAGAACCTGAAGATCGAGCGGATGGAGCAGCAGATCGCCTTCACGGAATCTCTGCTGGAGGCTCGGACCGCAGGATTCCTTTCGGCTCGGTCCACCGGGGCACCGCCGCGCGAGATGTAGGTTACCGGGCCGGCGTGCCAGCTTCCCGCGCGGCTCCCGTCGCCGCTCTTTGCCAGGCCCTGGGCTCAGGGGGAGAGGAAGAAAAGTACGCCCGCGAATAGTGAGAAGGCGGTACCCGACTCGCCGGTGTCGTCGAGAGTGTCGGAGACGCTCGTACCGTCGTCGGCCCAGGTCCCTTCGATCCGGTAATCTCCCACGCTCAGCCAATCGAAACTTCCGCCGATGTCGAGCAGAAGCGAGCGGGACACCGGGAGTTGAACCCCGATCTTGGCCCCGATCTCCAATCCACTTCGGGTGCGGGTCCCGATCACCTCGCGGCCACAGAGCGGCAGTCGACATCCGACGTCATCGGACAGTTGGGTCCAGCCGAGTCGAGCGGTCACGTACGGAACCATGTTCGACTCGATATCGAGGAACTTCCAGGTGCCGAGACCGAACAGGCTCAGCTTGCCCAGAGAGCCGTCGTAGGAATCCGCCCCCGGTGATCCGTCCGCGACGTCGAAACCGAACCAGGTGTACGATCCACCGATCCCGGCCTGTACCGGCGTGTCCTCGAAGTCGTAGATGACTTCTCCGCCCAGTCGGAACCCCCCACTCGTGCTGTCGCCGATCGCTCCTCCGAGCAGGGAATAGCCCCCGTTCGCGCCCAGAGCGAGCCCTGACGGGGAGCGATCCCGACTGCCGGGAAAATTCTGGGCATTGAGGGTGCCCGCAGCTGCGAACAGGGCCACGGCGAGGATCGGTATCGATCTGCTTACGCGCATGGCAAGACTCCCTGGGCGGAACAGGTCCGAGTAAGAGCGGGTCACATGCGACACTCGCCTGCGCCACTGCTGGTGTCAACCTTGGTGGCTCGCGCTTGCCGCCCCGACAGGAAGCGCCGATAATCGCAGCAGATGCGAGTCGTGAGGGAGGGGTGCCGGCGCGAGCGGCCCGTCCCGGCGGAACGGGACTGCCCAAAGCGGACACATGGATTCAGACACGCGGGACGACAAAGACGGGAAGCCGGTCTGGCAGAGGTCGGAGAATGACCGCCAGATCGATGCCGATGCGTACCATATCTGGACGCCTCGGCCCCTGATCCGAAGCGTGTACTGGCGGCCGGAAGAGGAGCCCCCGAGAGAAGCCGTATCGGGTTCCTACGAGCTGTTCGTGGACCAGCGCGCCTTTACATCCATGCACGAGCACGTGTGGGGAGCCGGAGCCGACGAGAGCCCGTTTGGCTACCTGGTCGGCGATCTTTGCGAGGATCCCACGGCGAATCGGCGCTTCGTGATCGTCACGCAGGTGGTTCCAGCCCGGTTCCCATTCCAGGAGGCACAGCCGGAGCAGATCAGCGGTGAGGCCTCGGTCGCCCTGAAGCTGGAGGCGGATCGCAAGCGAGGCGTTCTCGTCGGCTGGTATCACGCACATTCAGCAGGTGAGCCGATCCTCACGGCCGCCGACGTTTCCACCCACGAGCGACTGTTTCCGGATCCGTGGCAGGTCGCGATCCTCTTCGTGTCGGACCCGGACCGTCCCGCCGGCGCCACCTTCCGCCGCACACCCGAAGGACTGGACGGCGAGCTTCCGTTGCCGTTTTACGAGATGGTCACCAACGAGTCGCTACTCGCCAAGGGCGTGCGCAGGTCCCGGATCGACTGGGAGAACGTATCGACCCTCGACAAGGTCCGTGCGGAGCCGCCCCCGCGTCCCGAAGCGCGACCGTCTACCCATGCGGAGCCGCCCGCTCCGCCGCCTCAGGTTCCTGCCGGCCCGGATCCCGAACCCGATCGGAAAGTGGAGCCGGAGCCGGCGGTCGAGGTTGAAACGGAACCCTTGTCGACCGCAGAGACTGAGCAAGTAGCGGAAGAGGCGAGCCGCGAGTCTCCCCCCGATGGACTCGAAGACGATCTCGACTTCGACGCGCTGATCGCCGAGGTCGAGAGTGCCGGCCTGGAGGTCGAGGAGCCGGCCCCCGAGCCCGACACGGAGGAGGCTGTAGAGGAAGATACGGCCGGCGAGTCGGAGATCGAGGATGCACTCGACGCGCTGACGGAGGTGGAAGACGATCTCGCCTCGGCCGACGCTGCGGCCGACCCCTCGACGGACGAGTCACTGACCCTCGAGGGTGCCCCGGAGGAGGATCCGGCCCTCGCCGAGGAAGCCCCCCCGCAGGAGCCCTCTGCACAGGCGGTTGCCGAGTCCATGCAGGAGGCTGCCGCCGGACCGGGAGTAGATGAACCGCAGCCGCATGCTCCGCCGGCCGAGGTCGGGGAACCGATGGTGGAAGAACTGTCGCCCCGCGAAGAGCCGGTCGAAGTTGCCACGCCCGCGGTCGAGCCGGGCGAGGAAACGGAATCAGCTGCCGGTGGCCGACGTCGTTGGGCCCTGCCCGTGCTCGGACTTCTCATCGCGATCGCCGTGATCGCGGTTCTGATCCGCGGCCTCGGGAGTGGCGTGGATTCGGATTCGGCTGCCACGCCGGACCGGACGGAAGCGACTCCCGCCGTGCAGGATCGGGAACGGCCGGATCCGGAAGCGCCAACGGAGGCGATCGTGAGCGACCCGGCCGCCGGTGCCGCTCTCGCCGAGGGTGAAACGGACACTCCGTCTGCGGCGGAATCCGGGCAGCCTGTTCCGGCCGGACAGGGGTCGGGCGACGGCGCGGTTGCGGACCCCGATTCGGCAATTGCCGGGGTCGCGGACCCGAGTGCCGTACCGACACCCGCTCCGGTCTCGATCGAGACGCTCCGAGACCTGAGCGATACCGTGGTTGAGTCGATCAGTACGTTTTACGGTCGCTCCGGCGCGTTCGACAGGGGTGAGATCGAATGCCCTGATCTGCAGGCGTCCTTCGTGGAGGTTATGGACTCGTGGATCGACTACAGCACGCGAGGGAGGGCCGACTGGCAGGGGAGAATGCCTCCGGACGTCGAAGAGCGGGACGAGCGCCTGTATCTCGGGGTTCAGGATGTCGAGCGGCTGTTCGAGGGCTCGTCCTGTCCGCGGCCCTGACCGCGGCCTCCTGCACTACGCCCGCCAGCTCGTTGTTCGCACAGTCCGACGGTCAATCGGTCGAGTATCCGCGCCCGCGAGCATCCGATCTCGGCATACGAATCGGTGGTCTGAGCTCGGGTGAGTGGAACGCGATCACCGATGTCGGCGATGTCCGTGTGGGCCACACGACAGTCGTGCACGGAGATTCGATTCGGACAGGCGTTACCGCGATTCTCCCGCACGGTGGGAACGTGTTCCGCGATCGCGTGCGTGCGGCGCTCGTGGTCGGCAACGGGTTCGGCAAACTGATCGGGGGGACACAGCTCTCCGAGCTCGGAGAACTCGAAACGCCCCTGCTTCTGACCGGCACCCTGAACGTCTGGCGGGTGGCGGACGCACTCGTGGACACGCTCCTGGCAAGCCCGGGATTCGAGAGCGTCCGTTCGATCAATCCAGTAATCGGAGAGACCAACGACGGCTGGCTCAGCGACATACGGGCCCGACCGATCGGAGCCGCGGAGGTCCGTGAGGCGTTACGAAGCGCCGTCCATGGCCCGGTCGAGGAAGGCTCCGTCGGAGCCGGCACCGGAACGCGCGCTCTGGGCTGGAAGGGAGGAATCGGCACCTCCTCCCGCGTGTTGCCCGACGAGCTGGGCGGTTTCACGGTGGGTGTACTGGTCCAGAGTAATTTCGGGGGGTCTCTCGTCGTCGCGGGGATCCCGGTCGGACGCATCCTCAGGGACGAGGTGGGCGAGGAGCCCCGGGAGCCTGCGGACGCGGCTGGCGGCGGTTCGATCATGATCATCATCGCGACCGATGCTCCGCTGGACCACCGGGGGCTCGAGCGTCTCGGAATGCGGTCGTTCGGAGGACTCGCGCGGACGGGAGCGGCACTCTCACACGGTTCAGGCGACTATGCCATCGCCTTCACGACGGACGGGGACAGGCCGATGACTCCCGGAGGCCGAACGCTGACGGCCGTGTTCGGTGCGGTCCAGGCCGCGACCGAAGAGGCGATTCTCAACTCGATGTTCCGGGCCACGACGGTCACGGGATTCCGGGGTCGCAGGTCAGAGGCGATTCCCATCGACAGGTTGCGCGAGATCCTCGAGACTCGTTGAGCGCGCCGCCGAGATCGCGTCCCTGACCCGGTCACGAGTCTCTCTTACGATCGTCTGGCGCTCTTCCGCCGAGCACTCGGGGACCGACACCGGCTCGAGAATCCTGACGACGACATCGGCACGACCGAACATCCACGATCCCTTCCGTATCGCTTCGCGGGTTCCCGAGACCGCGATCGGAAGGATCTGAGATCCGGTCTCCGCCGCCATGCGAAAGGCTCCGCTGCGGAAGGGCAGCATGTCTCCGGTCTTCGAACGGGTCCCCTCGGGGAAGATCATGACCGAGGACCCTCGCTCAATCCATTCCAGCATCTTCCCGTAGGCTTCTCCCCGACTCTTCACGGAGCTTCGCCTGACTGCCACGTCCCCTGCCATTCGCATCATCCATCCGAGAAACGGCACCCGGAAGATCGACTCCTTCGACATCCACTTCATCTCCCAGGGCAGGGTGCCGATGATCACGATGTCGGCCAGGGACTCGTGATTGCTGACGGCGACGAAAGGATGTGAATCGCGTCGTGGCGGATCACCGACGATTCGTCGCTTCCACCACGGATTGAGTGCGATGAGAATCTTCGCACCCAGGCGGAAGGTGCTGCCCGCCCAGTAACGGCGCTTGTCCCACCATGCCGTCAGCAGGTAGACGATCAGCACTACGGGAGTCCAGAGGGCCGTGAACAACAGCCAGATGGCCCAGATCACGATGCTTCCCATTCGTACCCCGAGACCCGGGCCTTGCGGCTCGCTCACGGGGTCACGCACCCTCGTCCGGCACCGAGGGACCCAGCCTCAGAACCACGATGCCGACGACGGCCGACAGGAGCGAACCGACGATGATCCCAATCTTCGCTTTGTCCAGCACCTCGTAGTCGGCGAATGCCAGTGACGCGATGAAGATCGACATCGTGAACCCGATTCCGGCGAGCAGGGCGCCACCCCAGATCTGACGCCAGAGCGCCCCCTCGGGCAGTTCGCCGAGCCCCAGCTTGATCGCGAGCCAGGCGAACGCAGTGATTCCGACCTGCTTTCCGACGAACAGGCCGAGTGCGATTCCGAGGGTCAACGGGTGCACGAGCGAGCTCGCCAGTTGCCCGAACGGGATCTCGACACCTGCATTGGCGAAGGCGAAAATCGGCAGGACGACGAAGGCCGACCAGGGGTGAATCGCGTTCTCGAGCCGATAGAGGGGAGCACTCGAAGCGGCGGCATCCTCGGCGATGTCCTCCAGCGCCGCCTCACGTGCATCGACCTCCTCCCAGAGCTCGCTTCCGGGTGGCAGGACCTCCTCCATGGAGTCCAGGAGGATCTGCATCGACTCGGACAGGTCTTCCGGCTGGGTAGTGCGGTCGGACCTTCGAATCGAAGCAGGGACGAAGGCGGCCGCTACCACGCCGGCAATCGTGGCATGGATGCCCGAGAGCAGTACGAAATACCAGAGAATCACGGCGAGAAAGACATACGCAGTCGGCTTCTTGACACCTGCCAGATTGCAGATCAGAAGCCCGCCGACCACCATGGCCGCCCACATCAGGGCCGTCATGTCGAGTCCGGCGGTGTAGAAGAAGGCGATCACGAGCACCGCCATGATATCATCGGCGATCGCGAGAGCGGTGACGAACGACTTCAGCCACAGCGGCGCCCGGCTTCCCAGGAGGGCCAGCAGCGTGACGGCGAAGGCGATGTCGGTAGCCATCGGGATCGCCCAGCCGTCCAGATACGGTCCGCTGCGGTTCAGTGCGAGGAAAATCGCAGCCGGAATGATGGCTCCGCCGAGCGCCGCGACCACGGGGAGTGCAGCCCGGCGGAAGGACGCGAGTTCTCCGAACAGGAGCTCCCGCTTGATCTCCAGTCCGACCAGGAAGAAAAAGATCGCCATCAGGCCATCGTTGATCCAGTGGCCGAGCGAGAGCTTCAACGACCAGTCGCCGAACACCAGGCCGCCATAGGTCTTCCATACCTCCCGGTAGGCATCCCCCATCGGAGAATTCGCCAGGATGAGCGCCAGCGCCGTCGCACTGAGCATGACGATCCCACCCGAGGTCTCCGCGTGGAGAAATTCCACGAAGGCGCGGGAGAAGCGGCGTGCCGTCGGTGCGTCTCCCGTATTCGCAGCTGCTGTCGTCATCCGTCACGTTCCCTCGAAAGGAGTTTTTCCGATCCAGTTCGGTGCGACCGGTCGTGGTGGACACGCGTCCGGTCGCCGAGCATCTTGACCGGTCCCGCGAGGGCGCCGCAAGACTCGGGTCCGTCCGCTGCCGGAACGGGCACCCGTGGCAGAGCTGACCAGCAACCAGGACACACCATTGAAGCAGATCAAGGACGCTGAGGGAAGAATCATCCCGCTCCGGGCCCAGCCCGATTTTCCAAAGGACCGATTCATACTCCGCGAGGCGCCCGATGAAGAGGCCGTGCCGATGGATGTTCTGTTCGTCGGCGGCGGGCCGGCCGGCCTGGCGGGCGCGATCGAGCTCGCTCGTCTGGTTCGGCGGGATGCCGAGTCCGGCGGCGATCTCGGTGACCTGGAGATCGGGGTACTCGAGAAGGCGCCGAGCCTGGGAGAGCACTGTCTCTCGGGGGCCGTGATCAATCCGTCTCCCTTCCGGGAGCTGTTTCCTGACCTGGCGCCGGACGCGTACCCGTTTCGCGGAGAGGTCGCCGGCGAGCGTGTCCTGATGCTGACCCGGAACGGTCAGAGGCGGCTGCCTGCACCCCCGCCGATGCGAAATCACGGCAATCACGTGGCCTCTCTGTGCGAAGTTGTGGCGTGGCTCGGTGAGAGAGCCGAAGAACTCGGTGTGAACGTGTTCACCGGCTTTCCGGCCGACGCTCTGCTGATGGACGGTGAAGCCGTCACCGGCGTTCGAACTACGCCGGCCGGGCTGAATCGGGACGGGAATCCGGGATCGGGTTTCATGCCTGCGACCGACCTGACATCGCGGGTCACGGTGCTCGCCGAGGGCTGCCGCGGACCGCTCACGACGGCATGGCTGCAGGAATCCGGCATCAAGTCGGAGAATCCACAGATCTACGCGCTGGGAGTCAAGGAGCTGTGGCAGGTCCCGAAGCCGCCGGGCGAAGTGATTCATACTCTGGGCTGGCCGCTGCCTTCCGACGCGTTCGGAGGCACGTGGATCTACCCGATGGGCGAAGACCTGGTCTCGATCGGCATCGTTGTCGGCCTCGACTACCGACAGACCGGCCTCGATGTCCACGACCTGCTTCAGACCGTAAAGGGTCATCCCCTCTTCCGCGGCCTCCTCGAGGGCGGCGAAATGGTCGAGTGGGGCGCGAAGACGATTCCCGAGGGAGGATGGTGGTCCATCCCCGAGCGGCTCTCGGGCGCCGGGCTCCTCGTCGCCGGAGACGCGGCCGGTCTCGTGGACGTCCCCTCGCTGAAGGGAGTCCATTATGCCATGTGGTCGGGTATTCACGCCGCGCGCAGCGCATTCGAGGCCCTCAAAACCGGCGAACCCACGGCGGAGGCGCTCGCCGGATACGAAGAACGGATCCGAACCGGTGAGATGGCCCGAGAACTGTACCGGCGTCGGAACATGCGACTGTCTTTCAAGGGCGGATTCTGGTCGGGAGCGGTGAAATCGGCCCTGGCTGTGGCGAGTGGCGGCCGGGTGCCCGGCGGGCGGATCGAAGTGGAGGAGGATGCGGCGGAGCCACGAACGGTTACCGAATCGGATCCGCCGTCGACCGACGGGCGCTACACGTTCAGCAAGGTGGACGCGGTCTTCCGCTCCGGGAATGCCACCCGCGACGACATTCCCTCGCACCTGATCGCACCTGATGAGGTCTCGCGCGACCTGGCCGGCCTGTACGAGCACATGTGCCCGGCGGGTGTCTACGAGTGGGGCGAGGATGGCCTGGTGATCAACGCGCCGAACTGTATCGACTGCCGGGCTACCGATGTTCTCGGGCCGCGCTGGACGCCTCGGGAGGGAGGAAGCGGACCCAGCTACAAGCGGATGTAGCTCACGAGAAGAGCGGCACGTCCCGTGAGGGATCGTGCCGCTCTCGTCGACCTCTGGCCCTCGGTCCGGGTCAGCGCCCGGTCCGACGGACGACTCGGATCAGCGACCTCCGAGAAGCTCGTTCACCAGTTCGGTCATTCCGTAGACGTTCTTCAGCGCCTCGATGATTCCCGCCGAATGGACCGACACCGTCCGTCCATTCTCGGCCGCGAAGAAGAACTCGTTCGGCAGCGACTCCGGGTTGCCGTCGAATGCGATCCCCACGAGCCTCGCGTCACGGTCGATGACGGGGCTCCCGCTGTTCCCGCCCGTGATGTCGTTGGTCGAAACGAAGTTGATGGGTACGCTCATGTTCACTCGATCCTTGGCGTCCCACCAGCTCTGCGGCATCGTCCAGGGCATCTCGTTGTTGAACTCGGTCGCACGGGCGTAGTAGCCGTAGATCGAGGTCTGCGCCGGCGCGAAGGTCTCGTTGTAGCGATACCTCTCCACGACGCCGTCGGTGATCCGAAGCGTGAAGGTCGCGTCCGGCGGGAGATCGGTCCCGTACACGGCGAACAGCGCCTTCGCGAACCGCTCGTTCTGGACCTCCTCGGCAGCGTTGGCGGACGACCAACCCGGCAGCGCCGTGGCCTGTGCCGCGCGCATCTCCGCTACCAGATCCAGGAGCGGATCATTCGCTGCGGCGATCGCATCCGGCCCGCCATCCATGATCTCGGTCCGGAATGCCGGATCCGCGATCCGCGAACCATTGATCATCCGGGTCGCCGCGGCCTCGTAGCTCTCGCCGGGGCGCACGACCTGATTGAGAGGAGCGTCGGCCGGCAGCCAGGTGCTCGCCAGCATCAACCGTCCCGCGAGCATCCCCATCGACTGATCCATCGGGAAGCTGGACGCGTTCGCCAGCTGGCCCCGCACCTGCGCGGCGGCATCTCCCTGGAACTGGGGGTTACGCTCGGCGTCCGGCTTTGCCATTTCCGTCACGTACTGCTGAAGCAGGCCGGCGGTGGCCAGGTGCTGCGAGGCACCCAGGAAGCCTGGATTGTTCATGTAGACGGTCGGCGCCAGCATTGCCTTCTGCTGCTGGATCTTCGCGAGGTTGTCCCATACATCGCCGTACTCGGCCTGCAGAGCGGGATCGGCAGCGACTGCGGCCTTGAACTCCTGCTCCCAGCGGATCTTCTTTGCCGTGAGGTCGGTCGAGCGCAGGCCCGCGAGCTCGCCCCTGTACAGCTTCTGCGTGTTCTCGTATCCGAAGATCATGTTCTGCATTGCACGGCCGCGCTCCGGATCGGTCCGCTGGATCTCGTGCAGGATCTCGAGTCGCTGGTCAAAGAAATCGAGGATCATCGGATGCCAGATCTCTCGCTCGTACATGTACTGCGAGAGGGTGATCTGCCGGGCCGTGGAGCCGGGGTTCCCGGTCACGAACACGAGCTCGCCCTCGGCGGCTCCGTCCGGATCCCACTCGAAGAAGTGCGGCGTGCTGGCCGGCGTCGTGCCGTCCGCTTCGTACGCCCTGACGAAAGTGACGTCGAGGTTGTAGCGGGGGTAGACGAAGTTGTCGGGATCCCCACCGAAAAAGCCGGCCTGCAGCTCGGGAGCGAAGACCAGCTTCACGGGCTGGAACCGACGGAACTTGTAGATCTTGTACTGCCCGCCGTGAAAGAGGTTGACCACCTGGCACTGAAAGTCGCTGTTCGCCTCGCACTGCCCGGTGAGCTCCTCCGAGAGGGAAGCCTGCGCCTCGGAAATCTCCTCGTTCGTCATGCCGGCCTGCGCGACGCCGTGAATGCGGTCGGTGATGTCGTCGATCTCGATCAGCTGATCGAGGAAGAGATTCGGGCAGACGCGCTCCTGGGACCTCGACCTCGCCTCGAATCCGTTGACGAGAAAGTCCTCGCCCTCGCCGGCCACCGCGTCCACGCAGCCCCGGGCGCAATGGTGATTGGTCATCACCAGGCCATCCGCTGACACGAAGGAGGCCGAGCAGCCGCCTCCGTAGCGGACCGAGGAGAGACGGGCGTGCTCGAGCCAGTCGGCGCTCGGCCGGAAACCGTAGGTCTCGGCCCAGTAGTCGAGCGGCGGGTTCTCGAAGGTCCACATCGTGCCCATCTCGGTGCCGTCGAGCACTACCTCCTCGGCGAGGGCCATGGCCTCGGCGGAAGGTGTCAGAAGAGAGCCTGTTTCGGGCACTACGCCGGGAGGCGGCGGTGCCTTCGCGTTCGCGGCCGGAAGGTCGACCTGTGTCTCGGGTGGAGTGGATCCCGAGCTGGCACAGCCGGCCAGGGCGACCGTTGCCGTCGCCATCAGCCAGCGTTTCATACGGGGGAGATGCATCGGATTCTCCGTGGAAAAAATGATCCTGTCGAGGCCGATCCGGCGACCTCGGAACATCGAAACACGACAACGGGAAAAGGTACAGCGGTATCGAGCCGGCGTACACCGCGAATCCGATTTCCGGATCCGCGGTGTGCCGGTCGAATCTTGCCTCAGTCGTCGAGCATCTGGCGAAGCACGGTCTGGAGGATTCCGCCATTCCGGTAGTAGTCGAGCTCGACCTCGGTGTCGAGTCGCACGTCCACCTCGAACTCGGTCTCGGTGCCGGTCTCGTGAAGGGCACTCACGCGGACCCTTCCCCCGGCTGCCAGGCCGTCCGAGATCCCCCCGATCGTGTAGGTTTCCGTGCCGTCGAGCCCCAGTGACTCTGCGCTGGCACCGGCCTCGAACTGCAGCGGAAGAATCCCCATGCCGATCAGGTTGCTCCGGTGGATCCGTTCGTACCCGACGGCGATTACGGCTCGGATTCCCAGCAGGGCCGGGCCCTTCGCGGCCCAGTCGCGTGAACTGCCGGTGCCGTACTCGGCTCCGGCGAGCACGATCAGCGGCACCCCTTCGTCGGCGTAGCGCATGGCGGCGTCGTAGATCGACAGCTCCTCCCCGTCCGGAAGGTGGCGCGTGAATCCGCCCTCGACCCCGGGAACCAGACGATTCCTCAGCCTGACATTCGCGAAGGTGCCTCTCATCATCACTTCGTGGTTACCGCGGCGCGAGCCGTAGGAATTGAATTCGGCCGGCGGGACGCCATGGTCCTCGAGGTAGCGCGCCGCCGGCGAGTCGCGCGAGATCGCCCCGGCGGGCGAGATGTGGTCCGTGGTGACCGAATCGCCCACGCTGACGAGCACCCTGGCGCCGCGGATGTCTCCGGGTGGCGTTGGCTCGGCGGACATGCCCTCGAAGAAGGGCGGCCGGCGCACGTACGTCGACTCCTCCGCCCAGGTGTATCGCTCTCCTTCGGGAACCGGGAGCGAACGCCACTGCTCGTCGCCCCGGAAGACGTCGGCATACTGTTCGCGGAATTGCTCGGTCCGAACCGATGTTCGAACCGCAGCCCGGATCTCGTCCTGACTGGGCCAGATGTCGGCCAGGAACACCGCCTGTCCATCCCGGCTGGTGCCGAGCGGCTCGGTCGCGAGGTCGATGTCCATCGTCCCGGCGAGAGCATACGCGACCACCAGTGGCGGGGATGCGAGGTAGTTCGCTCGCGTGTCCGGGTTGATACGACCCTCGAAGTTGCGATTGCCCGAGAGAACCGCGCAGACCGCCAGGTCCTCTTCGCGGATCGCCTTGGAGATCGGGACGGGCAACGGGCCGCTGTTGCCGATGCACGTGGTGCAACCATAGCCGACGACCGCGAATCCGAGCGCCTCGAGGTCGTCGAGAAGGTCTGCTTCGCGCAGGTACTCCGTCACCACCTTCGAACCCGGAGCGAGGCTGGTCTTGACCCACGGCTTGCGCTCGAGGCCCAGCTCGACCGCCTTCTTCGCCACGAGCCCGGCGCCCACCATCACGCTCGGATTGGAGGTGTTCGTGCAGCTGGTGATCGCAGCGATCACCACCGATCCATCCGACACTTCGAATTCCGTCGGCTCGCCCTCCAGGGTCTGCCACGAAACATGAGCCGAGCGGACGCGAGCGGGGACATCTGCTGCGTTGGCTCCGCCTCCCTCCGCCGACATGCGTGCGCCGGCACCGCCATTGGCAGCCGGAGCAGGACTGCGAAGATCCGACAACCAGCGCCCAAAGGAGCGCCTGGCGTTCGCGAGAGCGATTCTCTGCTGCGGGAGCTTCGGCCCCGCAATGCTCGGTTCAACCGTCTCGAGATCGAGGCTCAGGGCGTCGGTGTAATCCGCGGGGGGTGCTCCGGGCTCGTGGAACAGCCCCGTTTCCCTGGCGTAGGCTTCGACCAGCGCTACCTGGTCCTCGCTTCGCCCGCTGAAACGCAGGTACGCGAGGGTCTCGGCGTCGATCGGAAAGATGGCGCAGGTCGAGCCGAATTCGGGCGACATGTTCCCGAGCGTGGCACGGTCGGCCAGTGACAATGCCGGGAGTCCCGGTCCGTAGAACTCGACGAACCTCCCCACGACGCCTCGCTGGCGCAGCATTTCGGTCACGCGCAGCACGAGGTCCGTGGCAGTCGCACCCTCGGGGAGCCGGCCCTCGAGCCGGAAACCGATCACTTCCGGAACGAGAAAACTGATGGGCTGGCCGAGCATCGCGGCTTCCGCCTCGATACCGCCCACCCCCCAACCGAGCACGCCCAGGCCGTTGATCATCGTCGTGTGGCTGTCTGTCCCGACCAGCGTGTCAGGATAGGCGATCCGTCCATCTCCATCTCTGCCCTCGAATACGACGCGTGCCAGGTATTCGAGGTTGACCTGGTGGACTATGCCCGTGCTCGGGGGCACGACACGGAAGTTCTCGAACGCTTCCTGGCTCCAGCGCAGGAACTCGTAGCGTTCCCGGTTCCGCTCGAATTCTTTCTCCGCGTTGATCAGCAGCGACGCCAGAAGCCCGAACGAATCGACCTGTACCGAGTGATCGATCACGAGTTCGGAGGGCATCAGGGGGTTGATGCGAGATGGATCCCCTCCGAGGTCCAGCATGGCATCCCGCATGGCGGCCAGGTCGACTACGGCCGGAACTCCCGTGAAGTCCTGCAGGATCACTCGTGCCGGTCGGAACGCGATCTCTCGTTCCTTCTCCGGCTCCCACATCGCGAGTGCTTCGATATCGTCGGCCGTCACCGACCCTCCGTCTTCATGACGCAGGAGGTTCTCGAGCAGGATCCGGATCGAAAACGGGAGTCGGCCGACCCGACCGATCCCAGCGCGTTCGAGCGCACCGGGATCGAAAATCGTGACGGTCGAAGCGTCGGGTAGTGATAGCTCGCGCCGCGCTCCGAAGGAGTCGTGGCTCTGGTGCCTGGTCTCGGGCATGTCATTCCTTTCAACCCCCCGGTCTGCGGGTACGGCAGACGACAACCGGGGCAAGGTCTGCGGTTCCTACTGCGTCGGTCGAACGAGTCCGAATATGAGCCACGGACGGCCGGTCGTCGACCCATGCGCTGGCCTCGATCTACCGCGCGAGGGATATTGTCGGACTGGATCGGGCCGGGATTCGGCGCGATCGACGAACACCCTGCGAGGGCGTGCATGGCGCGACGCTACAAGGCGGATCACCGGGGGCGGCTGTTCAACGCAGTGTGGCCATTCACGCGCTGGTTCTTCTCCCTGGTGACCGTAACGGTCGGAGCGATCCTGTTCTTCGGCCTCAGCCGGACGGAGATCATCGGGCGACGCAACGCGCTTCGCGCTCGCAACGTGCTGCTGCTGTCCAACCACCAGTCCCTGATCGACAGCTTCCTGATCGGGTTCAGCGCATACTACGGACCGGCCATCTATCGCCCCTGGCTGGCCCCGTGGAATCCGGCCGCTGAGGAGAACTTCTACAAGAACGCCTATCAGGGCTGGTGGTCGGACCAGTGGAAGTGCATTCCGGTGGCGCCGGGCCGCCGCGACATGCGGGCGCTCTACCGAATGATCCGCGCCCTTCGCGAAGGGACGATGATACTCTTTCCCGAAGGGACCCGGACTCGCACCGGCGAGGTGGGCAAGGGGAGACCGGGTGCCGGACTCGTGGCACTCGCGAATCGGCCGCACCTGATACCCGTGACCGTGGTGGGAATGGACGACGTGCTCCCGATCGGTGCTGCCTGGCCCAGGCCGTTTCAGCGGGTGACGATCCTGTTCGGACCGGCGATCGACTACTCCCACCTGGCGGGGGAGGAGCGATCCAAGGAATCGGCCCAGGCAATCGTCGATCTCGCCATGTCGTTGATCCGATATCAGCACGACTGGATCCGCCGTTACCGGGAGGGCGAGATCGGACGGGACACCCCCCCCTGGGTCGAGGCCGGCTACCAGCGAATCCTCTCGGCGAGCCGTGAGGCGGCTGCGCTTGCGTCGGAGCGTCCGGAGGTCGAGAGTCTCCCGTCACCGGAGAGCGAAGTGGACTCCGGACCGAACATGGCGCCGGACGGCACCGGGCCTGAACCGGAACAGATACCAGAGGAGCGATCTTCGAATGAGAGCCGTATGGGGAATACTGATGTTGCTCGCGACGGTGGCCTGCAGTGAGGCCAGCCAGGAAACGGAGGCACCCATGGTTGTAATGGAGACGTCAAAAGGCACGGTTAAAATCGAGATGTATCCCGACGAGGCGCCGATCTCGGTGGATAACTTCCTCGCGTACGTAGATTCGGGATTCTACGACGGGCTCTCCTTCCACCGCGTCGTCCCCGGATTCGTGATCCAGGGTGGAGGCTTCGAGGGGGACATGGTGAAGCGGGAGCCGACCCGTGATGCGATCCAGAACGAATCGGACAACGGGCTGAAGAATCTGCGCGGCACCCTTTCGATGGCGCGCCTTCCGTCGGCGCACAGCGCGACCTCGCAATTCTTCGTGAATCTCGTCGACAATCCGGCCCTGGATCACGGGGGGAGACCGGGCCAGACCTGGGGCTACGCGGTGTTCGGACGCGTGGTGGACGGGATGGGAGTGATCGACGAGATCGCCCAGGTCCGAACGGGGCAGAAGGCCGGGATGGGAGATGTTCCGGTCGAGCCTGTCGTGATCGTGCGGGCCTACCGGGACGACGGTTGATGAAAGCGGCCCGGGTGGCTTCGCGCCTCCCGGGCCGATCTCACGCCAGCTGAGCGCAACCTCGCCCGGCGAGCGTCTGCCTCAGGCGGCTCCCACCGGGCTTCCGACTCCGACCACCTCGGTGATCACGTCGAGCGCCACCTCCAGCTCGTCACGCGAAATGACCAGCGGTGGTGCGATCCTGATTACCTGGTGATGCGTATCGTTGCAGAGTATTCCGCGCTCCATCAGTGCATTGCAGAAAGGCCGGGCTGGGCCGGACTCCTTCTTGATTTCCACGCCGATCATCAGACCTCTACCGCGCACCTCGGCGACGTGAGGTGACTCGATGTCCCGAAGTCGATCCTGCAGCCAGGTGCCCAGCTCGAGTGACCTGTCGGGCAGGCCTTCGTCGACGATCACGGCCAGGGAGGCCTCGCCGACTGCCGCTCCGAGCGGATTGCCTCCGAATGTGGATCCATGATCGCCCGGGTGGAATACGTCCATCACGTCATCGTTCGCGAGGATGCCCGAGACGGGAAACACGCCTCCGCCGAGGGCCTTGCCGACGATCAGAATGTCACCCCGCTCTCCATCCCAATCCCCGCAGAACATCTTGCCGGTCCGGCCGAGCCCGGTCTGGATCTCGTCGTTGAGGACCAGGACCCGGTTCGCCCGGCAGATCTCCTGGACCGTCTTCATGTAACCGTCCGGGGGAACTACGATTCCGCCTTCGCCCTGGATCGGCTCCACGAGAAAGCCGACCGTATCGGGGCCGATGGCCCGCTCCAGCGCGTCCGTGTCGCCGTACGGGATCGTGATGAACCCCGGCGCGAACGGTCCGAAGCCCTGCCGATACTGGTGTTCGGACGAGAACCCCACGATGGTGGTCGTACGACCGTGGAAGTTGTTCTCACACACTATGATCTCGGCCTGGTCCGCAGGAACTCCCTTGACTTCGTATCCCCACTTGCGCGCGGCCTTGAGGGCAGTCTCCACGGCCTCGGCCCCGGTGTTCATCGGCAGCGCACGGTCGAAACCCGTTGCCTCGCACAGCCGGCGAAGAAACGGGCCCATTCGGTCGTTGTGGAAGGCGCGCGAAGTGAGGGTCAACCGACCGGCCTGCCGTTCCAGGGCCTCGATGATGCGGGGGTGCCGGTGTCCCTGGTTCACCGCCGAGTAGGCAGCGAGCATGTCGAGATACTTGCGCCCGTCGACGTCCCAGACCCAGACACCTTCACCACGTTCCAGCACGACCGGGAGCGGTCCGTAGTTGTGGGCGCTCCACTGATCGACCTCGCGTATGTACTCTGCCGTACGGGACATTCTAGACTCCTCGATATATTTCCAGCGCAGCGAAATCCTGTGACTCCCGGCCCGCGCCGGGCTGCCCGCGCCGACCGAACGTGAAACGTCGCACGTCAAGGCGCAACGGGACCCTCACCGGGGTCTGGACAGCGACGGCATCATCCCTCATCCTGACCCGCCTCCGACGGCGACTGGCGCCGGCGAGGACGACCCGGGAACAGGGCGACCAATGTACATCTTCATCACACTGCTGCTCGCGCTTATGATCAGCGGATTCGGCGCCGGTTTCGCATTTGCCTGCCGCATGCAGCCAGACGAGAATCGGGACGGAAGCGCCCGCTGACCTCCTGTTCGGGCTGTCATCGCATCGACCCGAGCGACGATCGGGTCGATCAGGGCGCGCCCGCATTCAGGATCTCTTCAATCAGGGTCGGATCGTCCGGTAGCAACTCGGCCGCCGGAAGCCTCGGGACCAGCTCCCTCCACTCCGGACGCAGCTCGAACGCCTCGGCGAACAGGGGCAGAGACTCCTCGACACGACCGACGCTGGCCAGGGTCGCGGCGTGCCAGAACAGAGGTTCCGATTCCCCGGGGAGCAGGGCCTCCGCCTTTCGATACTCTTCCACGGCACCGTCCACGTCGCCCTCCGTCAGTCGGGCATCCCCGGCATTCATGTGACGGTAGGCGCGGGCCACTCCGAGCAGTCGTTCCAGCTCGACCAGGGGCTGGTCGCTGTCTTCCACGCGCAGGTCGAACAGCCGGTCTTCCCACGGCCGGCCGGAAGTCGTGGCAGCGACCACCAGCAAGGCGGCCGACTGGCGACCCCTGATGTCCCCGCCCCGGTCCTCTGCCGCAACCAGCGCCGCCATGAGGCGGGCGGCCAGATCTCCGGTCCCGGCGGAATACGCTTCGAACATCGCATCGCAGACCCCCGTCCGGTGCATCAGGTTCGCCTGGACCGTGAACCCGTCTCCCTGCCTGTCGCAGGCATGCGGGATCGCGAGGTCGCCGGTCCAGGCAGCCGTCGCCCCGTTAGCGTCGACGAAGCCCACCTGCCTGACCTCCGGGGTAGGGTCCGCGGCGACGAGACCCGCCAGGGCTTCCTGCGCTCCGCGCCCGGTCCGCATCAGCTCGAGTCCCAGGGATCCGTAGGACGGATCGATGAAGGACTGAGTGGCGACCGCGCCCACCCCGCTCTCCGCCCAGGGTACGCTCGAGCCGACCGAGAACCAGTGCGACTGAACGGCCACACCGAGCTCGCCGGTGGCCGGGTCCCGCGCGACGATCGAATAGGTGTGAACCGGTCTGACCGGTCGGAGGGCGGTGTGGTCGTGCGATCGGGTCTCCTGGGCGTTGATGCCGGTTACGGTCGATAGAAGCAGGAGTGCAGTCGTCAGGTGGATCCGGCGGTCGCGCAACATCATCTCACAGGCTCCAGTCGGGCGTTTCGCAGGTCAGGCCAACGTAATGAATCGTTTCCCGGATGGCAGTGTAGACAACTGAGTCTCGGGCCGGAAGTTCGGTGGACAATGGACCGATTTTCTGCTATGTTAGCAGTCTGTTTTTGATCGGGAGCGGCCCGGGGAGACCACTGCTTCGAGGTGTGAATGACAAAGCATTTTCGGGATGACGATGGTCGGCGCTGGAAGGCATGGCTCGCTTCACGCGACGTGTTCTGGCCCGATCCCGATGACAAGAGGAAGGTGGAGGACCGCGAAGCCGTGATCTTCGTCTGCTTCTCCGATCCTTCGGAGCCGCAGCGCAGGATCCGGTTGCCGGCCGGTTCGTTCGAGACGCTGTCGACGGACGATCTGGTCTCGCAGTTCGAGAAGGCGGAGGCCGATCCGGCCATCCGGTAATCGGCAGCAGGCAGTACAGATCGCGCAGGGGGCGTGACGCCCGGCACCTCCGGACGTCTCGCCCCCTTTCTGCACCAGGAATCGGACCACTCGACAGGCGGAGGCTGGACTCACGCATGAGCGGGAACAACAGAACTTCAGGCGGACTCGCAGGCGTCGTTGCGGCAGAGTCCGCGCTCAGCAAGATCGATGGCGAGAGCGGCAAGCTCTGGTACCGGGGCTACGACATCCACACGCTCGCGAAGGGCGCCGCCTTTCCCGAGGTCCTCTATCTGCTCTGGTACGGCGATCTGCCGAATCGGGCGGAGCTGATCGCATTCGAGGGACTGCTGGCCGCAGAGCGGGAGCTTCCTTCTGAGGTGATGGAGGTTCTGCGCGGGCTTCCGAGCGACACGGTGCCGATGTCGGCCCTGCGCACGGCGGTATCGGCACTGGGCTGCGTGGATCCGGATTCCGAATCGAACGATCGCGGCGCCGATCTGGCCAAGGGAGTCCGGCTGGTGTCACAGATGCCGACGGTCGTGGCCGCTTTCCATCGCCTGAGGGAAGGAAAAGCGCCGATCTCACCCGACCCCGATCTGTCGCATTCGGCCAACTTCCTCTACATGCTCAATGGGGATCGACCGGGCGAGACCGCGACACGCGCTCTCGACACTTCGCTGATTCTCTACCTGGAGCACGGCCTCAACGCCTCCACGTTCGCCTGCCGGATCGTGGCATCCACGCTTTCCGACATGCACTCGGCGATCACGGCCGGCATCGGGGCACTGAAGGGGCCGCTCCACGGCGGAGCGAATCAGCGGGCGATGGAGATGCTCCTGGAGATCGAAGAGCACGGGGACGCCGAGGCCTGGGTGGATGCGGCACTGGCCGAGGGGAAGAAGATCATGGGATTCGGCCACCGTGTCTATCGAACGGAGGACCCGCGGGCCACCCACCTCCGGCGGATGTCCGAAGAACTTTCAGACGACGCGGGAGCGGCCAGGCTGCACGCCCTGGCGCGGACGGTGGAGTCGACGATGCTGGACAGGAAAAGTATCCCCTGCAACGTCGATTTCTACTGTGCGACCGTTTACGGCAGTCTCGGTTTTCCACTCGACCTCTATACGCCGCTCTTCGCGATCGGTAGAGTAGGGGGTTGGGTCGGGCATGTGATGGAACAGCACGAGAACAATCGACTGATCCGACCGCGCGCCGAGTACGTCGGCGAGCTCGATCGTCGTTTCGTTCGGCTCGAAGAGAGACGCTGAAACAGAGAACCTCGAAGCAAGGAGCGGAGGCGCACATGGCTTCCGAGTACAGATTCGCAGCAGTTCCCGAGGGTGGTTCCACCGTTCGCGTGGACGAGACCGGACCGCAGGTGCCGGACAACCCGATCATACCGTTCATCGAGGGTGACGGGATGGGGCCCGATATCTGGGCGGCGGCCGTCCGCGTATTCGACGCAGCAGTCGAAGCCGCGTACGGCGGTGCGCGACAGATTCACTGGATGGAAGTCTACGCGGGTGAGAAGGGGCAAGAGGTAGCCGGAGAGTGGCTTCCACAGGAGACACTGGACGCCATCAGCGAGTTCGGGATCGCCATCAAGGGCCCTCTGACCACGCCCGTCGGCGGAGGCATCCGGTCGCTCAACGTGACGCTGCGCCAGAGGCTGGATCTTTATGCGTGTGTCCGGCCCTGCCGCTGGATCAAGGGCGTTCCCTCTCCCGTTCGCGAGCCCGAGAAGCTCGACGTGGTGTTGTATCGGGAGAACACGGAGGACGTGTACGCGGGCATCGAGTGGGAAGCGGGGTCTGCGGAGGCCGAGCAGGTTCGCGGCTATCTCAACGATGAGATGGGCTGCCAGATTCGCGAGCACAGCGGCATCGGGGTGAAACCGATCTCCGAGTTCGGGACCAAGCGGCTCGTCGGCATGTGCATCCGCGATGCGATCAAGGCCGGCGCGCGCTCGGTTACGCTGGTCCACAAGGGCAACATCATGAAGTTCACGGAGGGCGCCTTCCGCGAGTGGGGCTACGAGGTAGCGCGAGAGGAGTTCGGTGACGCGACGATCACGGAGACCGAGCTGTGGAGTGCCTACGATGGCAAGCAGCCCGAGGGGAAGATCGTGATCAAGGACCGGATCGCGGATGCGATGTTCCAGCAGATTCTCCTGCGTCCTTCGGAGTACGACTTCATCGCCACACCGAATCTGAACGGCGACTACCTCTCCGATGCCTGTGCGGCGCAGGTCGGTGGACTGGGAATGGCTCCAGGCGCGAACATCGGCGACCGGGTGGCCCTGTTCGAGGCTACACACGGTACGGCTCCGAAATATGCCGGAATGAACAAGGTCAATCCCACCTCGCTCATCCTTTCGGGCGTGATGATGTTCGAGTACATGGGCTGGCAGGAGGCCGCTGACGCGGTGATCGAAGGGATCGAGCGCACGGTGGCCGAGAAGTACGTCACCTACGACCTCGAACGGCAGATGAGTGGTGCCACGCTCGTGAAGACCTCGGAGTTCGGCGACAGGATCATCAGCAACATGCGGCCGCGGTGAGGTCGATCCGCCGAGCGCGCGCGGACGGACCCTGATCTCATGCGCCGTGTGGCCGGAGCCCCGGACGCCGCGAGCCCCCGATCGGGCTCGGCGTCCGGGCGCCGACCTTCACCTCTGCTGGCGGTCGTGCTGGCGCTGACCCTCCTGACGGCCCTTCCTCCGGCCGAGGCAGCAGCTCAGGAGACCGATCCGCCGGCGGCAGCCGACACGCTCCGGGCAGACTCGCTCCGGGCAGACACGCTCCGGGCAGACTCGCTCCTTGTTCCGGCGGACTCCGTGGCCGACCAGCAGGCTCTGCCCGGTGCGCCGGTCGATTCTCTCGCCCTGGAGGCCGACAGCCTGATCGGCCCGCTCGAGCAGCCACTGGAAGGCACCCTGCGAGACAGCGCGGAGGCGCTTCCTTTCGCGAGGCTTCCCGATCTGATCGATCTGCCGGTGGAGGGCGCCTCGGTCGTGGTCGCGGACCTCGCGCGCGAAGACCTTCTCACGAGCAATGGGCTGACGCTTCTCGAGTTGCTCGAGGAGCAGCCAGCTCTGACGCCGCTCCGGGCGAGCTTCTTCGGTGGGCCGCACCAGGCCAGCTGGGGTGGGTTGGGTCCAGGATTCCTGACCGTCCTGATCGACGGCAGGGAAGTGCCGACGATGGACGGCGCACAACCGGATCTCACACGGTTCCCGATTGCTGCGCTGCAGCGCGTACGCATCGTCAGGGGCCTTGCCGGCTGGCGCGTCGAGCTGTTCACGATGTCGAGACAGAAGCGCGATGCCTATTCCCGAGTCGAAGGGGGCACCGGAGATCCAGGCCTGAGCCGCTTGCGACTCGTGTTCGACAACGGCTTCGGGCGCACGGTCCGGGTGGCTGCGAGTGCCGATCTGGTCGATGCGGCCGGGGAGTTTCCATCGAGCGATTTCGACTTCTTCGGGCTGCTCGAGTGGACGCCGGGAGACGAACGTTCGGGCATCGCCCTCACGTACGAATCGGAATCGATGGACAGGGAAGTGTACACCCCCGTCAACCTTCGACGGACGGAAGTCTTCCTCAGAGGTCGATATCCATTCGGCGACCGGATCCAGCTTCAGATGTTCGGCGGCTCCACGGGGTGGAAACTCGAGGACGAGGCTGTACCGGACTCCGCTCTGGCCGACAGGTCGGTCCTGAGCGGTGGAGCTACGCTTCGAGGTGACTGGGACAGAATCGGAGCAGGTGTAACGCTGGCGGCATGGGACAGTGACGTTCACCCGCATCTTCAGCTCGACGCCGATGTTGGAGGGCGCGTCATCGGTCCGATTCGAGCCGAGCTCGGCGGGCGGCTCGCATCGTGGGAGGACTTCGACGTCTCGGAGCTCAGGGGGGGAGTTTCGGTAGACCTGCCCCTGCACCTCACTCTGCGAGCCGGTGCTGCGACGGGTACCCGGGGTGTCTCGTATCCGACCTTCGGGCAAGCCGATTCTCTCGGTTTCACGATCTTCAACGGCCGACTCGAGTTGACCTTGCCGTCTCTCACCCTCTACGGACTGGCGGAACGGCAGGACCTGGATCGACAGCTCCCGTATCGATCTTCATTCGACCGATATCAGGAACCGATCGAAGGTCCCGCTGGCGTGACCGCCCTGGAGGCTGGCGGTTCCTTCCCCATACTGCCGCTGTCGTGGCTGATCGAGGAGGCGAGCCCGCTCCGGCTCGGGGGCTTCTTCCGCTACCAGAGTTTCGATGAGTCGGCTCGACTGATGTACGTGCCGCAGTACCTGGCACGCGGCACCCTGGGATTCGACGACGAGTTCCTCGACGGGAATCTCGGCGTGCGCCTCGCACTCGGAATCAAGCACAGGGGCAGCATGGGAGTGCCGACGGCCGGTGCCGTAACCGAGCCTTCATCCACCCTGACCGGCGTTCCCGAGTACACGTTTCTGGACTGGAACATGGCGATACGGATCCTGAGCGTGATCGTCTACTATCGGTACGACAATATTACGGGCTTCAGCGCCAACGACTTCGTGGGGCTGTCGTATCCGGGTACGCGTTCGGTGTTCGGCGTGAAGTGGACGTTCCTGAATTGAGAAATGGATGACCTCGGGTCGTACGCCACGTTTGATCATTGTAAAGCACACGGAAATATAGGCATGAATGTATACCTCTCGTGTGATTTGACAGGTTCAGTTCGTTGACGGGCATGGGGTCGGGAACCTATTCTCTTCGGTCTATATGATTCGCAGCATGACGGGATTCGGGTCCGCTCCGCTGGAGTCGGGCGACACGATCGGGAGCATCGAGCTCCGATCCGTGAATTCACGGCACCTCAAGCTCAATTTTCGGTTACCCGCCGGGGCAGAAGCCTGGGAGGAACCGATTCGTGGCGCGATCGGGGATCGATTGCGCCGTGGACACGTGGATGTGACGCTTCGCCTGTCGCCAGCCCGCGAGGCCGCCGTTCGCTTCGAGGTGGACGAAATTCGGCTCGCCTCCTACCTGGAGGCGCTGAGGCGCGTGCAGGGAGCCCACGAGCTGGCGGGGACGCCCGACCTCGAGATGGTCAGCCGGATCGACGGAATCCTCGTGGAGAGGTCGCCCGACCTGTTGGGGTCGGTCGATGCGGAGCGATTGCGGGAGGCGGCGAACCGGGCGGCCGACGAGCTGATCGAAATGCGCAGCCGTGAAGGAGATCGGCTGGCCGAGGAATTGAACGAGCGCCTCGATGCTCTCACCGGGAGACTGGAGGAGATCGAGAAGCTCGCGCCCGTGCGCCTCGAGTCCGAGCGCGCCCGGCTTCAGCGGTCGGTCGCCGAGCTCGCCGGGGGCGTCGACGTCGACGATGATCGCCTCGCGCGTGAAATCGCTGTGCTTGCCGACCGCTGGGACATCAGGGAGGAGATCGTCCGGGCCCGGGCGCACGTCGCGGCTTTCCGGGACCTGCTTCATCTCCCGGGTGAAGAGCCGGTGGGCAAGCGACTGGGCTTTCTGAGCCAGGAGCTGCTTCGCGAGGTGAACACGATCGGCTCGAAGGGAAACGACGCGACCATTGCTCATCACGTCGTCGAGGCGAAGAACGAACTGGAGACGATGCGCGAGCAGATCGAGAACATCGAATGAATGACCCCCTGCTGCTGGTTCTCGCCGGGCCGTCCGGTGGCGGGAAGACCACGGTATGCCGGAGAATCGTCAAGAAGCGTCGGGATGCGGGTTTTTCGGTGTCGGCGACGACACGGCCCCCGAGGCCCGGGGAATTGGATGGCGCGGACTACCACTTCGTGACCCGCGAGGAGTTCCAACGCCTGCTCGAAACAGATGGACTGCTGGAATGGGCGGAAGTCCACGGAGAGCTTTACGGAACTCCGCGGGAGGCACTGGGGGAACGAACGGATCCGACGAACTGCCTGTTGCTCGACATCGATGTGCAGGGAGCCCGGCAGGTCCGCGAGCGTGCGCCCGGGGCCGTTCTCGTGTTTCTGGTTCCACCCTCGGCGGAGGAGATGCTGGCCCGGCTGCGTCGGCGGGGCAGCGAAGATGAGCCCGGGCTGGCGCGACGAATGCGCACGGCCCTGTCGGAACTCGAGGCTGCCGCGGAATTCGACTACGTGGTGGTGAACGAAGTGCTCGATGCAACGGTACGAACCGTCGAGTCGATCCTGGAGGCGGAGCTCCACCGGGCTTCCCGCGTCAGGGACGACGTACTGGAGAGAACGGCCGGTCTGAGGAAGGCCCTCGAAGCCGACCTCGCCGGATCTCATACCTGAACGAGGAGAAGAAATCGTGTCCAAGGTCTACAGTCCGGATGATCTGGTGCCGGCCGCGCCCGACAAGTACATGGGCGTGCTGGTGGCGGCCAAGTATGCGCGCGAGCTGAACGTGCTCCCGCTCGAACGCTCGCCATACGGCGCCGACAAGCTGACGACGATGGCCCTGTCGGCCCTGGCTTCGGGTGATCTCGAGTTCCGCCTGGTCAAGCGAAGACGGGCTGAAGGAGAGTGAACCGGGGGATCAATGCGCCCCTTTGACGGTCGGCGGGTGCTCCTGGTCGTCGCCGGGGGGATAGCGGCCTACAAGTCGGTTCATCTGCTGCGTTCGCTGCGCTCCGAAGGAGCGGAGGTTGAGGTGATGATGACCGGTGCGGCCGAGCATTTCGTCGGTCGGGTCACCTTCGAGGCCCTGGCCGGACGTCCAGTGCATACGGACCTGTGGACACGGCCGCTGGCGCACATCGAGCTGGGGCGTGATTGCGATCTGGCGATCGTGGCGCCGGCGACGGCGGACCTGCTGGCAGCAATGGCTCATGGAAGGGCTGACGACCTGGCTTCGGCCACGCTCCTGGCAGCCGATTGTCCGGTGCTCGCCTGCCCGGCAATGAACACGCGCATGTGGGAGCACCCGGCCACCGTCCGCAACCTGGAGATGTTGACCGAGGATGGTGTTCGGCTGGTCGGACCGGAGGACGGGCCGCTCGCCGAGGGAGAGTTCGGCGTGGGGCGGATGGCCGAGCCCGAGCAGATCATGTCGGTGGCCGGAAGACTCCTCGAAGTCGATTCGATTCTCGGGGGCAGGAAGGTGGTCGTCACCGCCGGGCCGACGCGCGAGGCCATCGATCCGGTGCGATTCCTCGGAAATCGATCATCAGGCCGGATGGGATTCGAACTGGCGGCCTCTGCCTGGCGTCGAGGGGCCGAGGTCGTCTGTATACACGGGCCCGCAACCGTGCCCCGGCCGCACGGACCGAAGATGATCGAGACGGAGGATGCGGACGCGATGCTCCGTTCCCTGCGCACGGAGCTCGACGGGGCTGCAGTCCTGTGCATGGCAGCGGCGGTTTCCGATTTTCGGGCTGCATCGCCCTCCCGGGAGAAGATCAAGAAGGAAGACGTGGACGCGGAGGGCTTTCGGCTGGAGCTCGAGCGGGGTCCGGACCTTCTCGTGGAGACGAAAGAGCAGCGCGAGTCTTCGAATATCTTCACCCTTGGATTCGCGCTCGAGACCCGCGACGGACTGAGGAACGCCCGGTCCAAGCTGGAGGGGAAGGGCATGGATCTGGTCGCGCTCAACATCGCCGGATCGCCCGGCAGCGGATTCGACGTCGATACCAATCGCATCACGGTGCTGGATCCTGCGGGGACGGTCGAGGAGCTGCCTCTGCTGACGAAACGGGAAGCCGCCGATCGTCTTCTGGATCGGATCGAGGACCAGCTCGGGGACGGAAGCTGAGCGGCGCCGTGTCCGATCGCGCCCGACTGCTGGCCGAGCACCTCCGGCACAGGAGGTTGCTGGGGGAGACCGAGGTGTTCTGCGAGCCGGGCATGCGTGAGGACATCCTGACGCGGGCGGAGAGCCTGACTCGCAAGGCGGGGCGCGGACAGGCTACCGAGGCGGTGACCGGCGCAGCCCGGGTTTCAACGGCTGCGTCTACGGCCGGCTCGACGATCGCGGCTCCGCTCGATCGAGAGCTGGAACGGCTGGCGCGAGAAGGTCCGACTGCGGAAATCCTCGGCATCGAGGATCTCGAGCGACTCAAGGCCGTATCCGACGCCTGCACACGCTGCGGCTTGCATGCGACGCGAACCCGACCGGTCTTTGCCGACGGATCCAGCACAGCCCGCGTGATGTGCGTTGGCGAGGCTCCCGGTCAGAAGGAAGACGAGACCGGCCTGCCATTCGTGGGACGCGCCGGCCAGCTTCTCGATCGCCTGCTGGCGTCGGTCGGACTCGGCCGATCGGAGGTTTTCATCTGCAACGTCCTGAAGTGCCGTCCTCCCGCGAACCGGAATCCTTCCCCCGAAGAGATCGAGAGCTGCTCTCCCTTCCTGCGTCGGCAGCTCTCGTTGGTGGACCCGGAGCTGGTGATCGCGTTCGGTACCTTTGCGGCGCGCACTCTGCTGAATGCGAACGAGTCGCTGGGTCGGATGCGCCGCCAGGTGCACCAGTACGAAGGACGACCGCTGGTGGTCACCTATCATCCGGCAGCCCTGCTGAGAAACCCGGGTTGGATCCGACCCACCTGGGAGGACTTGCAGCGGGTACGGGAGATTCTCGACGATGGTGCGCGTGCGGCTCCGGGGGACAATCATGGCTGAATCGGGGATTTCGATGAGGACCGACCGGGGCATCCAGAGCGCGAGGCAGCCACCCTGGTCCGAAGAGGCCGAGATATCGGTGCTCTCGGCCATGCTGATCGATGGGGACGCCGTCGCCCGGGCCGTAGAGATGGTGGATGACTCCTCCTTCTATCGCGAGGCGAATCGCCGCGTATTCCGCGCAATGATCCGCCTTTACTCGCGTGGAGAGGTGATCGATGCCGTAACGCTCTCCGATGAACTGAAGAGTGCAGGGGAGCTCGAAGGGGCGGGGGGCATGTCGTACCTCGCCCGGCTCGTCGATGCCGTGCCCACGGCGGCCAACATCGAATACCACTGCCGGATTCTCCAGGACAAGGCAGTTCTCCGGAAACTGATCGAAGCATCGACGGACATCATACAGGACGCCTACGAAGCCCCGGCAGGAGAGGTGGATGACACTCTGGATCGCGCGGAACAGAGGATCTTCCAGATCGCGCAGTCATCCGAGCGTCAGGGCTTCGTCTGGATCAAGGAGATCCTCTGGCCGACGTTCGAGCGGATCGAGGAGTTGCAGCGAAGTCCGGGTTCGGTCACCGGCGTAGCAGCTGGATTCCCGGACCTCGACAACATGACGGCTGGATTCCAGCCGGGGGACCTCGTCGTCGTTGCGGGACGTCCTTCGATGGGCAAGACGGCTCTGGCCCTGAATTTCGCCCAGCATGCCGCGATCGAACAGGATGTGCCGGTCGCGGTATTCTCACTGGAGATGTCAAAGGAGCAGCTTGTGCAGCGGTTGCTCTGCGCCGAGGGGCGGGTCGATTCCGGCCGCCTCCGCCGGGGCAGGCTTCAGGACGACGAGTACGCCCGGCTCGCGACTGCGGCCGGCCACCTGAACACGGCGCCGATCTGGATCGACGACACTCCCGCGATCACACCGAACGAGGTGCGGGCCAAGGCCCGTCGCCTGGCCTCCGAGACGAATCTCGGAATGCTGGTCGTGGATTACCTTCAGCTGATGGCTGGCCCGCGGAACGTGGAGAATCGTCAGCAGGAGATCAGCGCCATATCGCGTTCTCTCAAGGCGGTGGCGAAGGAACTGAACATTCCGGTGATCGCGCTGTCGCAGCTCTCCCGGGGACCGGAGCAGCGTACCGACAAGCGACCGATGCTGGCTGACCTCAGGGAGTCCGGGGCAATCGAGCAGGACGCGGATGTGGTGATGTTCGTGTACCGTGAAGAGGCCTATCGTAAGGACGGCGACATGCTCGACGAGCAGGGAGAATCGATCGAGGGGCGGGCTGAGCTGATCGTGGGGAAGCAGCGGAACGGGCCGACCGGCACGGTACACCTCTATTTCCACAAGCCGTACACGCTGTTCGAGTCTCTGGCGCGAAGGGGGCCCGGAAGCTGAGAACCCGCACCCTCTTCTTCTGCCGCGACTGTGGCGGGGAATCGTTGCGCTGGGAGGGGAAGTGCCCCTCCTGCGGCGCCTGGAACACGCTCGTCGAGGCACCCGCCCCCGTGGGGAGCGGCGGCCGCAGGGCGAGGGAATCCGGCAGCAGGTCCGGAGCTTCGGTAGCGGAAGTGAGTCGTCTCGGCGGTGCAGCCGGAGACGTTCCGCGGCCGGAGCGGCGCCCGATTGAATTCGGCGAGGTCGATCGGGTGCTGGGAGGTGGACTCGTTCCCGGGTCCGTTCTGTTGCTCGGCGGCGCTCCCGGTGTCGGCAAGTCGACACTCCTGCTGCAGCTCGCCGGTCGGGCCCAGATCGGGGGCGCCCGGGTCCTGTACGTGTCGGGGGAAGAGTCGAGGGAACAGGTGGGCCTCCGCGCAGCGCGATTGGGATCTGGAACCTCGGAGCTCCGCTTCGTCGCGACGGACCGCCTGGAGGAGGTCCTGGCCGCCGTGGAAGCCGAAGCTCCGGACCTGGTCTGCATAGACTCGATCCAGACGATGTGGAGTGGCGATCTGACTTCGGCTCCAGGTACCGTCACGCAGGTGCGGGCCTGCTCGGCAGCGCTCCAGGCCCGGGCGAAGGCCACGGGGGCGGCCACGGTTCTCGTCGGGCACGTCACGAAGGGCGGTGCGCTCGCCGGACCGCGCACGCTCGAGCACCTCGTGGATGTCGTTCTGCACTTCGAGGGCCACCGACTCGGTGAGCACCGGCTGCTCCGGGGGAGCAAGAACCGATTCGGCAGCGTCGACGAGCTCGCGGTATTCCGCATGACCGGATCCGGCCTGGAGCCGGTCCCCGATCCGGGCGGGCTGTTCATCGAAGATCGACCGGAAGGTGTGAGCGGCTCGGCGGTCGCAGTGCCTCTGCACGGCACGCGACCTCTTCCGGCCGAAGTGCAGGCGTTGACCGCTACCTCCCGGTATGCGACACCCCAGCGGATCGCGACCGGATTCCCGCCGCGCCGGCTTACGATTCTTCTCGCAGTTCTCGAACGGCGTGCCGGCCTCGACCTGGGGGGGAGCGACGTCTTCCTCAGCGTCATTGGAGGTCTCCGTCTCACCGATCCGGCGGCGGACCTTGCCGTTGCCGCGGCGCTCGCTTCGGCGAGCCGGGATCGCCCGATCGCCGGAGGAACCGCATTTGCCGCCGAGATCGGGCTCGGCGGCGAGCTCAGGGCGATCTCGCACGCCGAAACCCGCGTCACGGCTGCCGTGAGGGCCGGCTTCGACTGCGTCTTTCTTCCGGCGGCGTTGCGTCCGTCCCTGGGGAAGGTCGCGGCCGCCCGCTACGTGGCCACGCTCTCCGAGGCGCTCGACCTGCTGGAGACCGAATGAGAGTCGCGGTCGTGATCGTAGCGGCAGGAACGGGATCCCGTTTCGGTGGCGAGCCGAAGCAGTTTCGACGACTCGGAGGTGCTCCTCTCCTGTCGTGGAGCTGTCATACGCTGGCCCGGCACCCGGGGGTGTCGGATCTGATCGTGGTCGTGCCCGCCGAGGTGGAGAAGAGGCCTCCCGGCTGGCTCGTCGAAGTCGCGGACGAGGTCGTCGCGGGTGGTGAGACCCGTCGGGAGTCGGTCGCTCTGGGGCTGGCGGCGGTTCCGGATCGGTCGGAGTTCGTCCTGGTGCACGACGGAGCCCGGCCCTTCGTCACGCCGTCCCTGATCGGCAGAGTCATCGACGCGGGCCGGGAGGGTCCAGCAATCCCCGGTCTCCAGATCACCGACACCGTCAAGATGATCGATGACGGATCACGGATCCTCGCCACCCTCGATCGAGACCGACTGCGCACCGTTCAGACGCCTCAAGCGTTTCCAACCAGCCTGCTCTCTGAACTCCATCTGAGGGCTGAGCAGGAGGCGACACCGGCAACCGATGATGCGGCGCTTGCCGAGCGATTCGGGGTGCCGGTGAGAGTGATAGACGGTGACCCCGTCAATCTCAAGATCACGACGCGTGCCGATTTCGCCCTGGCCGAGTGGCTGGTCGCTGGTGGACACACCCGACGCGCCGGAGTCGAGCCGCCGCCTCCGGAAGACTGAGATCGTGGCCACTTTCGTCGAGATCAGCAGTTTCACGGAATCGAGGTGGGAGACACTGGCCAGCCAGGCGCTGCAGGCGGGCGGAATCCTGGTCCACCCGACGACGTCCGTGTACGGGATCGGCGGGACGGGGCGGCTCTCCGACCACACCGTCGCCCGATTGAAAGGCAGGGCGGATTCGATCCCGATCCTGCGCCTCGTGCGGGATGTCGAGCAGCTCCGAAGACTTTACCCGGCAGTCAGGTGGAGTGCCGAAGCCGAGTTGCTCGCGGCCGAATTCTGGCCCGGACCTCTGACTCTGGTTCTCGACGACGGGTCCGAACAGGGGCTGGCGGTTCGCGCCGAGGCTCATCCGGTCACGCGACAGCTTCTGGCTCGTCTCGATGGAGAGATCGGATCTACGAGCCTCAATCTCACCGGCGAGCCGCCGGCACGAACGGCTCCTGAGGCGCGACGGATTCTGCGAGCGATGCCGGAGGCCGACGCGCCGCTGTACTTCCTGACGGCAGGCGATCTGCCCGGTCCTCCACCTTCGACCCTGCTGTCGCTGAGGGCGGAGGTGCCGAGGATCCTCAGGGAAGGAGCGATCCGACGCGAGCAGATCGAGCGCTCGATAGGCACTCCGGTCCTGCCCGAGAGTTCGCCGTGAGACCCCTGCGTCTGCTCTTCGTCTGCACGGGGAACACCTGTCGCAGTCCGATGGCCGAGCTGCTGGCGCAGCTTCGACTGGAGGTGATGGGACTCGACGGTATCGAGGTCAGCTCGGCAGGTACGTCGGCCGTCGACGGAGCGCCCGCGTCGGTTCCTGCCCGAGCGGTGGCACGTGCCCGGGGAGTGAGTCTCGAGTCACACCGTTCCAGGCGGCTTACTACCGAGCGAATCGGGGACGTCGATCTGGTGGTCGCGATGACCGACCGTCATGCACGGGAGGTGTCGCGCCTCGACCCGCAGGCGGTTGTAGTTCTCGCGACTTCGGTTCTCCCGGATTCGCATCCGGCCCGCGGCTCGGATCTCCCCGATCCATTCGGCGGGAGCCTGGATGAATACGAAGAGACCTGGACGGCGATAGACGCGTGCGTGCAGGCGCTGTTGGACCGGATCGCCACAGAGCGAGGGGACTGAGTCCTTTGTGCCCTGCGAGAGTGGAGATCGGGTGAGCGCCCTGTCTGGTGAGCGGAAACGGCGATTCGGGCTGATCGGCGATCCCGTGCAGCACTCGCTCTCTCCCGCCATGCACCAGGCCGCCTTCCGGGAGTTAGGTGTGGAGGCGTCCTACGAGCTGGTCCGGGTTCCAGCCAGAACCCCGGACGCCGTCGAGTCGGCGATGTTCGAGCTCGCAGCCGGCGGAGGGGGAAACGTCACACTGCCGCACAAACGGCGGGCGGCGGAGGCCCTCGAGGTCGCGACCGAAGTCGTCGGGCGAACCGGGGCCTGCAACTGCTTCTGGCTGGACGCAGCCGGTCGGCTGGCGGGTGACAACACGGACGTGGGAGGAATCAGAGCAGTCCTCGAGTCGCTGGACGGATTCGACCCGGTCGGATCTCACGTGCTGGTGGTCGGCGCGGGCGGGGCGGGCACGGCGGCCGTGGTGGCCGCACTCGACGGCGGTGCTTCACGTGTGCACGTGCGAAATCGAACCGGCGAGAGGGTCTCGCGGCTGATCTCGTCTCTAGGTGACCCGAGGCTCGGTGAAGCAGACGGTGAAACGGGTGTCGAGGACTGGGATCTCGTGATTCAGGCGACCAGTCTCGGGCTTTTCGAGGAAGATTCGTTGCCCGTTCCGCTCCGGGAGATGGCGCCGGCGCATGCGCTGGATCTCGTCTACCGCCCGGGCGGCACGGCCTGGTGTCGGCACGCTCGCGCCTCAGGCTGGACGGCGGAAGACGGATTGAGGGTGCTGCTCGAACAGGGGGTCCTGTCCCTGGAACGCTGGCTTGGTTTCCCGATCGCACCTCCTGTGCGGGTCGCCATGGAGAGGGCGCTGGTCCGGGCCGCCGCCCGGTGACCAGCGCCTGCCGGAATCATGCTGGTAGCGAGATTCGCTCCTTCGCAGGACTCATCGCCCGGACCGGGATTCGCCTTGCCGGTCAGGCCTTCGATGCGCTGCTGCCGCAGATCTGCGTCTCGTGTTCCGCCGCGGTGGATGCCGGGCGTGCGCCACTCTGCGGCGCATGCGAAACGCGGCTCCGCGAGATTCCAGCGCCCCTGTGTCCCCGCTGCGGCTTCACGGCGTTCAGCGATCTGTCAGCGCCGGGCGGCTGCGCAGAATGCGACGAGTGGCCCGAGGTGCTCAGGCGGACGGAATCGGCATTCCTGCTCTCTCGACCGGCGACTCAGGTCATTCACGGCCTGAAGTACGAGGGGTGGACGTCGCTGGGGTCTCGCATGGGCGCCCTGATGGCACCGGCCGCCCGTCGAGTGTGCCGCGGTCCGGCCCTCCTCGTGCCAGTGCCACTGACTCCGGCGCGCCTGCGAGAACGGGGATTCAACCAGGCTCATCTCCTGGCGGAGGGACTGGGGCTGGAACTCGGCTGGCCTGTACGGTCCCTCCTCGCCAGGACCCGAACGGGACGCAGGCAGGCGCGTTCGGGTCGCAGGACGCGCGCAGGTAATGTGGCCGGAGCCTTTCAAGTTGCCCCCGGCTGCGTCGATTCTGCTGACGGGTCAGTGGTTCTGGTGGATGACGTCATCACGACGGGAGCTACGCTCGCCGAGTGCTGCCGGGCACTCGGCGACGCGGGGGTTCCTTGCGCGGGAGCGGAGAGCTTCGCTCGCACGCCGCCGCGAAGCCCGGCCGCCTGACTCTGCGGGGTCTTGTCCGCGGCCGGTTTCCCTTGCAAGCTTCGTAATCTCCGGGGCACGCGGGCCCCGCTCGTACCCGTCCATTCCCTCAGCATCGAGGAGCAGTGATATGTCGGTGAAGATCGCGATAAACGGATTCGGCCGCATCGGCCGCAACATTCTTCGTTCCGCGCTACAGGAGGGGCTCGGTGACCTCGATGTTGTCGCAATCAACGACCTCACCGATGCCACGACCCTCGCGCACCTGTTCAGCTACGACTCGGTACACGGTCGTTTTGACGGCACAGTCGAGGTCGACGGGAATGATCTCGTGATCGATGGGGAGCGCTTCACGGTCCTCTCGGAAAGGGACCCGTCGAGGCTGCCCTGGTCCGATCTGGACGTCGACATCGTGTTCGAGGCGACCGGTCTCTTCCGGAAGCGTCCGGACGCGCAGAAGCACCTGGACGCGGGGGCGAAGAAGGTCGTGGTCACCGCCCCGGCGGTGGATCCCGACATCACCATGGTGTTAGGCGTCAATGACAGGGATTACGATCCGTCGACGCACAACATCATCTCGAATGCGTCCTGCACCACGAATTGCGTGGCACCCGTGGTCAAGGTTCTGCTCGACGCATTCGGGTTCAAGAACGGGCTGATGACCACCGTGCACAGCTACACCAACGATCAGAGCATTCTGGATCTCCCGCACAAGGACCTTCGCAGGGCACGGGCTGCGGCGGTCTCGATCATTCCCACGACGACGGGCGCGGCCAAGGCCACGGGGCTGGTGCTGCCGGCCGTGAAGGGAAAGATCGACGGCATGGCGATGCGGGTGCCGACCCCGAACGTCTCGATCGTGGATCTCGTCGCCAACGTCGAGAAGGAAACGAACGTGGAGGAAGTGAACGCCGCCATGCGCTCCGCTTCCGAGGGTGCGTTGGCTGGAATCCTGGGGTACGAAGAGACGCCTCTCGTGTCCGTCGACTACATTGGTGATCCGCGCAGCTCGATCGTCGATGGCCTCTTCACCTCCGTGGTGGATGGGAATCTCGTGAAGGTGGTTTCCTGGTACGACAACGAGTGGGGATACTCCAGCCGATGCGTGGATCTCGCGCGCCGGATCGGCGAGCACCTTTGATCCGGGAGTAGGTATGCGAGCCAGAACGATTCGGGATCTCGACCCGGCCGATCTCGACGGACGCCGGGCCCTCGTCCGCGTGGACTTCAACGTGCCCATGGACGAGGACGGCACGGTTCGGGATTCCAACCGTATCGAGGCCAGCGTCCCGACCCTGAAGTACCTTCTGGAGCACGGGGCGCGGCCCGTCCTGCTGTCTCACCTGGGCAGGCCGAAGGGGAAGGTCGTACCGCGGTATTCACTCGCACCGGTGGCTCCGATTCTCTCCGATCTGCTGGGGACGCCCGTACATTTCCTCCCGGAAACCGATACGGACGCGGCCGTGTCGGCCACGGAGACACTGGAACCGGGAAGCGTGCTGCTGCTGGAGAACACCCGGTTCCTCCCCGGCGAGACGAAGAACGATCCCGACCTGTCTCGCCGTCTGGCCCGACTCGGCGACCTGTTCGTCAACGACGCATTCGGGAGCACGCACCGGGCCCACGCCTCTGTCGTGGGTGTGGCCGAGCTGCTCGATCCCGCCGTCGCGGGACTTCTCGTCGAGTCGGAGCTCGAGGCATTCGCCCAGCTGCGAAATCCGCGCAGCAGGCCTTTCGTGGTCGCGTTCGGTGGCGCCAAGATCTCGGACAAGATCCCGTTGATCGAGGCGTTTCTCGAGCGGGCCGACGCCGTGCTGGTCGGTGGTGCGATGGCGAATACCTTCCTCAAGGCGGAAGGCCACGACATGGGCGGCTCTCTGGTCGAGGAGGACGCGATCGAGGTGGCTGAGGAATTCCTCCGACGGCCCGAGCACCGGCTCAGTCTCCCGTCCGATCTGGTCGTAGCCGAGGCGAACGCGCCCGATGCGACCCTGTCGGAGATCGTGCGAGCGGACCGTGTGCCTTCCGACCGGGCGGCATTCGACATCGGGCCCCGGACCCGGGAGACGTTCGAGCACGCAATTCAGCAGAGCCGGACCTTCTTCTGGAACGGACCCATGGGACTGTTCGAGCGTCCCGGCTTCGATTCCGGAACGGTGGCGGTCGCGCGGGCTGCGGCGGAGGCGACGGCCGAGGGCGCGTTCACGGTAGTGGGGGGAGGCGATTCCGCGAGTGCGATCCGTCAGGCGGGACTGGCAGGCGCGGTCTCGCACGTCTCGACCGGTGGTGGCGCAGCCCTCGAATACCTCGCGCATGGAGCGCTGCCAGGACTCGAAGCGCTGGACAAGGCGGGAAAATGACCGGTCAAGAATCGCCGCTGTTCGCAGCGAACTGGAAGATGTTCAAGGGGCCTCGGGCGACCGAGGCGTTCGTCGAGTCCTTCGTGTCGCGATATCGGCCCCGCGAGGATCGACGTATCGCGTTTTTTCCTCCATCGATCAGTCTCGAAGCGTTCGTCCGCGCCTCCGCTGACCGTCCCGACCTCGAGGTCGGGATCCAGGACGTTCACCAGGAGGTGGAGGGAGCTCACACCGGGGCCGTTTCCGCATCGATGGCTGTGGAAGCCGGGGCGAAGTGGGCGCTCGCGGGTCACTCCGAGCGCCGGCGGGAATTCGGCGACGACGACGCGATCGTCGCGGTGAAGACGGCTCGTGCTCTCGAGGCAGGGCTGAGACCGATCGTCTGCATCGGCGAGACCCTGGAGGAGCGCGAAGCCGGTCTGCTGCAGCCGGTGCTGGAGCGGCAGGTTCGAGAAGTGCTTGCGGCAGTTCCGGCTCCCGGACTGACCTGGGCCTACGAACCGGTCTGGGCGATCGGCACCGGGCTTACCGCATCGCCCGCGGATGCCGAGGAAGCGCACGGCATCGTGCGCTCGGCGATCGGCGCGGCTGCCGGCCCGGTTTTCGCCGATGCCGCGGTGGTTCTGTACGGCGGCAGTGTGAAGCCGGGCAACATCGGGGAGCTGATGGCGGCCTCCGGAGTCAACGGGGTGCTGGTGGGAGGCGCGAGCCTCGACCCGGAGTCCTTCGCGGCGATCTGCGGGGTTGCGCTGCCGGCAGGCTGACCGGGCCGGGTTCGTTGACGTTGTGGTGATTGCGCGCTACGTTGCGGATCTCTGCGGGTCCGATGGCCCGCAGAGTCTTTTTTGTGCAACGGAGATTGGGGACGGATGTTTACGCTACTCGTAATACTGATCAGCCTCGTGGCTGTCTTTCTCATCGGGATCATCCTGCTGCAATCGGGGAAGGGGGGAGGACTGGCGGCCGAATTCGGCGGCGCGTCCTCGTCCACCGATTCGATCATGGGAGGGCGGCAGGCTGCCACCGTATTGACACGTGCCACGTGGATCGGCGGAGCGGTGTTCCTCGCGCTCTCGCTGCTTCTCGCGATCCTCTCGACCCGTACTTCGGGCCCGGCAGAGTCGATCCTGCGATCCGAATTTCAGACCCCGGGTGCGGCCCCGACCTCGGTGCTCGAATCCGAGGGCGAGGCGCCTCCGTCGATTCTCCAGGATGGCGGCGAAGCGGGTGCGGCGGATCAGCCCTCCCGGGATCCCGGAGCCGCGGCCGAGGAGACCGACGGAGGGAACTGATACCGGCAGTCTTGCCCGGCGAGTCACCGGCGGACCCTGACGCAGCGGCGGGCCGCTCCAGCGAGTGGCCCGCATTTCATCCCGGTGGAAGCGGTACCGGACGGAAAGGCGCCTCGGGAGGCAGGTCCAGGAAGTCGAGGTATTTCCCCGCCTCCTGCTTCTCCATGATCCACGCCTCGAATTCCGACGGGACCACCCCCTCGATCGAGCGCCCGGCGCGAGCGGTCCGCACGGCCAGGTCGTTCGCGTACTCGTTCTTGGGGTGGTCGGCGTGCCCTCGCACCCAGCGCCACTCGACCCTGTGGCGGCGGGCGCGCCTCACCAGTCTTCGCCACGACTCGAGGTTCTCGATCGGGCCCCCCTTACGCTTCCACCCCTTCCGGGCCCAGCCGTGAACCCACTCCGACATCCCCTTCACCAGGTACTGGCTGTCCGAGGTGAATACGACATCGCAGGGCCGTTTCAGACTCTCGAGTCCCACGATCGCCGATTGGATCGCCATCCGGTTGTTGGTGGTATCGGGCTCGAATATCGCGTAGTCTCTGCGGTACCAGCCCAGACGTTCGTCAAACCGCTCGATCAGTCCTGCTGCGGCTCCCGGACGGGCACGATCCCGAAACTGGTTGCCCAGGCAGGACTCGTCTGCGTAGATATACACCGTTTTCTCGGACAATGTGCGCCCCGTGGGGTGGTGCCGATTCCAGGATCGAGCCTGAAGGGACGAAGCCCGTGCCGCTGACGCAAGCCCAGGATGGAGCGCTGTTGCTGGAGGATGGTCGACGGTTCCCCGGAAGACTGGTCGGAGGCAGCGACCCGGGCGTCGGAGAGGTCGCGTTTACGACGAATCTCACGGGATACCAGGAGGTTCTGACCGATCCCTCGTTCGCCGGGCAGATCGTCGTGATGACAGCTCCGATGATCGGTAACTACGGGGTAACCGAACAGGATGCGCAGTCGCGCCGTCCGTGGGTAGCAGGCTTCGTGGTTCGCGAGCTCGCCGCGGCCGGCCGGTCCTGGCGGGCCGATGAATCGCTCCTGGATTATCTCGTACGTCACCGTATTCCCGCGCTGGTGGAGGTCGACACCCGGGCCGTGACCCGGCACGTGCGCGAACTGGGAGCCATGCGCGCCCTGATCATGCCGGGCGCCTGGAATGACGAGAGGGGTCTAGAGGTCCTTCGGGCGGAGCCTCTGATGGAGGGCAGGGACCTGGCGACGGGTGTTTCGACACCCGAGCCCTACGAGATCGCCCCGCAGGGGGCGGAGCGCGGTACAGTCGTCTGTCTCGATTACGGCGTGAAGCGCAAGAGCCTGGAGTTGATCGCCGAATCCGGTTTCAGGGTCCGGGTCGAGCCGGCCTCGGTGTCTGTCGAGAGCATTCTCGCTGAGCGGCCGGCCGGCGTCTTCGTATCGAACGGGCCTGGTGATCCGGAGGCGATTCCGGGTGCGGCCGAGAAGATCCGGTCGCTGATCGACGCGGGTCTGCCGGTATTCGGTATCTGTCTGGGTTGCCAGCTGCTCGCGCGGGCGCTCGGAGGAAGAACCTGGAAGTTGCCCTACGGTCACAGGGGCGGGAATCACCCCGTCCGGAATCTCGATACGGGCGCTGTCGAGATCACCTCCCAGAACCACGGCTTCGCGATCGAAGGGGATGGCGATGGCGTGGCGGGCGCACCCGGGTTGCGCGTCACTCACCGGAACCTCAACGACGGAACGATCGAAGGCGTTGCACACGTTGATTTTCCGGTGTTTGCAGTACAATACCACCCCGAAGCGGCGCCCGGTCCTCACGACAGCCGCTACCTGTTCGACCGGTTCGTAGAAGCGATTAGCGCAAGTACCGATTCCGCAACTGGTTGACAGGACTCGAAGCCCGCAGCTACGTTTCGCCGTCGGCGGAGGCCGTGGCGGGCTCTTCCGGACCCCGACAGGCTCCGTGCCTTCCCGATCGTCTGGGGGCGTAGCTGCTTGCAGTCTAGAAACGGTGCACTCGGTATCTTTCTCATCCTGCTGCTGTTCGCATCGGGAGCGATCCTCTCCGCGCGACTGCTGTTCGGGGACCGTGTACCTGGTCTGACCCACGACAGGGTGGCGGTGCTTCCGATCACGGGGATCATCGAATCGGAGCGACAGTTCGTCAAAGACCTCGATTCGTTTCGGGAAGATCCGTCGGTTAAGGCCTTCGTGGTAGAAATTCGGTCGCCGGGCGGAGGAGTCGGTGCGTCGCAGGCCATTCACGGAGAGCTGGAGCGTCTGCGACGCGAGGACGAGCGGCCGGTGATCGCATGGATCGGCGACGTCGGAGCCTCCGGCGGCTACTACGTCGCGCTCCCGGCGGACTCGATCTTCGCTCTTCCCGGCTCGATCACCGGCTCGATCGGCGTGATCATGCAGTTTCCGAATGCCGAAGAGTTGTTCCGTAAGGTCGGGGTGGAGCTGGAAGTCGTGAAGAGCGGACGTCTCAAGGACATTGGCTCGCCGGTCCGGGAGTTGACCGAGCAGGAACGCATGGTTCTGCAGGAGCTGGTAGACGACGTATGGAACCAGTTCGTCGAAGCCGTCATGCAGGGGCGCGACCTGGATCGCCCGCGTGTCGAAGATCTCGCCGACGGGAGAATATTCTCCGGGGAGCGTGCGCTCGACATGGGACTGATCGACAGACTCGGGACGCTGCAGGACGCGCTCGATACGGCGGGCGAGATGGCAGGCCTCGGTCCGCATCCCCGCACCATACGTCCCACGCGCCAGCGAATCGGATTGCTGGATCTGTTGCTGGGGGGAATCGAGGAGTCCCGGCTTGCCAGCTGGATCGGGCCGGTAAGCGCCGGGACGGCGAGCACGCCCCGGCTGAGATACGAATGGCCATGACGCACGAGCGCTCCAATGCGTTCTGAACCCGCGGTGAGAGGAGATCTGCCATGACGAAAGCGGACCTGGTCGAACAGGTATACGAAGCGATCGGACCTGGCGTGACGAAGAAGGACTGCGGTGCGGTCGTCGACGCCTTCCTCAACGCGGTGAAGCTCGCTCTCGCCAACGGAGAGCACATCGAGATCCGGGGGTTCGGGACCTTCAAGGTGCGCGAGCGGCGGCCACGTATCGCTCGTAATCCGCGCACCGGCGAGACAGTAGAGGTGCCGTCGCGGGCCGTTCCGGTATTCAAGCCTTCACGGCTGTTCAAGGCGGAAGTCGACCAGCGAGTGTCGTGACGTCGTCGCAGCGCCGAAGCCGGACGATCGGCGGAGCTGCCCGAACGCGGGCGCCCGGATCGTCCGGCTTCCTCACTCAGCGCTGCGAAAACCAGTCCCGCAGCAGCTCCGCACCCTGCGCGAGTATCTCATCTTCCACCGAGAAGTTGAGCCGCAGGAATCCGGGGGTGCCGAATGCCTCGCCGGGCACGCAGGCGACGCCGGTCTCCTGCAGAAGCGCCTCCGCGACCTCGGCCGAATCCACATCGGCTGCACCGCCATCGATTCGGCCGTACAGGTAGATCGCGCCCGGCGGGAGCGGTACTTCGAGTCCATCGATGCCCTGCAGTTCCGCATGCGCCGATCTTCGGCGTCGGTCCAGGATGGCCCTGAAGTCCGCGATGACCTTTTCACGACCCTCCGAGGCGAGGACCGCCGCCGCAGCGAACTGCGACGGGCCAGCAGCGGCCGAGGTCGTCTGGCTCTGGAGATCTGAGGCTTTCTTGATGAGCGCCGGCGGCCCGACCGCCCAGCCGATGCGCCAGCCGGGCATGGAAAACGCCTTGGACATGCCATCCATCGCCACGACGTGCTCGGGTCGATCCTCGACGTCGAACACCGACGGGGCAGGCGTTCCATCGTAGTGCAAGCGCCGGTAGATCTCGTCGGAGAGAATCCAGATGCCGTGCTCACCCGCCCAGGCGCAGATGCTCTCCAGGGTATCCTGATCCATGACCGCCCCGGAGGGATTCGAAGGACTGTTGAGGAACAGCCCTCGTGTCGAGTCGGTTCGCATCGACTCGAGCCCGTCGACGGTCAATGCAAAGCCCTCGTCGAAGTCGGTGGGGACGACCACCGGTGTCGCGCGCGCGAGCTCCACGATCGCCAGGTACGAGGTCCAGAACGGTGCCGGGACCAGGACCTCGTCTCCCTCTCCGAACAGGGAGAAGCAGAGGTTGAAGAGAGCCTGTTTGACGCCAGCACTGACCAGAACGCCCGCCGGATCCTCGGGCGCATGGGCCGAGGTTTCGACCAGATAGCGAGTGACCCCCTCGCGCAGTTCGGGAAACCCGGGCGTCGGCGGGTAGCCTGTCCTGCCCGCCCTGACGGCAGCCGCCGATCCCTCGGCCGCCACCTCCGGCGTGGCGAAGGAAGGCTCACCGGCTGACAGGTCGATGATCGACCGACCCTCGGACCGCATCTTCCGGGCTCGAGCGGTGATGGCCAGGGTCGCAGATGGCTTCAGAGCGGAGACATTGGTCGAGAAGCGCACGACAACTCCCGCGTCGGGTAATTGAAGCGGACAGGAGGGGACGATAGCTTTCGCCCCGCGTTCGAGCAGGGTCCCGGCTTCCGAACGGCTCGTGGACCCGTACGGCAGGTGAAAACGTATTCCTGACGCATCGAATGCGTCAAGCAGGGCGAAAGGGTCGTGACCGATGATCAGTGAGACAATCACCGCGCTGGAGCCGGATGCAGCGATCGAGTTGGCGAGAGGGTTCTTCACGGATCCGCGGTCGCCGCTGCCCGCAACGGTAGTCGAACACGGAGACGGACACCTGGCCGTCGAGACCTTTCGCAGCACCGTGGCCGTGTCGGCGTTCCCGGATCCCGAGGGACGCGGCACGCGAGTTCGTGTGAGCACCTTGAGGCGTAATGACGCCGTCGGGAAGCTCCTGACCTTGCTGGCGACCGAGATCCCTGCCGCTCCGGAGGGGCCGGCGAACGCGAGTCCGGCCGGGGCGGCGGAGGAAGGCCGGCCAGCGGAATGACGGCCGGCGAGTTCCCGGTCCGTGTGATGCTGTTCGGCCACTATCGGGAACTCGTCGGAGCTCCGAGCCTGGATCTCACCCTTCCCGACGGAGCGAAGGTCGAGGATCTCGTGACCCTGCTCCGGGACCTGCCCGTCCTGGCAGAACTCCCCGAACGACCGGCCGTGGCTGTGAATCGACAATACGCCGCCGCCGCCCGCGCACTCGCCCGCGGTGACGAGATCGCGTTGATCCCTCCGGTGGCCGGTGGCTGAGCCCCGGCTGGTCGTCGGCGTCGTCGACCGACCGATTTCCGCTTCGGAGCTCGTCGAGATGGTCGGGTCGAGCGAGGATGGGGCGGTGGTCTGTTTCGAGGGAAGGGTGAGGACCCGAAATCGCGGGCGGGTCGTCGTGCGGCTGCACTACGAGGCCTATCCTGGGATGGCAGACGAGACGCTGCGGGAGATCGCTGCCGAAGCGGCCCGCATACACGCTGCGGGTTCGGTAGCCGCATTTCACAGAACCGGCACCCTCGATATCGGCGAAGTCAGCGTCGCCATCGCCGCGTCCGCCATGCACCGGTCGAACGCATTCGATGCCGTGCGCCACGTAATCGAGCAGGTGAAGGTCAGATTGCCCGTGTGGAAGAGGGAGGAGTACGCCGATGGCTCGAGCGAGTGGCTGGATGGGGTGACGCCGGATGCTGGAGCGGGGGTCTCGGAATGAGAGATGGTTTCGGCCGCACGATCGACTACCTGCGGATCTCGGTGATCGACAAGTGCAACCTCCGGTGCAACTACTGCATGCCCGTGGAGGGCTTCGAGTGGATCCCCCGGGCGGAGCTGCTGAGTTTCGAGGAGATCGCGGCGATCGTCCGGGAGCTGGTGGGGATGGGTCTCCGTCGCGTTCGGATCACGGGAGGAGAGCCCCTGATTCGCAAGGACCTGCCCGTGCTGGTCGCACTTCTTCGGGAGATCGATGGAGTCGAGGAGATATCTCTCTCGACCAACGGGATTCTTCTGCCGCGGTTCGCGACCGACCTCCGGCTGGCCGGAGTGGACCGTGTCAACATCAGCCTGGACACCCTGAGGAGGGACCGGTTCGAGGCGATCGCCCGTCGTCCCGAGCGTGTGTTCGATGAGATCATGGCAGGGGTGGAGGCTGCGGAGCGCGCCGGTTTCGCTCCCATCAAGATCAATACCGTTCTGTTGCGGGGCCTCAACGATGACGAGGTCCCTCAGTTCGCGGAGCTGACGCGTTCGAGGCCCTGGCACGTCCGATTCATCGAGATGATGCCGGTCGGTGAGAACCTGCACCTCGCGGACCGGTTCATCGGGGCCGACGAGGTGCTCGAGCGACTCGGCAGTCTTGCCGAGCTCCTGCCGGATGCGGGGCCGCGCGGGAACGGGCCGGCCCGATATTTCCGCTTTCCCGGCGCTGTCGGTTCGGTCGGCGTCATAACGCCGCTCTCGCACAATTACTGCGACAGCTGCAATCGAATGCGTCTCACCGCTGACGGTCGACTGCGGACCTGCCTGTTCGGGTCTCACGAGGCCGACCTCAAGACGCCGCTTCGCGCTGCTGGCACGGTCAGGGCGGCCGTGGAACGCGCCCTGCAGCAGAAGCCGCAGCGGCACATGCTGATCAACGGAAGTGACTCGGGTTCCGGAGGGCTGGGAGCTTTGAGTCAGATTGGTGGATGATTCAGATGAGGAGATCTCCCCTGTGACATGGGAAGAGAGAAAACTGTATCAGGACGGCCGGGCGCGAATTCAGGAGCTCAAGGACCGACTCGACGACGGGGCTGCGAATGACGCCCTCACGAGGGGCGAGGCCCTCGAAATTCTCGAGCTACTGGAGCTGTTCGCGGACCGAATGAGCCCCGAGCGCTGGGACAGGGCGCTCGAAGCGATCGCGAACGAGGCCGCGCGCCGGGCCGACATGCTGGTCGCCCGCCGGAACTGAACCAGTCCGATCGGGGAGCGGCGTTCAGGACCGGTTGCGGAACCGGGCCGCCCCGGTAGGTTGGGCGTCAGCGGCGCGCATCGGATCCGTCCCCCCGGGACGAGCGCACCGGACCAATAAGTCCCTTCTCATCCGCCAACCCGAGAAACGGACGGTTCATCGTGGAAAGAATCACCGTAGTCGGAGCGGGGCACGTCGGAGCTACGGCGGCCCAGAGAATCGCCGAGCGCGAGCTCGCGCGGGAAGTTGTGGTGGTCGACATCCTGGAGGGAGTCCCCCAGGGCAAGGCGCTGGACCAGTGGGAATCGGCCCCGGTCGAGGGATTCGATACGCGGGTAACAGGAGCGCAAGGATACGCCGAGACCGCCGGATCGGGTATCTACGTCGTCACGGCCGGACTCGCCCGGAAGCCCGGGATGAGCCGTGACGACCTGCTGCGGAAGAACACGGAGATCATTTCGGGGATCTCGAAGGAGATCGCCCGGCACAGCCCGGATTCGATCATCATCATGGTGACGAATCCTCTCGATGTCATGTCGTACGTCGCGATGAAGACGACGGGATTCGATCGCCAGCGGGTGGTGGGCATGGCCGGCATCCTGGATACGGCCCGCTTCCGCAGCTTCATCGCGCTCGAGCTGGACGTGAGCGTGCAGGACATCCAGGCTCTGGTGCTCGGAGGCCACGGCGACAGCATGGTCCCGATCGTCAGCACGGTCACCGTAGGCGGGATCCCCTTGACGGAAATGCTGTCCGAAGAGCGGATCGAGGCCCTCGTCGAGCGGACCCGAAAGGGAGGCGGCGAGATCGTGAAGCTGCTCGGTACCGGCAGCGCCTACTACGCGCCATCCTCCGCGGCAGTGCAGATGGTCGAGGCAATCGTGCGGGACAAGAAGCGGATCCTGCCCTGCGCGGCCTGGCTCGAGGGCGAATTCGGTCTCGAGGGGCTCTTCCTCGGCGTGCCATGCAAGCTGGGCCAGCCGGGGCTCGAAGCAGTCCTCGAGGTGCCGCTGACGGACGCCGAGCAGCAGGCCCTGGCCGCGTCGGCGGAGGCCGTACGAGGGACGATGAGCCTCCTGTCGCTCTGAGGCTCAAGAGTCGAATGCCGGCGGGCCGGAGGGCGAGTTGAATTACCTCGAATTCCTGGCCCGCTGGTACAACCTTCCGTTCCTCCTGTTCATCGTAGCGGGAGTGCTGACAGGCATTCTCCGCCGGGTCACCCGGCGACGTGGGACCGCTGTCTCTACGGGACTCGTGGCAGCCGGCGTCGTCGGACTCACGTGGAACGGCGCCCTTCACGACCTCGGCATCGGTGATTACGAGGATCGGTTCGCGCTGGTCCTCGCCGCATCCGCCATGATCGGCACACTCTTCGGCTGGAGCGTGCAGCGGGCGCGCAGCAAGCTCTTTCCAGCTGTCGAAGGACTGGCGTTCACGGTTGCAGGGCTGGAGGGTACGGAGGCCCGCATGATCAGCCGGGAGGTCGATCAGGAGCCCGGCTCAGGTCGAGCGCAGTGGCGGGACTCGGACGGTGTCATGCACCTGGTGAGAGTGCACACGCCGGACTCGGGGATTCGCTTCGGACGATCCGTGCGCCTGGTCGAATACGATGCGGAGTCGCGTTCCTACCGGGTCGAGGGTCTTTGAGACGGGCCCGGGCGCGGTAGCGTATCGGGAGGTCGGCCCCTGCGCTGGAGGTCAGCTCAGCGGCAGCTCGTTAGCGAGAAGCAGACGAGCCACGGTCATGCCGGGCTCCTGTGCCAGTTGCAGCCGCCGCGGCGGGTCTATCGGTTCCCAATCCGAGTCCCACAGGAGCTCGACTTCGGGGCGAAAGAGATTCTCCGGGTCGGTGGCAGTCACCCGGCCGATCTCGCCGGACGTGAGTTGCACGTAACTATCCAGGGGGAATGCGGAGATCTCGTTGACGAGCGCCGACACCACCCCCGGATCGAACCACTCACCACCCATGGTCGCGATCTGCTCCAGGGCTTCGAGGGCGGTGTTCGGGGATCGGTAGGTCCGCGGGTGAGAAAGCGCCTCGAATACGTCGGCAACGGCTATGATCCGTGCCAGCGGGTCGATTGCGCCGCCCGTGAGTCCCACCGGGTACCCCTGACCCTGCCTGCGTTCGTGCTCCTGCAGGACTATTCGCACGAGCCATTCCCACGAATCGCCGAGGGGCTCGAGTATCTCCGCGCCCAGCTCCGGGTGCGTTCGAAGCGCCTCTCGCTGTTCCGGGGTGAAGCGTCCCGCATTCTCGAGCAACGCCTTCGGGAGCCTCGCCATACCCACGTCGTGGACCAGACCGGCGAGAATGGTCCGCACCACGTCCTCGGAGGGCAGCGCCATTCCAAGCGCCAGCTTCCCGGCAATCACCGCGACGTTGGTGGAGTGACTTGCCAGGTCGTACGGCGTATGCGGCTCCAGGGATCGATTCACCAGCACATTGTCCAGAAGCAGGCTGGTGTGGATGCGCTCGGCGATCAGACGTGCGGCATCCAGATCCGGGGTCAGGTCACGGGCGGCCGAGCCGAGCACGGTTTCCACGGTGACTGCAGCTTCCGCGTAGAGCCTGGAGGAAGCCCCGGCTTCGGGCCGTCGGGCTCGAACCCCGGGCGCGCCACCGGCGTCGGTCACCACTCCCCTCAGAGCTCCGTTGAGAAGCACCGGTGAGCAGGGGAGAGTCAGAAACAGCTCGGCGCCTCGAGCGCGAGAGGAAGGATCCCCACTCCTCGAGCCATCGAGCAGGATCAACGAGCGGACCCCCGTGCGACCGATACCGTCTTCTTCCTGCCCGGGGGCGAGCGAGGCCGAGTCCGCGAGAGCGTCTTCATGCACCACGAGCAGCTCGGCTCCTGCCTCGGCCGCCGCGGTAAGCGGATCGCCACCGGCATCAGCCCCGAGGGACTGGAGTCCCGGAACGGCCTCGGAGAGGACACGCAACAGCTCTCCGCTGCCCCGGGGAGGGAGCAGTACGACCGCTCGCGATCGCTCGCCGGGCGTATCCATGCTCATCATCGGGTTCGTTCCTCGCATCTGAGGTTCCTCTTGCGTACCGAACTCGATTATCGTCTGCCGGCCCCCGCCTGCCAAGCGCTCTCGCCCCCCGGCGCGCTCAGGAGCATCTTGACCCTATGAACAGAACTGCCTGGATTCTCGGTTCGCTGTCCGCTTTCGTCTGCGTCGCTGCCGGGGCATTCGGAGCGCATGCGCTCGAGTCCGTCGTCGATCCGGACCTCCTCGTGGTCTACGAGACGGGCGTGCGCTACCAGATGTTCCATGCCCTGGCCCTGCTCGCCATCGGCCTGGGTGCTACGGTCCGGCCTGAAGGGCGGTGGTCGATTCCGATCTGGCTCTTCGCCTGCGGCACGGTCCTGTTCTCCGGCAGCCTCTACCTCATGGCACTGACAGGCGCCCGGTGGCTGGGTGCGGTCACCCCGATCGGCGGTCTCTGCTTCCTCGCGGGCTGGATCGCCACCGGATTCATAGGCGCACGCAGGAAGACCTCCTCTTGAGCACCCGACCGGGCCAGCTCAGAGGCGAGGCGGAGTCACCCCGGTCTGTCCCTGGTACTTCCCCTTCTTGTCGGCGTAGCTGACCTCGCACGGCTCGTCGGATTCGAAGAACAGGACCTGTGCAATCCCTTCGTTCGCGTAGATCCGGGCAGGGAGGGGAGTCGTGTTGCTGATCTCCAGGGTCACGTGGCCTTCCCATTCCGGCTCGAAGGGCGTGACGTTGGTGATGATGCCGCAGCGAGCATAGGTCGACTTGCCCACGCAGATCGTCAGCACGTTTCGCGGGATTCGGAAGTACTCGATCGACCGCGCGAGTGCGAACGAATTCGGCGGCACAATGCAGATATCGCCCTGGAACTCTATGAAGGAACGCTCATCGAATGACTTCGGGTCAACGACGGGAGACAGAGCATTGTGAAAGATCCGGAACTCGTCGGACACCCGCATGTCGTACCCGTAGCTGGACAATCCGTAGGAAATCACACCCTCCCGGACCTGGCGCTCCGTGAATGGCTCGATCATCCCGTGCTCGGTGGCCATGCGGCGAATCCAGCCGTCGCTCTTGATGCTCATCTTCGGTCTGTCCTCCCCGGCTGCCCGGCGCCGTCGAGTTCGAGGATCATCTGAACGACCCGGTCCGGAGCTTCCTCGGGCACTCCGTGGGCACACTCTTCCAACACGTCATACGGACCTCCGAGGCGGGCCGCCCAGCGGGCGACCTCCTTCGGCGGAGCGCGACGGTCATGTCGACCTGTGACGAGCCGCACGTGCGTTTCCGCGGGCACAGCACATGACTCGAGCTCCGAAGGTCGCCAGTCGGCGACGACTCGAAGAATCGCGTCGATCTTGTCACCCGAGTCGAGGGTGTCTGCGTATCTCCGGATCGTTTCTTCCGTCGCCTTGCGCGGATCGGCGTACACGCGCCGCGTGAGGATATACCGGGTGAGGGGTCGGCGGTAGTGCCTGACGAACGGGAGGAGCACCCGCCGCACAGCGGGGAGGGAGAGAAGGTCGAGCACCGGCGGGCGGCGAGTCCACGGACTGACCGGATTGATGAGCAGGAGCCCGCCGCACTCTCGAACGGCTGAGAGTGCAACGGCCAGCGCCGCTCCGTGGGAATGTCCGACCACGATCGGCGACCTGAGATCCAGCTCGTCGAACAGTGCGACGATTCGATCCGTCTCGTCGCCGAGTCGAAATCTGTCTCCCGGCGAAGCGGGCGATGCCCCCCGACCCGCGAGGTCCGGTGCGACGAGTCGATAGCGGTCGGTGAGGCGGGGCATCAGCGAGGCCCATTCGGTCCGATTCGCGCTCAGACCGTGCAGCAGCAGGAGGTCTCGCCCCCGGCCCGAGACGAGTGCGAAGAGATCCCCGACCCGGCGCTCCTCGGCCGAGTCGGATCCCCCGGCAAAGCGCTCTTGTGCTCGGGAACCGGTCATAGTCTCTTATCCGCTACGTGAATTCCGGTGCGTCGCCCGAATGTGGTGATCCGTGCCTGAAAACGCACGTTCTGTTTACGCTGCCATGGGTCGCGCTCAGGTTTCGCGCGACGAGTGAGACCGTTCACACCGTGCCGGGACTGGTCATGCGGCAGGCATACATCGGCATCGCCATCCTTCTCGTCGTCGGCCTGCTCAACGCAGGCCTCTTCCTGGCGTTGTCCCATCTCGCCAGCGTTCGACGGCCGACGAAGGTGAAGGCTTCGGCCTACGAGTCGGGGATCGATCCGCTCGGCGACACGCGCGACCGTTTTTCGGTCAAGTTCTACATGGTCGCGATCCTGTTCATCGTCTTCGACATCGAGACGATATTCTTCTTTCCGTGGGCCTCGATATTCCGCGAACTGGGGCTGCCCGGGCTGATCGCGATGTCCGTGTTCGTGCTCGTGCTCGGTGTCGGGCTGGCGTATGAGTGGAAGAAGGGCGCGCTGGAATGGGAATGATGCGAGGGGGCTCACGGGGATGACGACTGGCAAGCAGTTGCCGACGATCCAGGGACTCGAGGCAGGGGCCGACATGGGACCGCCGAGATCCTGGCTCACCACGCGAATCGACTACCTGGTCAACTGGTCGCGACGCAACTCCATCTGGCCGATGCCTTTCGGTACGGCGTGCTGCGCGATCGAGATGATGGCGGCGGCGGCCTCGCGATACGATCTGGCCCGGTTCGGCATGGAGAGGTTTTCCTTCAGCCCGCGCCAGGCCGACCTCATGATCGTCGCGGGCCGGGTGTCCTACAAACTGGCTCCGATCATGCGGCGGGTGTGGGACCAGATGCCGCAGCCCAAGTGGTGTGTCTCGATGGGCGCCTGCGCGAGTTCGGGCGGGATGTTCGACAACTACACGATCATGCAGGGGATCGACCAGGTGGTGCCGGTCGACGTATACGTACCCGGTTGCCCGCCGCGCCCGGAGAGCCTGATCTACGCACTTCTGATGATTCAGGAGAAGATCAAGGGCGAATCGCTCGTGAACCCGGAGCTCCGGATGGAAAACCCGGACGCGGTAGGGCGGCCGAATCTCCCGCCCGAGGCGATCGAGCTCGTCGCACAGCCCTTCGGAAACTCGACCCGGCAGAACCGGTTGAGCGGAGCCGTGCCGAGCGGCGCGATCCTGCGTCCTCGGGATCGACTCGAGCGATTGCTAGAGCACCAGGACTGATCGCAATGTCTTCTACTACCGTGCCAGAACAGACCATCGACCTCATCACCGGCACGCCACCGGCGGAAGGTGGAGCGGACACCGATCCGGCGATCCAGGCTCTTCGCCGGCGATTCGATTCGGCGATCCTGTCGGTGCACACGGATGCCGTCGATGCCCCCTGCGCAGTAATCGATCCGGCCAGCAACTACGATGTGCTCGAGTTCCTGAAGACCGATCCGGCCATGGCCTACGATCTCCTGGTCGACGTCATGGGCGTGGACATTGGCGGCGGTCGGCCAATCCGGGTCTGGTACCAGCTCTGGTCGATGAGGCACGGCCGGCAGCTCAGGATCGAGTGCCGGGTTCCCTACGAGAACCTGGAGCTCAGGTCGGTCACCCCGCTGTGGCGGACGGCCAACTGGCTGGAGCGCGAGGTCTGGGACATGTACGGCGTGACGTTCACGGGCCACCCGGACCTCCGACGCATTCTCATGCCCGAGAACTACGACGAGGGCTTCCCGCTGCGGAAGGAATTTCCGCTTCGGGGCCGCTTCGCCCGGTCCGAGCAGGTTCGCCGGGCTCTCGAGCGGAAGGGCGAGGAGATCTACGCTCGTGAGGAGCTGGAGATGGCGGGAGTCCTCGCGGCGACCGAAGAGGATGCGCCGTCCGACGAGTTGATTCCCGAGCTCAGCATGAAGATCGGTCCGGAATTGCTGGCGGACGGTCTGGAAGCTGACCGAATGGTCATCAACATGGGCCCGCAGCACCCTGCGACGCACGGAGTGCTCCGGCTCGTGCTTCAGCTGGACGGCGAGAACGTCGAACGCTGCATTCCGCACATCGGCTATCTGCACACGGGCTTCGAGAAGACTTGCGAGTATCGCGAGTGGAACCAGGTCGTCCCGTACACCGACCGCATGGACTATCTCGCGCCGATGATCTACAACATCGCGTACGCCGGCGCGGTCGAAAGCCTGCTCGGAATCGAGATCACGCCGCGTTGCCGCGCAGTTCGCCTGATTCTGAGCGAGTTGAACCGGCTGCTCGGGCACCTGCTGTGGCTCGGCACGACGGCGATGGACATCGGTGCCACCACGGTCTTCATCTACACCTTCGGCGAGCGGGAAACGATCTACAACCTCCATGAGGCGTACTGCGGATCGCGGATCACGAATTCCGCCACCCGCATCGGAGGCATGCTCGCAGATCTTCCGGCCGGCTGGCTCGAGGCGTGCCGCGATTTCGTGCGGAGGCTCCCTGAAACTCTGGATGAGAGCGAGCGCCTGCTCACCCGGAACAGCATCTGGATGGCGCGGACCATGGACATCGGCGTCATCGATGCCGAAACGGCTCTCAACTTCGGGCTCACGGGCCCCAACCTCCGGGCAAGCGGGATCGCCTACGACGTCAGAAAGGCGCGCCCGTACCTGGGCTACGACGAGTACGATTTCGACGTGCCGGTCGGCGTGACCGGTGACACGTACGATCGATACCTGGTCCGGCTCGAAGAGATGCGGCAGAGCATCCGGATTCTCGAGCAGGCGCTCGATCGGGTGCCGGATGGTCCGATCAACGTATCGGACCCGGCCGTGATCCTGCCGCCGAAGAGCGAGGCGATGGGGTCGATCGACGCGATGATCGCTCACTTCAAGCTGGTCATGGAAGGACTGCAGGTCCCTGCCGGCGAGGTGTGGTATTCGGTCGAGGCGACGAAGGGCGAGCTGGGGATCGGCATCGTGTCCGACGGCGGCTCGAAGCCCGTGCGCTGCCGGTTCCGTGCACCGTCGTTCGTCAACCTGTCGGCGCTTCCGTACCTGGTGGAAGGTGGCCTGGTCTCGGACGTGATCGCGGTCAACGCGAGCATCGACATCGTCCTCGGCGAGATCGATCGGTGAACTCGCCCACCGCTGCTCAGGGCACGAACTCCGAACGGAGAGAGCGGAAGACGTGAAGAAAGTCCACCCAGCCGTCGTTGGGGCGCAGCCGTTCCAGCTGGCGGAGCACCGACCGGTCGAGCGACTCTTCGAAGATGCGGAAGGCCGCGATCGCCTCGAGAAGTCCCTCAGCAGGTATCCGGAGAAGAAGGGCGCACTCCTCCCCATGCTCGCATATGCGCAGGAGCGGAACGGCTGGCTCTCGCCGGAAGCGATGGAGGAGATCGCCGAGGCGCTCGACCTGACGCCCGCCTACGTCCGGTCGGTGGCGACTTTCTACACGATGTACGCGAAGCGTCCTGTCGGACGGTACTGGATCCAGGTCTGCACCTGCATCTCCTGTCACGTGAACCGCGGGGAGGAAGTGTTCGAGTCCTTCCTCGAGCACACGGGCACCCGCGCAGGCGAAGTGTCTGAGGATGGCCGGTACACGGTGATCGAGGCCGAGTGCCTGGGGGCCTGCGGCTTCGCCACCGTCGTGCAGGTGAATGACCGCTACTTCGAAAACGTCACCCCGGAGACGGTGCCGGAGGTGCTGGCGCAGCTCGAACCGGGCGAACCCGAGGCATAGCCAGATGGGATTCCCGCACGACCACGACCTCGAGATCGGTACGATCCTCTCGCGGCACTTCGGTGACCCGAAGGCTCGGGAGCTGGACACGTGGCTGACCTACGGAGGATACGAAGGACTCAAGCAGGCCGTCGAGATGGACCCGGGCGAGATCACGACGATCGTCAAGGACTCGGGACTCAGGGGAAGAGGCGGCGCCGGTTTCCCGACCGGTCTCAAGTGGAGCTTCATGCCGCAGGAGAAGAGCGGTCCGCACTACCTTTGCTGCAACGCGGACGAGTCCGAGCCGGGAGCTTTCAAGGACCGTGAGATCCTGCGCTGGGTCCCTCACCTGCTGATCGAAGGTTGCCTGATCGCGGCTCGAGCCATTCGTGCCGAACACGCTTACATCTACGTGCGGGGAGAGTATTTCCCCTTCACCTCGATTCTCAACGATGCGGTGGTCGAGGCCTACGAGGCCGGCTATATCGGCAGAGACATACTGGGCAGCGGGTGGGACTGCGACTTGACCGTCCACATAGGTGCCGGCGCCTACATCGCGGGCGAGGAAACCGGCCTGATGAGTTCGCTCACCGGAGGGCGGGCGGAACCGAAGATCAAGCCGCCGTTTCCCGCGCAGTCGGGCGTATTCGGCAAGCCGACCACGGTCAACAACGTGGAGACTCTCGCCGCGGTTCCGATGATCCTGATCAACGGGGCGGACTGGTACCGTCAATGGGGGACCGAGAAGAGTCCGGGCACCAAGTTGTGGTGCTGCTCAGGTCACCTGGTGCGCCCGGGGAACTACGAACTCGAGCTCGGAGTGCCGCTCAAGGACGTGATCTACGATGTGTGCGGTGGCGCTCCCGACGGAAAGAAGATCAAGGCAGTGATCCCGGGCGGGTCTTCGACCGCCATGCTCACGGCCGACGAACTCGACGTGCCCTCGACCTACGAAGGGCTGCAGGAGGCGGGCAGCTCTCTGGGGACGGCGTCGCCGATCGTTCTGAACGAAGATACCAATATCGTCCGCGCGATGCGTCGAATCGCGGATTTCTACGCGCACGAGTCGTGCGGCCAGTGCGTTCAGTGCCGGGAGGGCACCTCCTGGGTTGCCAAGATCCTCAAGCGCATTGAGGACGGCGACGGGCGGCTTTCGGACCTGGATACCCTGTACGACCTCTGTGAGCAGTTGACGGGACGCACGATATGCGTGCTCGCCGACAGCGTCGTCTTCCCGCTCCGGTCCTCGCTGGACAAGTTCCGGGACGAGTACGAGGCGCTGATCGGCGGACGAGCCTGAACCGAGCCTTACGAGGCGCGAGACACGGATGAGCGAACCAGCCAGCGAGACGATACGGCTTACGATCGACGGCGTGGAGGTCGCGGTCCCGAAGGGCACGACAGTGCTCAAGGCGGCCGAGACGGCCGGCATCGTAGTGCCTCACTACTGCTATCACCCCGGAATTCCGACACGTCCGGCGCAGTGCCGGATGTGCCTGGTGGAGATCGAGGGGCAGCCTAAGCTCCAGCCGTCCTGCGTAATGACGGCGGGAGATGGAATGAACGTGGTCACGCAGAGCGAGGCGGCTCGAGAGGCTCGTCGCTCCGTGATCGAGTTTCTGCTCCTCAACCACCCGGTCGATTGTCCGATATGCGACGCGGCCGGGCAGTGCATGCTGCAGGACTACGCCTACGAGACCGGCCAGCTGGAGAGTCGTTTCCAGGAAGCGAAGCTGGTGCTGGGCAGGGACAGGATCGCCGACGACATCCTCTACTTCGCCGATCGGTGCATCCTCTGCACGCGCTGCGTGCGATTCATGCGAGACGTGGCCGGTGACGAGGCGCTGATCGTCGCGCAACGAGGGCACAAGGCCTATATCGACACCTTCCCCGGGAAGGACCTGGACAACGAATTCCGCGGCAACATCGTCGACGTGTGTCCTGTCGGGGCCTTGGTTCACGAGGACTTCCTGTTCAAGGCCCGCGCCTGGGACATGGATTCGGCGCCTGGCGTCTGTCCCGGGTGCTCGAACGGCTGCAACATCGAGATCGGGGCCAAGGAGAATCAGGTCGTACGGATCAAGCCACGCTACAATGCCGAAGTGAACTCCTACTGGATGTGCGACTACGGGCGAAAGCACCTGGTGATGGCCAACCGTGGTGCCCGGATCGACCTTCCGCTGATCCGGCGCAACGGAGAGCTCGAGGCCGTCCACTGGGGCGAGGCGCTGACCTGGCTGTCCGAACGGATGCCCGAGGGCGACGGAGTGGCGGTGGTCTCCCCGTTCGAATCCACCGAATCGATCGCCGCCTTCCGGGCGCTGCTCGCCAGAATTGGAATCAGCGGTGGTGGGTACCGTCTCGCCCGCGGCGACGAGGCGCAACTCGCGGGCTTTCCGAAATTGAAGCTGCGGGCCGAGCGTGCTCCGAATGCAACAGCCGCAGAGTTGTTCGGATTCCGCGAGGTAGAGAGTCTGCCTTCGATCGCCGCGGGCGCCACCGTGATCGTGGCCGGAGACCGGCTGGACGACCTTCCCGCCGACTTCGCTGGTGACGCGGGATTCTTCGCCTATCTGGGCAGCCACCTCTCCGAGGCGGCCCGCAACGCGGACGTGATTCTGCCGATCACGACCTTTCTCGAGATGGAAGGAACCTTCATCAATCACGAGGGGCGCCTGCAGCGATTCCGTCAGGCACTGGTGCCGCCCGGGGTGGCCAGGCCCGCCTGGATGGTCATCCGACGTCTGCTGTCGCTTCTCGGGGACGGGGCGGATGTGCTCGAGGCTGAGGCGGCGTTCGAACGGGCGGCCACGGAGACGCCGGGACTGGCCGGGATCGCATGGAGCGCGATCGGGCCGAAGGGCGTTCTGGTGCGAACGGACGGCGCTGCGGCGCCGTCGGCGAGATAGAGGACGCGATGGACCCGATGACCGGCACCGCGTTCGTCATCGCGACGACGTTGAAAATCCTGGTGTTTTTCGTCCTGCTGCTCGTGTTCGTAGCTCTTTCCACCTACTTCGAGCGGAAGGTCGCGGGCTTCATCCAGGACCGAAGCGGTCCGAATCGCGTCGGCCCGCTGGGACTGCTCCAGGTCATGGCCGACGGGCTGAAGTTCATTCTGAAGGAAGAGGTCGAGCCCGGTGGGGCCAACAAGAAGTTCTTCTTCCTCGCCCCCGTGCTCGGGCTGGTGCCTGCGACCGTCCTGTTCGCCGTCATGCCCTTCGCCTCACCGGCACCGACCCGCTGGGGACTGATGGAGATGATCGTGGCCGACGTTCCGGTCGGGTTTCTCTACGTCCTGGCTATCGCTTCCCTGGGGGTGTACGGGATCGTGATGGCAGGTTGGGCCTCCAACTCGAAATACTCCTTCCTGGGCGGACTGCGCGGCTCCGCACAGATGGTCAGCTACGAGGTGGCTCTCGGGATGAGCCTGGTCCCCGTGCTGATGCTCGTGGGCAACGTACAGATGCCCGAGATCGTATCGGCCCAGCAGAATTTCGCAACAGGCCCGGCCGCGTACGGTGCCTGGTTCTTCCTTCCCCTCATGTTGACGGCGTTCGTCTTCCTCGTCGCGGGTCTGGCGGAGACGGGCCGGGTACCTTTCGATCTCGCGGAGGCGGAAGGGGAGCTGGTCGGCGGCTTCCACACCGAATACTCGTCGATGAAGTTCGGCATGTTCTTCCTCGGCGAATACGCGCACCTGATCACGACCGCGGCTCTCATTACCGTCTTCTTCCTCGGAGGCTGGGACATACCGTTCTGGCAGGGAGACAACATCCGGGTTCTCGCCGATGGCACCGTGATCGGCGAACCGACCTGGTGGAAGACTCTCCTCACCTTCGGGTCGTTCGCGGTGAAGACGCTCATTCTGGTTCTCTTCTTCATGTGGCTCCGCTGGACGATCCCGAGGTTTCGCTACGACCAGCTGATGGATCTCGGGTGGAAGGTCTTCATCCCGATCATGATGGTCTACATCATGATCCTGGGACTGGCGATGTACCTGCTGGACGAAGCCGGCATTCCCGTGGGCTGGCAGTACTCCGGAGCCCTGATCGTGCTCAATCTGATCATGATGGTCACCCTGATCTGGGGCCTCGATCGCGGCATGATCGTCAAGGGGGCTACGTCGAGAACGAGGCGTCGGGCGGGCGGCATTCGCGGCCGAATGACCCCGACCGCGCCCAGCGAGGTGGATTGATTCATGCCCGGTAGCGTCAAGATCGTCGTCAGGCCGGAGTCGAGCGCTTCGTACGTGCGCGCGATCACCAAGGGCCTCGGCATCACCCTGAAGCACCTGCTCGAGCCGAACAAGGCGACCCAGCAGTATCCGGATGAGAAGTGGGATCTCTCGCCCCGCCTTCGCGGGACGCATCGCATGGCGACCCACGAGGACGGACGCGCGAAGTGCGTCGGTTGTGGACTCTGCCCGACGGTCTGTCCGGTCAACTGCATCAAGCTGATCCCCGCTGAGGATGAGAACGGGGAACGGTACGCCGCGGTTTACGAGATCGACGAATTTCGCTGCATCTTCTGCGGTTTCTGCCAGGAGGTGTGTCCCGTGGAGGCGATTCACCTCGGAGTGCACTACGAGAACGCCGAGTACAGCCGGGAGCGCTGGATCTACGACCTCGAGCGACTCACCGAGCTGGACCACCCGTTCACGGCGCTCTGGGATCCCTTCGACCCGGCATCGGAATGATGGAAGCCTTTTTCTTCCTGTTGTTTGCGACGATGGCTGCCGGCGGCGCGATCATGATGATCGCCAGCCGGAATCCGGTGAGCAGCCTGATGTACCTGGTGCTCGCGTTCTTCGCCCTGTCGGGGGTGTTCGTCATGCTCGACGCGCACTTCCTGGCCGCCGTTCAGGTGATCGTTTACGCCGGCGCGATCATGGTCCTGTTCCTGTTCGTGATCATGCTGTTGAATCTGGGCCATCGTGAGGACATCGACATGCGCGGGCACCTCGCTCGCCTGGTTGCGCTCGTCGCCGGGTCGGGGCTCTTCGCGGCTGTCGCCGCGCTGGTCTTCCGGGGAGAGCAGGCGACCCTGGCGGGCGAAGAAAGTCGACTGGCGGTGGAGGCGATGATCCGATCCAGAGGTGCGGTCGGGGCGCTCGCCGAGCCCCTGTTCACGAGCTATCTCGTTCCGTTCGAGCTCACGGCACTTCTCCTCCTCGTGGCTATCGTCGGGGCAGTAGTCCTGGCCCGGCGCCGCGCACCCTGAGGCTTCGAGCATGAACCTGGATATCGAGCTCGCTTCCCTGATACTCAGCGCCTTTCTGTTCGCTGTCGGAACGGCGGGCGTGCTGGTGCGCCGGAACGCGATCATCGTGTTCATGTGCGTCGAGTTGATGCTCAACGCCGTGAACCTCAGCCTGATCGTGTTCTCGCGGTCGCTGGGCCTGGAGGCCCAGGTGCTGGTGTTCTTCGTGATGGCCGTCGCCGCCGCTGAAGCGGCCGTTGGACTGGCGATCATCATCGCGATCTTCCGCCACTATGAAGGCGTGGACGTGGATCGCTTCAATCTCTTGAGGTGGTGACCCGGTGCTGAGCCTGCCATTGCTCCTCCAGGAGGCGCACGCGGCCTACGAGCCGATCCTGCCGGCATGGATCCTCCTGCTGCCGCTGATCGGGGCCGTAGTCAACGGCGTCGGCGCATTCAACTGGCGCGGAAACAAGGCGATTCCGAGCATCGTGGGGCCGGCGGCGGTGATCGGCGCATTCGCGATTGTGGTCGTGAATTTCCTCGCGATGCGTGCTGCTGCTCCGCACGATCCCGCGATCGTTTCGCTCTGGACCTGGATGTCGGCGGGAGACCTGCGCATCGGCGTGGACCTGCAGTTCGACCAGCTCTCCATGCTCATGCTGCTGGTGGTCACCGGAGTGAGTTCGGTGATTCACGTCTACAGCGTCGGCTACATGCGCGAGGACCCCGGCTACTCACGCTACTTCGCCTATCTGAACCTGTTCGTCTTCTTCATGCTGATCCTGGTGCTCGGCGCCAACTTCGCGATCACCTTCGTCGGCTGGGAGGGCGTAGGGCTCTGCTCCTACCTGCTGATCGGATTCTGGTACGAGAACCGGGAATTCGCGAGCGCCGGGAAGAAGGCATTCATCGTCAACCGGATCGGGGACTTCGGCTTCCTCGTGGCGATGTTTCTGGTGTTCGTGCACTTCGGGACGCTGAACTACGAGACCGTGTTCGCCGCGGCACCGGCTGCGCTCGCATACGGCGGTGCGGTGGTTACCGCGATCACCCTGTTCCTGTTTCTCGGCTGCACGGGGAAGTCGGCTCAGATTCCTCTCTACGTCTGGCTTCCCGACGCGATGGCGGGACCGACACCGGTCTCCGCCCTGATCCACGCGGCCACGATGGTCACGGCAGGCGTTTACCTGGTGGCGCGGACGAGTGTTCTGTTCGCCATGGCTCCGGTCTCACAGGCCGTGGTCGCGGCGGTCGGCGCAGGGACCGCGCTGCTGGCGGCGACGATCGCCACACAGCAGTACGACATCAAGAAGGTCCTGGCCTACAGCACGGTCTCCCAGCTGGGGTACATGTTCGTCGCGGTCGGAATCGGCGCGTACACGGCCGGAATCTTCCACCTGATGACGCACGCGTTCTTCAAGGCTCTGCTCTTTCTCGGATCGGGTGCGGTGATCCACGCCATGCACCACGCCTACCACGAGGTGCACAGTCACGAAGATCCGAACGACATGCGGAATCAGGGCGGGCTCAGGCGATTCATGCCGATCACTTTCGCTACGATGTGGATCGGCACGCTCGCGATTTCGGGGATCTTCCCGCTCGCCGGCTTCTTCTCCAAGGATGAGATCATCTGGTACACCGGTGCGTACGGGTACGGAATCCTGTGGGGAATCGCACTGGTCGCGGCGTTGCTGACCGCGGGCTACATGACCCGACTGATGGTGATGACCTTCCACGGCGAGAACCGGACGGGAGCGGACGCGGAACCGCACCTGCACGAGGTGCCGGCCGTGATGTGGATTCCGCTGGCCATCCTGGCGGTGCTGTCGATCGTGGGAGGCTGGGTGAACATTCCGGACGCGCTGCCCGTCCTGCCGGCCGTGCACGCGCTTCACGACTGGCTGCACCCGGTGTTCGAGCCGGCCCGCGGGATCCTCGAGGCACACGGGCTCCACGATGCGCACAGCTCGCCCATCGGAGGCGGGGAAGCGATGTGGGCCGGGATTTCGACCGTAGCCGCGGCGGTCGTCATCATTCTCACGTTCCGGGCCCTCGTCCACCGGACCTGGAAGCCTGCCGCAGACTCCACCGAGCCGACGGGGCTCGCGGGTGTCCTGTACAACAAGTGGTACGTTGACGAGTTGTACGACCGCACCATAGTGCTTCCGCTTCTGGCCCTCTGGCGGGGGTGCTGGCGAATCGTGGACGCGGGGTTGATAGACGGATCGATCAACGGCCTGGCGGCAGGTACCCGAGCCGTGGGCTGGATCGGAAGCCTGTTCCAGACGGGGCGCGTGGCGACGTACATGTTCTACTTCGTGACGGGGGTGCTGGTGATCCTCGCAACTTTCCTGCTCTGAGCGGAATCGAGCCGTGAGCTTCTTCGAGAGTCACTGGGTTCTTACGGTCCTTCTGCTGCTTCCGTTGGCGGGGGCGGTCGCCTGCCTGTTCGCCGGGAAGGACGAGGCGAAGCACGTGGCGCTGGTGACCAGCATCGCGGCATTCCTGCTGTCGCTCCCGTTGTTCTGGGTCTTCCGGGAGGGAACTCCGGCAATCCAGAACTACGTGTCGATTCCCTGGATCGGCCAGTGGGGCATCGCGTATACGGTGGGCGTTGATGGCATATCGCTGCTGATGGTGTTGCTGACCACCTTCATAATGCCGATGGCCATTCTCGGCTCCTACAGCTACATCAAGCGCCAGGAGCCGACCTACTACGCCATGCTGCTCCTGTTGATGACCGCAATGATCGGCGTGTTCATCGCCCTCGACATGTTCCTGTTCTTCCTGTTCTGGGAGCTGATGTTGATCCCGATGTACTTCATCATCGGGGTGTGGGGCGGAGAGCGTCGCATCTACGCAGCGATCAAGTTCTTCCTGTTCACGGCGGTGGGCTCGCTGCTGATGCTGGTCGCGATCGTCACACTCGTGTACCTGTACTACCGCCAGTACGGCGTCGTGACCTTCGCCTACAACGACCTGGTCGAGTTGCCGGTGACGAGGTCGGCGCAATTCTGGCTCTTCTCGGCCTTCGCACTCGCATTTGCGATCAAGGTGCCGCTGTTCCCGGTGCACACCTGGCTACCCGATGCGCACGTCGAGGCCCCCACCGCAGGTTCGGTGATCCTGGCCGGGGTACTCCTGAAGATGGGCACCTACGGATTCCTGCGCTTCGCGATGCCGTTCTTCGCGTACGCCGCGACCAGCGACGTGGTCGTCTACACGATCCTCACCCTGTCCTTGATCGGAATCGTCTACGGGGCATGGGTCGCTGCCGTGCAGCCCGATGCGAAGAAGCTGGTCGCGTATACTTCGGTGGCCCACCTCGGATTCGTCATGCTCGGGCTGTTCGCCCTCACTTCCGAGTCGATTCAGGGCGGCATCCTCCAGATGGTGAATCACGGGATCTCGACGGGAGCACTCTTCCTCCTGATCGGCATGCTCTACGAGCGGCGGCACACGCGGTTGATCGAGGACTTCGGCGGTATCGCGAAGGTGATGCCATTCTTCGCCTTCGCATTCGTGGTCGTGGCTCTCAGCTCCATCGGTCTGCCCGGCACAAACGGATTCGTCGGAGAGTTCCTGATCCTGATCGGGACGTTCCGTACCCATCCGGTCGCCGCCGTAATCGCGGCCACGGGGGTCGTGTTCGCTGCCGCTTACATGCTCCCGATGGTCCAGCGCGTCCTGTACGGTCCCGTGGAGGACGAGGAGAATCGAGAGCTCACCGACATCGGTCTGCGCGAGCGCATCGTTCTGCTTCCGGCCCTCGCGATGATCGTGCTGATCGGCGTATACCCGGGGCCATTCCTCGAGAAGACCTCGGCCTCGGTGGACGCGCTCCTGCAACAGATCGAAATGCGCGCGAGCCAGGCTCCCCTGGAGCCACTGGGGACCGACGTGCGTTTCGACCACATGCCGATCCTCGGCGTGGACGAGGATTGAGAGGGTTGACGAAGTGATCCTGGACTTCAGTTCTTCGCTTCATATCGTCTGGGCGCTGCTGCCGGAGATCGTCGTTGCCGTCACGGGCCTCGTCGTGCTCATGCTGGATGTATTCCAGCGCGGGAGCAGGAGCGCCCCGAGCGCACCCTGGGTCGGCCCGCTAGCGATCACGGGGCTCGTGGGCGCGGTGCTGGCGAACGCGTGGCTGCTCACCCTGGAGGTTCCTGCACAGAACGCGCAGATCGCCGTGGACGGGTTCCGGATCGCAATGAACTTCATCGTTCTCGGGGTCGCGATTTTCGGTTTGCTCTACTCGTTCGACTGGCTCAACCGCGAGGGTCAGTTCACCGGCGAATTCATATTCCTGGTGCTGATGGCCGTCGTCGGAATGATGTTGCTCGGCGGAACCCGCGATCTGATCGTCCTCTTCGTCGCGATCGAGCTGATGTCGATCTCCGTCTATGTCCTCACCGGCTACGATCGCAGGTCACGGCGATCTGCCGAGGCCGCGCTCAAGTACTTTCTCATGGGCGCATTCGCCAGTGGATTTCTTCTCTACGGAATCGCCTTGATCTTCGGGTCGGTCGGCAGTACGAATCTGAGCCTCGTCACGTCGGAGATCGCCCTCGGCACGGCGTCCAATAATCCGATGTTGTTCGCGGGCGTGGCCCTGCTGCTCGTCGGGTTCGCGTTCAAGGTGTCGGCGGTCCCATTCCACATGTGGACGCCCGATGCCTACGAAGGGGCGCCCACGCCGGTCACCGGTTTCATGGCAGCCGGTGTGAAGGCAGCTGGATTCGCAGCCATCGTCAGGTTCATAACCATCGAACTGGCACCAGCCGCCGAGTTCTGGGAGGGCATCATCTGGTGGCTGGCAATGCTGACGATGATCGTGCCGAATCTCGCGGCGCTGGCCCAGGATGACGTCAAGCGAATGCTGGCGTATTCGTCGATCGCCCACGCTGGATACCTGCTCGTCGGCGTGGCGGCCGACAGCCCGCTCGGACGCTCGGCGACCCTCTTTTATCTCGCCGTCTACGCAGCGATGACTCTGGGGTCGTTCGCGATCGTCTATCTCGTCGCGGGGAAGGGCGACGTCCGCTCGAAGCTCTCCGATTTCCGCGGCCTGGGCTGGCGCCGTCCGCTGCTCGGGGCGGCGTTCGTAGTATTCCTGCTGTCGCTCGCAGGCTTTCCGCCGACGGGAGGATTCATCGGCAAGCTGTACCTGCTGAGTGCAGCCGTGGAATCCGGTGAGTCGGTGCTGGCGATTACTCTCGTGCTCACCAGTCTGATCTCGTACTACTACTACCTGAGGGTCATCTGGAAGATGTACTTCGAGGAGGCACCGGAGTCCCTGCCGACACCGGAGCGGCCGGGGCTGGCGTTCGGGTTCGCTGCCTCGATCGGAGCGCTGGCGCTGCTCGTAGCCGGTCTGTTCCCCGGACACGGGTTGCGCACCGCGAGTCGGGCGGGCGAGGACCTCGTACCGCGCGCTGCCGTGGTGGCACCCGGAGCCGCGCCATCCGCCCGGCCCTCGGGGCAGGACCCGGCTGCGAGCAGGGCTTCCTCCAATGTGTCTGAACCGGAGCGCTGACCCCGCATCACCTTCGCTTCGCCGGCGGACAGGCCACGGCGGATTCCTGTTTCTCTGCGCCGGCCCCTCGGAGGCCCGGCGACACCCGGGCCCGGTCCGGCCCGCTTCCTGAAGAGGTCTACATGAAGGTATCGCCGACCATATTTCGTGAGTACGACATTCGGGGCATCGTGGGGGACGACCTGACCGCAGATGTCGTGCGGGCTGTGGGACGGGCCTATGCGACGCGCCTTCGTGAGTCGAGCGGGTCGGAGAACCCGACCGTCACTGTCGGACACGACAACCGGCCCAGTTCTCCGGCGCTGGCTCAGGCGCTTTGCGAGGGGCTCAACGCTTCGGGCGCCGACGTTTATCTCGTAGACACGGTGCCGACGCCGGTGCTCTACTTCGCCGATCGCGAATTCGAGACGGATGGCGGCATCCAGATCACGGGTTCCCACAACCCGCCCGAGTACAACGGCATCAAGATGGTGGCGGGAGGCAGCTCACTCTACGGCGAGGCGATCCAGGATCTCCGGCGCCGGGTGGAGTCGGAATCCTGGCGCGAGGCGGCGGGGCGGACCGAGCGGCGTCCGATCCTCGAACGCTACGTGGAGGCGGTCCGCGAAGCCGTGGATATTCCGACCCCGATCAGGATCGTCCTCGACTGCGGAAACGGGACGGGAAGCGTCATCGCGCCGGAGGTGCTCGAAGCCGTCGGGATCGAGGTGATACCTCTGTATTGCGAGTCGGATGGGACGTTTCCGAACCATCACCCCGATCCGACGGTCGACGAGAACCTGGTCGATCTGATCGCGGAGGTCAGGGCCTCCGATGCAGCGATCGGAATCGGGCTGGATGGCGATGCAGACCGGATCGGCGCGGTGGATGAGAATGGCAGGATCGTGCGGGGGGATCATCTGCTCCTTCTCTACGCACTCGACATCCTGCCGCACGACCCGGGCGCTGAGGTGGTCTTCGACGTCAAGTGTTCCCAGGCGTTGCCCGAGATGATCGAGGCTGCCGGGGGCGTTCCCGTGATGTGGCGCACCGGTCACTCCTTGATCAAGGAACGGATGAAAGCGGGTGGGTCGCCGGTGGCGGGCGAGATGAGCGGGCACATCTGTCTGGCCGACCGCTGGTACGGCTTCGACGACGCGATCTACGATGCAGCGCGGCTCGCAGAGCTGGTCGCTCGCAGTGGGAAGCCGCTCTCAGAACTCGCAGCGGCGATACCCTCCTATCCGTCCACTCCGGAGATCAGGGTGGACTGCGATGAGGACGCCAAATTCGGGATCGTAGAGCGGACGGTGCAGCACTATCGCCAGTCCTACGA
>JAMJQL010000004.1 GCA_023554245.1 Gemmatimonadota bacterium
TGCCAAGTCCGGTGGCAGGCCGATCGCACCGATCGCCGGGCACGCGCTGATCCACGCGCTGCTGGTGGCCGTGGCAGTCCTGGCGATCGCGCGGCCGGGATTGATGGTTGTGGGCGCCGCTGCCTCGATCGTGTTCTGGACGCACCTCGGGATCGACGTCGTTCGGGGGAGAATGGGGGCGCGCCGCCCGGAACTGTCGGATCCGACCCGGCAGGTGTTCTGGACGGCGCTCGGCTTCGACCAGCTCCTGCACGGGCTCGTGCTCGTGTGGGTCGCCTGGCTGGTGTTCTGGCTCGCGCGCGCCGGCGTCAGTTGACCTCGAGGAACCCGCAGGGACATACCTCCACGCACTTCCCGCACTCCTGGCACTGCTCGAGGGTGAGCGTGAAGTAAATGCCGGGGCCCACCTCCTCGAGCTTCGTGAAACAGCCCGAGGTGCAGAACATCTCGCACTGGCTGCAGCCGAAGCAGGAGCCGCAGGAGAAGCAGCGGCTGGTCTCGGCGAGGAATTGCTCCTCGGTGATCCGGCCACTGACTTCTGCCATCGGCGCCGCGAGACGCTCCTCCGGAGAGAGCCGCTCCGGCAGCGCCGGCGGGCGCGTCTCGTGGAACTCCATGATGATCTCGTCGGCGCCCACCAGCCGTTTGCCGTTCTCGGGCGCCTCCGGGGGCGCGAGGCCTCTGAACCGCGCGTGCAGCGCCTCGGCGGCGTGTCGTCCCTGGACGATCGCCATGCCGGCGATTCCGAGACCGAGCGCATCACCGCCGGCCCAGACCCCGTCGCCGACCGCGCCGCCATTCCCGGTGAGGAACCAGCCGCCATCCTGGTCCAGGTCTTCGAATCCGCGGATGTCCGGCGCCTGCGAGACCGCCGCGATCACCGCGCTGACTGGCAGCTCGAGTTCCGAGTCCGGAATCGGGACCGGACGGCGCCGGCCGCTGTCGTCCGGCTCGCCCAGCTCCATGCGTTGCGCGATCAGGGTCGCGAGGTCCCCGTTCGGTTGCCGTTCGAGGCGGACCGGGCTCGCGAGCAGCACGAGTTCCACGCCCTCCTCGAGCGCGTCGTCGATCTCGTGCTCGATCGCAGGCATCTCGGTCCGAGAGCGGCGGTAGAGAATCGTCACCTCGGCGCCGAGCCGCCGGGCGGCGCGAGCGGCGTCGATCGCCGTGTTGCCGCCGCCGATTACCGCGACGCGCGTTCCCGGATCGACGGGCTCGCCGCAGTTCACGAGCGAGAGGAACTCGGTGCCGGTCCAGACCCCCGGTCCGTCCTCGCCCGGGACTCCGAGGCCTCGACCCGCCTGCGCGCCGATCCCGAGGTACAGGGCCGCGTGGCGCTGCTTGAGCTCCTGTAAGGACACGTCGCGACCGACGGCCGTCTCGAGTTCGATCTCGACGCCGAGCCGCTCGATCTTCTCGATCTCCGCGTCCAGGACCGCGGGAGGAAGCCGGTAGTCCGGGATCCCGAAGCGGAGCATGCCCCCGGCCTTCTCGCGGCCCTCGTAGACCGTAACGCGGTAGCCACGGCGCGCCATCTGGTAAGCGAACGACAGGCCGGAGGGACCGGCGCCCACGACGCCGACCCACTCGGGTCCGGCTTCGCCATCGATCGTGGGGAGCGGAATATCGGCCTCGATCGCCCAATCACCGAGGAAACGCTCCATGGCGTTGATGGCCAGCGGCTCATCGTGCTCGGCCCGGTTACAGTGCGTTTCGCAGGGATGGGGACAGACGCGCCCGAGCACGCTCGGGAACGGGTTCACGTCGGTGATCATTCGCCAGGCCCGCTCGTACGCCTCCTCCTTCGTCAGCCCGAGCTTGTCGCGCTGCGCTACGGTGCCGATCCAGCCACGGATGTCCCCGCAGTTCGGACAGCCCGCCTGGCAGGGCGCCTGCTTCTCGACCTGGCTCGGACGGTAGGCAGGAGTGAGTCGTCGTTCGTCGTTCCCGAGTCCTCCGGCTTCCGGAGAGGTCGCATCGCTCATTCCGATTCCACTCCTGCCCGCGCGAGTCCGGCGTTGAGCTCGCGAATCCGGCCCGACATGGTCTCCAGCAGATTCACCGCCAGCAGCGGATCCTCCTTGATCCGCCGGAGCAGCGTCTTCTTGTCGACCTTCAGGATTCGTGCATCGACCAGCGCCCTCACGGTCGCCGAGCGTACCTCACGCTCGAAGAGCGCCATTTCGCCGAAGAAATCCCCGGTCTCGAGAATGGCCAGTCGTTGTTCTCCCCCATTCACCTTCTGGACGACTTCCACGCTGCCCGACTGAACCACGTACATGCAGTCGCCGGTCTCACCTTGCTGGATGATCGTTTCGCCGCCGAAATATTCCCTGCCGAGGGCTCCATCTCGCATGTCAGGCCACCTTCCCGTTTCCACCCGACGGTCGCATTCCGTGAGCGAGATTCCAAACGAGGCTTCCGATGAATCCGGGGTGGAGAGTGCTCGTGAAGATCTCCTTGTAAGGCGCGCTTCCCGTGAACATGTTCCACAGCACCGAGCTCATGTGCGGAGCCTTCTCCTGCTCCTGTTCCAGGCTGGTCATGCGCAGGATCGCCCGCCGCGAGATCTTCGAGTGCTTGAACAACGTCGTGACCCCGAAGATCACCTTGCCGATCGCGTTGTCCGAGGAGATGGCCTTGCACGCCGGCCAGTAGTGCTCTTCGAAAGTGTCAGCCGAGATCCCCTGATAGACCGCCGTCGCGGCGGCCGCCTTCGCCGTGCGGTACGAGGCGCCGATTCCGTCCTTGTACAGACGGGTCACGCCGCTGTCGCCGATCATCACGATCCGGTCGCCGTACGGCCGCTTCGTCGCCCCCATGTTGATCAGGGGAGAGCAGCTGCACACCACCGGCTTCTCGTCGGTCGGGAAGCAGCGGCGGACGGTGGGATCATCCAGGAAAGCGTGCACCAGCTCCTGGTCGAGCTCGTCGCCCAGCATCACCATCGTGACGAACTCGCCCTTGGGAATCAGGGCGGCAAACTCGAGACGGGGAATGCTGAGCAGGAACACGTGCATCGCATTGCCCATGATCTCGTGTACGCCCTCGCGGCCGACCTTGAACTCGCAGATGTAGGTACGGGTGGTCTTCGGCGGTGCCACGCCGGCGGGTGAGTCCTTCAGCATCCCGATGAAGTTGCTGTTCACGCCGGCGGACACGGTCACGAGGTCATAGGCCGAGGCGTGTCCATCATTCTCGATCAGGACCGGCTTCCCATCCGTCCAATCCACGCCGGTGACGAGCTTGTGCCGGACCCTGGCGCCTCTCTCTACGGCCATCCCCTGCAGGTAGCCGTCGAAGCTCTCCCATTGCAGCTCACTACCGTCACGCGGTCCGTTGCCCCGGTAGAGCGCCGCGATCCGGGACTCCTTCGCGGGACTCTGGATCGCTACGCTGCCCACGTCCATGTGGACGACGTACGACTCGATACCCCGCTGCACGACCTCGGTGGGGAGATTGATCCCCTCGGCGGCGAGAATCTGTACGAGGGATTCCGAAACGATGCCCCCGCAATGATTGCAGCCCGACGGTCCTCCCCTCGTGAAGAATCGAGGTTCGAAGATGTCCACTTCCAGCTCGAGATCGATCGCCTCGGCCATCTTCAGCAGGAAGTAGGAGAAGAACGAACCGGCGGGACCACCGCCGATCACGGCGACGCGGGAGCCGTCCTTCAGAGCCAGGTCCGCTCCCGCATCCAGGGGGATGGACGAGAACGAGTCAGCGACGGACCGCTGCGAGGGGAATCTCATCTGCGTATCCTTGCGCCCCGGTAGTGAAGCTGTAGAGAAATAGTAGGATTTTCGCGCCCGGATGTCCAACCGACGTGTGCCCTTGGCGCGATCGGCGGCTCCGGAGTCGCGTAGCGGGAGCTCATTTCGTAACATCGGGAACGGCCCGGTCCGCCGGTCCCGGACCGCCGAGGGCCGCTCGCCACTCCCCAGGGGCAGGGGCATGGAACGAAAACTCGCCGCAATCTTCGCGCTGGACATGGTCTCGTTTTCGCGCCTGATGGAGGCCGACGAGAAAGGGACCCTGACGCGTCACCGATCTCACGTGACGGGTCTGCTGGAACCGGCAGTCGAAGCACACAATGGTCATGTCGTGAAGGGCACCGGGGACGGTCTGTTGTGCGAGTTCCCCAGCGCGGTGGATGCGGTCGAGTGCGCGGCTGAGATCCAACGTGCGATGCCGGCGCGCGAAGAGGAGATCCCCGCCGACAGACGCATTCAGTACAGGATCGGCATCAATGTCGGCGACATCGTGGTCGACGACGGGGACATCTACGGCGACGGCGTCAACGTGGCGGCCCGCATCGAGTCCATCGCAGATCCGGGCGGGGTGTTCATCTCCGACAGCGCATACAGCCAGGTCAAGAACAAGGTCGAGCTCGGATTCGAGGACCTCGGGCTCCAGTCGGTCAAGAACATCGAAGAGCCGGTCAGGGTCTACCGGGTGCTGCTCGACCCGGCCGCGTTTCAGGGCCTGAAGAAACAAAAGAAGCCGAGCGTCCTCAAGCAGGCGTTCAAACGGCGAGTCCCGCAGGTCGTGGGCGCGTACCTCATCGGATCTTTCGCGCTGCTCGAATTCACCGACTGGGCCGTGAACCAGTACGGTCTCTCTTCCACACTGTCGAGCTTCGTCGTCTCGCTGCTGCTGCTCATGCTGCCGGCAGTGACCTGGATTACCTGGCACCACGGCGCTCCGGGGCCGGACGCGTGGACGAAATCGGACGGTCTGGTGATCGCCGGGAACCTGGCGCTCGCGGCGATCGTCCTGTTTCCGGTGGCCGGGTTCGAGATCGGAGAGCTGACAACCTCGGACCCGGAGGCGTACGCCGCGCGCGCGACCCGGGCATCGGCGCTCGACGCACTCGAAGAGACCGAAGATCCAAGGAGAATCGCGGTCATGTACTTCGAGCCGCGGAGCCCGCAGGAGGAGATGCCGTACCTCGCCGCCGGGTTGACCGAGGCGCTGATATCGGAGCTGGGGACCGTGCCGGC